>JAUHXY010000220.1 GCA_030426785.1 bacterium
GGCAAAGAAGCCCAAGAAGCGATTGGGCCGGTAAGCAAAAGGCTTCGGGCGATGGGGAAGCGTGACCAAAGGCTCTTCTTGGGCGGCCAAAGCTCGATCTAAATACGAAGCGCAGTCCACCCGCCTTGGGGAGACATCCATGAAACGGCTTTAGCGTGGTAAGACGAATCGGAAGCGACGGAGGGGTGTTGGCACCCTGCACGCTGGAAACCAAATTTGGCGCTGGATGCTAGCGCGATCGCCACTGCCGCCTATTCTTAGGGGGCTATGGCGGAATCGATGATTGCCTGCAGAGGCTTGACCAAGTCCTACACCCGCGGCGGGGAAACGCTGACGGTGCTCGATCAACTCAACTTGGAGATGGAGACCGGGCGCTTTTATGCGTTGATGGGTCCTTCCGGGTCGGGCAAAACCACCTTGCTCAACCTGATCGGCGGACTCGACCGGCCCGATGGGGGCGACGTGGTGGTGGCGGGGTCGAATTTGGGTTCGTTGTCCTCGGGGCAACTGGCTACTTGGCGCGCGAATCACGTGGGTTTTGTGTTCCAAGGTTTCAACCTGATCCCGGTGCTTTCGGCTTTGGAGAACGTGCGCTTGCCGTTGACGTTGACGCCGCTCTCGAAAGCCGAGCGCAAGAAGCACGCGGAGTTTGCCTTGGAGGTCGTCGGCATGAAGGATCGCATGAAACACCGGCCGGCGCAGCTATCCGGTGGGCAAGAGCAACGTGTGGCCATCGCGCGTGCGATCGCGAGCGATCCGGACGTGCTCTTGTGCGATGAGCCGACGGGTGACTTGGACCGCGAGTCGGCGGATCAGGTCATGGACCTGCTCGTCAAGCTCGGCAAGGAGTTCAACAAGACGATCCTGATGGTGACCCACGACCCGGCGGCGGCGGCGCGGGCGGAGCGCATCGTGCACTTGGACAAAGGCCGGCTCGGGCGCATCGAAGAGGCGGCTGGGGTCTAAGTATGGATTTCTGGACCCTCACGCGCCGCAACCTGCTGCGGCACCCCCTGCGCACCTTCCTGACCTGCGGGGCGATTGCGTTGGCGATCTTCTTGGTGTGTACGCTGCGCAGCCTCGTCACCACCCTCGATAACACCGCTGCGGCCGCGCGCAACGAGCGATTGTGGGTGCAGTCGGCGGTGAGCTTATTCGTAGGCTTGCCCCAGGCCTATCAGAGCAAGATCGAGGCGGTCGAAGGCGTCGAGGTGGTTTGTCCGTGGCAGTGGTTCGGCGGCATCTATCAGGATCCGAAGAACTTCTTCAGTCAGTTCGCCGTGGATCCGGTCAAAACCTTCGATCTGTACCCCGAGATGAAGGTCATCGATGGGTCCCTCGACGAATTCGTGGCGGATCGACGGGGCGCGATGGTGGGGCAGGGATTGGTCGACCGTTTCGGTTGGAAGGTGGGCGACAAGATTCCGCTCTTGGGGGCACTCTTTCCCCATCCCGAAGGATCCGACGTGCCTTGGGAATTCGAGATTCGCGGGATCTACGAGCCCGAAGCCAACAACGTCGACAACCAGATGTTCCTCTTCCACTGGGAGTACTTCGCCGAAACCTACGAGTTGGGCGAAGGGCAGCCCCCGGACGCGGGCACTTTCGTGATGCGCACCGAACCCGGCAGCGATCAAAAGCGTGTCATGCGCGAGGTCGACGCCCTGTTCGAAAACGGTCCCCAACGGGTGCAAACGACGACGGAGTCCGAGTTCCAAGCCCAATTCGTTTCCATGTACGGCAACGTGGGTTTCTTCGTCACGGTGATCGGCGGCGCCGTGCTCTTCGCGATTCTGCTCGCGGCGTTGAACACCATGCTGATGGCGGCGCGCGAGCAAACCCGCGATGTCGGGGTCCTGAAAGCGCTGGGCTTTTCGGATGGCCGCTTGTTCCGCTATCTGCTGGGGCAATCGTTCGTGTTGTGCTTGGTTGGCGGCGCGATCGGGATCGGGTTGGCCTTGTTGCTCGAAAAGGGCATCGGCAAGGCCTTTGCGACCATGCTGCCCAACTACACCGTCGTGCCACAGACCCTCGTCCTCGCGGTGGGCATCACCTTGGCCCTCGGTTTGCTTGCTGGGCTACTGCCCGCCTTGCGCGCCCGTTCGATCCTGCCCGTCAACGCTCTCGCCGACCGCTAATCGCCCATGTGGATCCCCCTTTCCTACGCGTTGCGCGGGCTGTGGCAGCGCAAGATGACCACCCTCCTGGCGGTTTTCGGTCTAGGCACCGTGGTCGCGATCATCGCCGGGGTGCTCGCCTTGCAGCAGGGGTTTGAGACCCTATACGCCGAGCATGGGCGCAAAGATCTGTTCGTCTTCTTGCGTCCCGGGGCCAACAGCGAAGGCGAGTCGACCTTCCCGCCCGATCGGGCCAAAACCCTGATCAAGTCCTTGCCGGAGATCGCGCAGGACGAAGCGGGCCAACCCTTGGCCTCCATGGAGTGCTTTTTGGCTGTGCGGCGTTACAAAGTGGATGGCGGGGAAACCAACGTTCCGATCCGCGGCGTGCAGCCGATGACGTTTGCTCTGCGCGGCGACGACGTGCGCATCGTCGAAGGGGAACCCTTTGAGCCCGGAACCGATCAGGTCGTCGTCGGTCGCAGCCTGCTGGGACGCATTCGAAACTGCAACCTGGGAGCGACCATTTGGATCAACACCACGCCTTTCCAAGTCGTGGGCGTTTTGGATTCCGAAGGACCGTTCTCCTCGGAGATTTGGGGCGACTTCGATCGCATGTCCGATGCGCTCAACAGGGAGAATCCAAATCGCATCGTGGCGCAGATGGTGCCGGGCACGGACGAACAAGCCTTCGCGAAGGCTTTAGAGAAGCACCCCGAAGTGCCCGCCAAGGTGCTCAGCGAGCGCACGTATCTTTCGAGCCAAACGGCCGCCCTGTCAGCCACTTTGAAGTTCCTGGCGGGCCTCTTGGGCACCATCATGGGGGTGGCGGCCATCTTTACGGCCACGAACACCATGTTGAGCGCGCTCGCGGCTCGTACGCGCGAGGTGGGAACGCTGTTGTCGATCGGCTTCCGACCCATCGCGGTGTTCCTGTCCTTTTTGATCGAAGCCTTGTTCCTAGGGCTGCTCGGTGGTTTGGTGGGTTGCTTGCTAGTCCTTCCGATCCATGGCATTCGCACGGGGACGATGAACTTCGACACCTTCACCGAGGTGGCGTTTGCCTTCCGCATCACCCCCGAGGTGCTCACGACGGCGATCGTATTTTCGCTGTTCCTGGGTTTATTGGGTGGTGCTTGGCCGGCTTGGCGCGCGTCGCGCTTGCTGCCCACCGAAGCCCTGCGTCGCCGCTAGGGTTTAGGCGGTGCCCCCGAAGAAACCCTGATCCCGCTGCGCGGCTTCGGCGGCCGCCGGGTCCTGCAGGTAGTGTTGTGCCAGAGCAAAGCGCGCTTCCACGTCCCGTAAATCCTCGCCCTGCAAGCGGTCCCGGCAGGCTTGCATCAACTGTTGCAGGTGCAGGTCGACCTGTTCGCGCTGAGAGTCGCTGACCAGAAAAGGGCCCAGCTCGCTTAGGATCGCCATCGCGTGCATGGCGGCGTTGCGATCCCCGGACAGGTAAGGACGCGCTTGCCCGAACAGGCGTTGCATGAGGTCGGGGAAGCGCAGCCGGTGCGTCAGGACTCGGGCGGTAGCCGCAGGCGCGCTGGAGTCTTCCCGTTGCGCAAAGGCGAGCACGCCCGCTCGGACTTGATCGAGACAGGCGTTGGCCGTGAAGGGGTCGTTGATCCCCGGCGAAAGCGCACGGGCCATGACTTCCACCAGCTGGTCGATCAGAAAGAAGAGGTTTTGGTGAGCGGTGCGGTGCACGCCGACTGCGAAGCAAGAGCGCAATTCGGCTTCCAACTCGTCGCAAGCGGCACTCGCTGGCCAGAAGTACAACACGCGGCTGCCTTCATGGACAAAATCGCCCGGCCGGTAGCTCAAACGCACGCGCAGGTCGTTGTCGGCGGCGATACGGCCTAACCGATCGACCTCCAGGGTCTGGATGTAGCCGTTTTCTTGCGTGGCCAACTCCCCGGGTTCGCCTTGCCCAAAGCGTTGCATCCACGCGTCGTCCGTCCAGCCCTCTTCTTCGGGTTCGCTGCGATCGGGAAATAGCTCGCTGACCGCCGACTGCATTTCCCGCCCCAAGCGCGCGGAGATGTTGCCGACGTTGATCGACTCGGGGATGTGGTGCACAAAGTAGATCAAGGATCCAATGCAAATCAGGGTCAGGCCCATCGTGACCAACAGCGAAGCGTGGGGTACGAAGGACTGCTCTTCGAGAGCTCCGGCGCCCCCTTGCACGGCCCGCAAAATCAGCAAGCAATACACGAAGGTCGCGATCAGGATGCCGAGGGTGGCTTGGTTCGCGCGGTCGCGCATGAAGTTGCCGATCAAGCGCGGGCCGTACTGGCTGCTCGCAAACGAAACCGCCACCATCGTGATCGAAAAGGTGACCCCGGCGATCCCGATCACCGCGCTCGCCACCACCGTGAGCATGGCGCGCGCGCCCACCGGTCGGGTGTGGGTCAACCAACCCCAACCCTCGCCGGTTGGCAGTTGAACGCGTGCATCGACGGCCAACGTGGCGGCCGCGAGCAGCAGGGCGCAAGCCACCAAGCTGCTAGGCAAAAACCAATAGCTCGCCCGCAAATCCTGGAGGGCTTTGATGAGGTGTGCATTCATGGAGGGTTACGCAGGTCAGCATAGGGCGTGTCATGCGCCTGCGCTCCCGTGGCTTTCGTGGAGCCACCAAGGGTCGCGTGCCGGAGGTTGGGCGGAGGAGCTGCCGCTTTTTCGGAGGATCGGCTGCCGTTGTGGGGGCTGGCGATCGCTCGAGCGCCTCGCGAGCAAGGCCTAAATGATTTCTATCCAACGGCTTAGGGGCATGGCCCGCCCCCTGGCATGCGTCTTGCCTTGGTGGCTGCATGGGGCCCTGTCCCCCTTTCGATCATGTCGTTTCCTCTTCGCCTTTGGCTCCAGCTTCCTCTCGTCGCCGTGCTCGGCTCGGGATGCGCAGCGACGAACGAGCGTCAGTACTTGCTGCTGGAAAACGATCTGTTCGCCTTCGCCAACCCATCGGACAACAACTACACGAGCGGCTTCCGCTTGGGGCGCCTACAAGAGCTCAACGAAGACAGTGCTGCCGGGACCCAAACGCTGGCTAGCGCCACGACGGGCATCGGTGCTTGGATTTGGGGTCGCTCCCTCGACGATTTTCACCATCTGGTGGACTTCTCTCTCAATCAGCGCCTCTACACGCCGGAAGACAAAACCGCGGCGGTGCCCGATCCCAACGACCGTCCGTTTGCGGGGCATTTGGACCTGCGCTTTGCTACCCACAGCCACTGGGTGAACCCCGAAACCAGTGGGGACGGGGATCGCCTCATCACGACCGAGGTGGGCGTCGGCATGGTAGGTCCCGCGTCGTTGGGCAGCGAGACGCAGAACTTCGTGCACGACCTGGGTGGGCTCGTGGATACGCGCGATGGTTGGGAAAACCAACTCTCGGCAGAACTGACCCTGCAGATGACGACGAGCCGTCGCGAACGTCACTTTCGCTGGGGGGCTCAAGGGTGGGGGATGGACGGTTCGTCCCTGTTGGGGATCGGACTCGGTACAGCGCAGGTGTATGGCACCGGTGGCGTAGAGGTGCGGTTGGGCTACAACCTCGGGCGTGACTTCGGCCCCGCTTCGTTCGATCAAACCCCATCGCTTTCGTTCTTTCCGGTACCGGAGGAGCTGGAGCGCCGTGTCTCCCCGCACTCCGTCTCTTTGAGCTTGGGGGCGGATGTGCGCGGGGTGGCGCACAACCTGTTTCTGGACGGAGGCACGTTCAACCAGGGGCCCTCCGTAAACCGCGAAGACTTTTTCGCCGACTATCGCTGGGCGCTCGAATACCGCTACAAGCGCTACTTCGTGCGCTACACGCAGGTATTGCGTACCCGCGAATTCGAGGAGTTTGAGCCCGATTACCACCGCTTCGGATCCATCCAATTCGGCCTGAACAGCAGCTTCTAGACCGAAATCATTCTTTCCCCTTCGCACACAAACGATGACCTATCTCCAAGACGACGACGCGCCTCCTACGATCGATCTCAATCCCTCCTTGTTGTTGGACAAGCTGGACGGTTGGCTCGACGGCTTCGTGAGTTTGCTACCCAATTTGGTGGTAGCCGCCCTACTGATGGGGGTTTTCTGGCTCGCCTCGAAGCTCGTCAAGCGCTGGGTCATCGCACAGTTTGCGCGCCATGATCGGGAAAACCTCGGGCAGATGTTGGGAGGCTTTGCGCGCACTTCGTTGTTGGTGCTCGGGGCTCTTTTGGGAGCCACCATCGTCGCCCCGTCCTTGCAGCCCGGGGATCTGCTGGCCGGCTTAGGCGTCAGTTCGGTCGCCATCGGTTTTGCTTTCAAAGACATCCTGCAAAACTGGCTGGCGGGCATGCTGATCCTCATCCGGCAACCCTTCCAGGTGGGCGATCAAATCGAAATCGGAGACTTCACGGGTACGGTGGAAGCCATCGAGACGCGCTCGACGCTCATCAAGACCTACGACGCGCAGCGCGCGGTAGTCCCGAACAGTGAGATCTACACCAACGCAGTGTTGGTCAAAACCGCCTACCCGAAACGGCGCAGCGAATACGACATCGGGATCGGTTACGGCGATGACCTGCGCGAGGCCTGCCAGGTCATCCTCGAGACGATCCAAAGCGTCGACGGCGTCGAACAAGATCCCAAGCCGGAAGCTTTGCCTTGGGACTTAGCAGCGAGCTGGGTCACGATCCGCGCCCGTTGGTGGACGGATACGGCCGGGACCAACTTGGTGGCGGTGCGGGCCGAAGTGCTCGCCTCGGTCAAGTTGGCTTTGGACGAAGCCGGCATCGACA
>JAUHXY010000221.1 GCA_030426785.1 bacterium
GCGGTCCGCTGGCGGGCGTCGTGGCGATCTTTTCACCATTCAGGTAGAGGTGCACCGCCTGTCCGTCGAACTCGGCAGCCACGTGGTACCACAGGCCGGTTTCCAAACGCGCTTCGGGGTTGTAAGCGATCGCGTACTGGCCGCCGACGTGCAGGTAGAACTTCGGCGCCTTCCCATCCATGTGCAGGCCCCATTCGGACTCCTCGGTCTTGGCGATCAGGCCGCAGTCGTCCAAATCCTCGGGAAACACCCAGGCCTCGACCGTGAACGGGCCATCGGGAATCGGGAGATGGTGATGCGGGATGGCCAAGTACTGCTTGCGATCGCGTAGATCGAGGGCCGTTTCGTATTCGGGGATCGCTGGCGCCGGAATGTGCGTCAAGGTCGGTACGTCAGCCACGACATCGGGTATCGGGTAGCGCCGGCCCGGCATCAGATAGTCCATCGCCACGCGCACGCGGGCGGGGCGAAAGAAGTCGTCGAGGCTATTCTCCATCCGGAACGTGCGCGCTTGGAACTGGAGGCTGGCGCCCGGCTGCAAACGTTTGTGTTGGTGGTCGGGGTGGAACATCCAACGGCTGTCATCGCTCTCTAAGCGGACTTCCACGTCGATTGGGCGGTCGCTGGGATTGCGGAAGGTGACCGTCAAACTCGACTCGTGCCGGCTATCGGGATGCAATTCCAGCTTGGGCTGGATCTGCGGCTGCTCGATGGCGAGCAAGTACGTGTTCGTGACCAGGTCTTGGGTAATCTCGCGCACGTCCATGACCTGTCCTACCGGAATCGCGGACAGAGCGATCTGGTCTTTGCGCACGGTCACCACGTGAAACTCGTGCAGCCAGCCGCCTTCGGGCACGACCCCGTCCTGACCGCCCCCGGTGGTGGCCAGCGTCACATACTCGATGCCGTCTTTCGGATCGGAGCGCATGTAGTGGATGTGTCCGCCAAACACCGCAGTGACGTTGCCGGCTTCGACCAACGCTTGGTGCACGCGGTCCCAGTCTTTGCCGTAGTTCGCGCCGATCCAGCGGGGATGATGCACGAACAAAAAGACGTGATCCGCCCCTTTGGCTTTCTGCAAAGTCTGCTGCAGCCAAGTGAACTGCTCGTCGCTCATGACCTGGGCGTCGGCCTTACGGAAATCCTTCTCCCCGGTCTGCGGGTTGCCTTCGTCCGAGTACAGCGCGATGAAGAAACAATTCTTGTGCTCGAAGGCGTACCACAGGGGCCCGAAGTGCATCTCGTAGTTGGCTTCGTGTTCGCCTTGGGGACGGTTTGGGCCACGCCAATACACGTCGTGATTGCCCGCCACGGGAAACCAAGGGCACAGGAGCTGATTCATGATGCTCTTGAACTCGAACGCTTGGGCCAGCCACCGGGCGGTTTGGTTGTAGCCTTCCACGAGGTCCCCGACCGTGAACACGAAGTCGGGATGCAACAGGTTGGTGTCGCGCACCGCTTCGGCCAAGATCGAAACCCCGCTGGCCGGCCCCGCGGTGCGGTCACCGAACACGACGAAGAAGAAGGCATCCTCTTCACCCGGCAAGGGCAGTTCCGCGCCGCGCCGGTTGGTATGGAAGCGCGACGGGTCGAGCGTGGTAGGCACGGGGTGGCCGTGCTTGTGGTGATGGTGGCGGTGCCCGACGTTGTCCTGTGGCACGGGGGCCGGAACGATGGGATGAGCCGAAAGGTCGTCGGCGCAAACGCCGAGGAGCAGCAGGGAGAGCAGTGCGGTGCGAACCATGGTGGGAAGCGGGGAGCCGCCCAGAATACACCATCGGTCCGCAGCGCGGGGATCAGCTTTGGGCTTGGGCGGCTTGCGCCAAGATGCGGTCCAATGGCTGCAGGGTCACTTCCCAGTCGTAGTGGTCTTCGACAAATTGTCTCGCGGCTCGGCCTAAAGCCCGCGCTGCTTCGGGATCGGCCATCAAGCGCACCACCATGCTGGCGTGTTCGGCAGGATCATCGGTGACCCAATAGTGCTTTCCGGCTTGGCCTTGGACCCCTTGGGTCGCCGACGTGGAACCGACCACGGGCAAGCCCATGGCCATGGCTTCGAGCACTTTGTTTTGGATGCCGCGAGCGATGCGGATGGGCGCGACGGCGATGCTGGCCTTGTGGGCCCAGTCGCGGATGTCGTCGACGAAGCCGGTGACGGTCACGCCTTCGGTGTTCCCCAAGGCTTGCACCTCGGGCGTGGGTTTCGAGCCCACGATGTCGAAGCGGGCGTCGGAAACTTCGGCGCGAATGCGCGGGAAGATCTCGTTCACAAAGTGCACGCAAGCATCGATGTTCGGCAGGTAGTCCATCACGCCGGTGAAGACCATGCGGTGAGGCTCCGCCTTCTCGGGTGCGGGCTGGAAGTAGGTCAGATCTACGCCGTTTTGCAGCACCACCGTAGGACGGCCGGGGATTTCGCGTTGGAAGATCTGCTCCTCCAGGGGCGTGCAGAGCACGTTGGTGATGGCGGCGGCCGCGAGCCGCTTTTCGAAGCGCAACAACGTCTTCCACTCCCGTTTGTACACCCAGCTCATGGGGAAGGGTGTGCGCTCGGAGTATTGGTGCCACTTGTCCGAGTCAAGCTCGGCGATGTGCATGACCCACGGCAAACGATGGGGCAGCAAGAAGGCGCCCATGGAGGAGGAGAAGGCGTAGGCGAAGTCCGTTTCCGGGATGCGCCGGTCGACTTCGTCTTGCAATTTTCGCGAGCCGTAAACCCCCAGCGTGAGCGGCTTCCCCGTCAACAACAGTGGGGCGGAGAGCAGCTTCTTGCGCGACTCGTGGTGGGGAATGGCCACCGTCTCGATCTCGAATTCCTCGTTCAGGACGCGGGCCGCTTCCAGGTCTTGCTCGTCGTGGGCGAAGGCGACGACCGTCACCCGGTGCTCGCGGGACATGCGCTGGATCAACCTCCACGAGGTGATCTTGTCCCCCCGGTTGGGCGGGTAGGGGATGCGTTGAGCGAGGAATAAAATGTTCACGGCAGCAGGCGAAGCGTGGAGAGATGCGTGACTCGAAGAGTGAGGCGTGATCGTCTCTCAAACCATCGACTCGATTGGAGACAGGCCTAAGAAAGCATCTCGCTCTGGCGCACGGCTTCCCCAGCCTGGGAGGCTCGGAGCGTGATCTAGGTCCATCAACGGGGAATCAAGGTCACCCGATGGTTGGGGTAATCGAGGATCAGGCGCTGATTCGCCAAGAACCCCACGCCCAGGTTGCCGACCAAGTCAGGATTGGCCAGGGGGCCGGTGGCTTGCTCGACCAGGGTCACGCGCGGCGAGGAAAAGCGCTGGCCCAGGGTCTCGAACCAACGGATGCGGCCTTGCACCGCGGAAATTTCGCCACCGATGCCGCGCAGGCGCATGCGCACGAGGTTGCGTGCCCGGCGGGTTAGGCTCAGCTTTTGGACCCAAGGCGCGTGGAAGGTGACCGTGTCGTCGGAGCCGGTATCCAGCCGGAACCAGCCCTCGTGATCGGGAGCGAAGGTGCCCTGGACGCACGGTGTGCTGCCGTCGAAGCGCAGAGGGTGCCAGGAGAGGTGGCTGCCGTCGTATTCGCTCGGGTTGTGCAGGGTGATCTCACGGGCTTCCACGTCGATCTCCAAGATGGCCCGCTCAAAGAGCTCGCCACCCAAGACGCCCGCCAAACGCTCGCCCACCACGTCTTCGAGCCCCTTCAGGTCGAGTGCCACCCACTCCATGCGATCGGCCACCATCGGCCCGAGTCGCAGCGCGCCGCCCAAACCCAAAGCCCCTTCGACCTGGCCTCCCAGCCCGATGATCGAAATCGGCTCGGTGTGGGTTTCCGAATCGTCGAGGAAGCCAGGAACCAACGCCAAAGCCTGCGGGTCCAAGCAATTCACGCCCGTGCCCGTGTCCACGAGGAACCAACCCACTTCGCGACCCTCCAGCTCCGGTTGCACCAACCAATGTCCCGAGCGGGTGCGTCGCAGCGGGACCTTGGTCGCTGCGGCACGATCGAAGCGCGTGTAGGAGCGCTGCTCCCACGAACGCCGCACCGGTTTGGGAGCTTGTAAAGACGGCTCGAAGCGCACTTCGGTCGTGCGCAGGGTCGTCTGCAAGCCTTTGGGACCGTAGATCTCGATGCGGTACGGCCAGGGGAAGCCGCGCCGGGTCTGCCAATCGCGCAGCGCTAGACGAACGTCGCCCTTGCGCTGTTCCAACAGCAACTCAGCGGGCTCTAAGGTGATCGGGTCCAGCACGACGTGGGATTCGAAATCATCGGGCGCAAGTCGCAGGCGCACGCGCGTCCCCTCGTCAGGGTTGCGGCGACGCAAGAACTCGGTGTCGAAGGGCGAATCGTCGGGAGCCAACCAGCGGCCTCCGAGCACCCACTCGATCGAGCTGGCGAGCCGCGCGTGCGCCGGCGTCATCGGGTATGACCCGTCGACGCTCGATTCGATCCACAGGGTGCTGCCGTCGAAGCGCTTGACCTGCACGGTGCCGCCTTCCGGATGGGTGCGCGCCTCGAAGCGCCCGTCGGGATCGTAGGTGCGGCGGAAGGTGCCGGTGCCTTCTGCGCTTTCGTATTCGCCGTCGACGATGATGCGATGGGTCGAGGTGATCGCGTCGGTCGCGGTCATGCCAAGACCGTGGCGCACCTCTTCGATCGAAACCGGGGCGGGCGCCGAACGCAGGAATCCGTTCCCTTGCCATTGGCAAGCGAACGTTCCGAGCCCCAGCCAAGCGAGGGCCACCATCCCGAGTCCTGCTTTCACGCGCGTATGGTAGCCCTGCCCCGCCCGGGTGTCCCGTGCGCGCTTTCGATCAAGGTGGAACGGGCGCGAGCGATTCCCAGAGGCGCTGGTCGAGGGCGTTTCCTAGGCTTTGGAGGCTGTTTTCATGCCCCGCAGACTTGGTGCGGTGGGAAACCGTGCCTTCGCACGTGGATGCCCGATCCTCCGGAACCGCCCCGTCGCTCAGGCGCGGCGCCCCACAAAGGTCATCCAACGCCCCCGCAAACGCTCTTCTTCGATGTGCAGCGGCGCGGATTGGATGGCGCGACGCGTGGCCTCCAAGTGATGAATCGGACAGCCGCTGAAGGCGAACCAACCCCGCGGTGCTAACGCGTCGCGCAGACTTTCCGCGTGGGCTTGGATGACATCGGAGTAGATGTTGGCAAAAACGACGTCGAAGGTTTCTTTGGGCAAGGCTTCGAATCCTCCCGCCACGAAACGCGCGCGATCTGCCACTCCGTTGTCCTGGGCCAACTCCTGGCTCTTCTGCGCGGCGACGGCATCGACGTCGAAGCCGAGCGCCGATCGAGCCCCCAACAGCAAAGCCCCAACCGCCAAGATTCCACTGCCGCAACCGGCGTCCAACACCCGTTCTCCACCGCGCACGCGTTCCAACGCGACACCCAAGCAGGTACGCGTCGTCGCATGTCGGCCCGAGCCAAACGCTCCCCCGGGTTCGAGGTGCAACGGGACTTCGTTTTCTTCTGGATCGGACTGGGCCCAGGGCGGTTGCAGCAGGAAGGCGCGCGCCCCGCGGCGCAAACGGAAGGGCTTCCAACTTTTGCGCCAAGAGGCCGCATAGTCCTCGGGCGGTAACGGTTTCCAAAGCAGTTCGAGGCCAAGCAGCTCTGGAGCGTCGGTCGCCTGCGCCAGCCGGTGCAATTGTTGGTCGAGTGCACTGCGGAGCGTCGGCGTATCGTGCTCGCTCGGCACGTAACTGCGCAAGTGCACGCACCCCTCGGGCGGAGGCTCGTGCGCGATGCTGTGGTCGCCGATCTGCACGGTGGTGCACAGCTCGTGACCGAGCGCGTCGGCCACCAACTCGTGCCAGCCGATCGGCACGGCGACTTTGATTTCGGTCCAGCGGCTGGGGGCGGTCATGGTCAATAGGGCAGGTCGCTGGGGTCGATGTCGATCGGGGGAGGGGGTGGTGTCCGTTCCCGCCGGGCCGGCGGAGTCCACGTGACGTTGGGTTCGGAGTCGCCCTTCGCGGGCCCCTCCGTTCGCAGAGGGATGCCTTGGGGTTCTAAATCGGCTGCAAGGCCCATGTGCTGCCAAGCGGCGCGCAGCACGTGCTCTTTGGGCCCTCGCACCAAACGCGCCCCTTGGGCTTCCTGTCGATCCCAAGAGGAGCTCGCGAGCGGCAACTCCCGCAGGAAGTCGCGATGCTTCGGCTCCAGAATGCGCTTGTCGAGCAAAAACACGCAGCCCCGGTCGGTGGTGCGCCGCATCAGGCGCCCAAACCCTTGGCGGAACTTGGCCAGGGCGCGTGGCATGTAAATCTGTTGGCGTTGCGCTCCGTCGCCGATGGCCGCACACTGCGCGAAGTGATAGCGGTCGGGCACGCCGTAAGGCAGGCGCACGATCACGAGGTATTCCAAGGTCTCCCCAGGAAAGTCCGCCCCGAACCAAAAGGTGTCGACCCCCAACAAAACCGAGTCCGGCCGCTCCCGGAAGCGGCGTGAAAGCTCTTCTTTGGAGGTGTTGGGCATGCCTTGGTACAGGAGCGGCAATGCGCGGTGCGCCCAACGCGCTTCCAGAGCGACTCCGACCTGGCGCACGTCGTCTAAATTGGTGAACAAGGCCAACAAGCGACCGTTCGTACGCTCCGCCACCGTGGCGAGAAAGTCGGTGACGCTGCGCAGGTGGTCCGACTTCGGCCCTTGCACCGGCGCGCTGTCGCGCGGCACGCCGACGAGCACGCGCGAGTAATCGAACACCTCCGGAACCCGGAAGGTGGCCACAGGACGACCTACCCGCTCTTCGTCCTCGGCCGGAGACTCGCAGCGCGTCAACCCGAGGTAGTGCTTCGTGCGTTCGAAACTGCCTCCCAAATAGGTCGTCGCGGAGACAAACGCCGCGCTGGCCAAATCCGGGTAGTAGTAGCGGCCC
>JAUHXY010000222.1 GCA_030426785.1 bacterium
GTCATTCCTGGCAAGTTGGGCGCGCTGGATCGGCGCAGTGGAGAGACGCTTTGGATGGCGCCCTGTGAAGTGGGGTATGGGAGAGGGTTTGGAGCGGGTGTGGTTCGGGGGGAGCACGTGATCGTCGTGGGGCCCAGCTCGGCGGGGCATCGGGTGGTGCGACAGAATCTGAAGGATGGGGAATTGGTGGATGCGGAACCGATTCCTGAGTTTGATCACGCTGTGGTGGAACAGGACATGGTCGTGCTCTCGACCGGGCGCAGCGTGGTGGCGCACGACACGTTGACCTTGATGGAAGCGTGGAACTATGCGCGCGAAGGGGAGCGGTATCACGAGGTGGCGTGGCATGAGGGGCGCGTCTTCGTGGTGTACTCCGTGGACAAGGGGTATGGGGTTCTGGAGCTTTCGGCCGAATTGGGAGAGTTTGAGCGCGTGATCGTGCCGCCCAAGCAGAAGCCGATTCGGGATCTGTGCGTGGTGGATGGGGTGCTCGCCTTTTTGGGGAGCGAATTCGACCGCTTGCTGTCGGCGGAGCGGCTGAGCGAATACACGTCGTCGATCGCCCTGCACCCCAGCGGGGGGGCTCGGGACACCCTGTCGGTGGCGGCCATCGACACGGTTCGTGCGGGCGATGTGCGCTGGTTCGAGGTGCTCGAAACCTGCAGCGCGGATGACATGCCTTCCATTTCGCTGACCGCCGACAGCGGCAAGCTGTACATCTCCTCCCGCGCGATGCTGCGGGCGGTCGACGCGGTCACCGGCCGCGGCCTAGGAAATTGGACTGTGCCCGGGCTCGATGAGAAGGTGGCCTTCTCGGTGGCGAGCGGCGCGGGTCTGTTGGCCGAAGAAACGCGCGTCTCCTTGTTCGAGCTGCCGGCCTAGGGCCTGCGGCGGAGGGTCCGCCGGCTGGGTGCCCGGGTGCCTCGCTCGCAGGTGACTCTGCGAGAATTGGGGCAAACAAAAGCCAAGCCCACCACAAGGCTCGCGAATCGGTATCATTTCTCCCCCCCAAGCGGTCGGGCTCGTCCCGGCTAGCCGGGGGATTCTTGAGGAAAGGGATGCGCCTTTCCTCCGCCCAAGTTCCCGGTTGCTACCGCCGCCAAGAATCGCGCTTGCGGTCGCGCCCAACGGAATTCCACTCCAACCAACTGCACCACAGGAAATCCCTCGTGACGGCACAACTCACCCTCAAGACCCTGGCCAAAGAGTTCTCGATCCAAGCGGAACAGGTCCAAGGGATCCTCGAAATGATGGACGCGGGTTTGCTCCCGCCCTTCATCGCCCGCGTTCGTCGCCCGCGCACCGGCGGCTTGACCGAATACCAACTACGTCGACTTTTGCAGCGCCGCGATGAACTCGCGGAGCTCGATCGCCGCCGCGGCACCATTCTGCGGCAGCTCGAAAAGGAAAGCGACGTGCCGGCTTCGGCGGTGCAAGCGATCGAGACCTGCTCCGATCGCTTTGAGCTCGAGGACTTGTACGTCCCGCACCGGCGCCCCGAGCCGGAGGTGCAGCTGGCCATGGACCGTGGTTTGTCGCCTTTGGCGGAGCTCTTGGTGCAAACCGTGCCCAAGGAGCTGCGGGCGGATGGGTCGGAAGACTCGTCGGACGAGTCCACGGACGACGGTGAGGATGCGAAGGAAGCCACCGACGACGCGGCTGAGAACGAGGTGAGCGAGGCGGAGGCTCCGGCTGCGGACGCTGGCGAAGCCAGCGACGAGGGTGCGTCATCCGAAGTCGAAGCGAAGGACGCCGAACCGTCCGCAGCTCCCGAAGCGGAGGCTCCGGCGGATGCGCCCGCCGAACCGAGCGCCGAAGCCCAAGCGGCGGAGGCCAAGGCACCCGCCGCCAAAGAAGCGACCGCGCCCGAAGGTTCCGCCTCCGGCTCGCAGAGCCCGGCGGTCGATCCCAGCCCGGCCATTCACCTGCACATGACCGAGCCCCTGCGGGAGCTCTGCAAGCCCTTCGTGAACCCCGATCGCGGCATCCACACGGAAGAGGAAGCTCTTTCGGGCGCCGTGCGCATCCTGTCCGATCGCTTGGGTCGCAACGCGGCGCTGCGCACGACCCTGCGCCGCATGCTGCGCAAGCGCGGCACCCTGGAAGTGCACCCCAACGTGCCCGTGGACAAGATGGGTCGCCATAAGGCCCTCGCCAAGTTCCGCGCGCCGCTCAAGCAGGTGCAAGGCCACCGTTTGATCGCGCTGCGCCAAGCCCAACGGGAGCGCGTTTTGAGCGTGCACCTGCAAATGGATGCCAAGACGGGCATCCGGAAGGTGCGCCAAGCCCTCGGGCGCCATACCCACAAGGATTACGAGGAGCTGCTGCAAGAGGTGGCTCGTCGGGCCTACCACGCGCGGCTTTTGCCCGTGGTGGAAGCGGATGTGCGCCTCGAAATCAAAGAGCGCAGCGATGCGGAAGCTCTGCGCTTCTTGAGCAACCACCTGCGCCAGCTTCTGTTCACGCCGACCTACGGCCGCCGACCGGTGGTGGGCATCGACGTGAGCGCGAAGGGCGATTGGGTTTTGGCGGCCATCGATAGCGATGGCGCAGTGCAGAAGACGGCTCGCATCGAAGTCGGCGAAAAGGACGACGCGGCGCTCCTGGCGGAGTGGAACGCGGCGCTCGAGGGCGTGGAGGTGCAGTTGGTTGCGACGGGCCACGATAAGCGCGCCCGCGCGGGCGCCGCTCGCTTGCGCCAAGTGCTCGCCCAAAGCGAGCAAGAACTGCCGGTCACGCTCGTGAACGAAGCGGGTTTGGGCAGCTACGCCAACTCGGAGGTCGCGCGCGCGGAACTAGAGTCCTTTGCGGTGCCCGAGCGTATGGCGATCAGCATCGCCCGCCGCTTGCAGGACCCCATGGCAGAACTGCTCAAGGTGGACCCGCGTCACCTCTCTTTGGGTTCCGAGCAAGGTTTGGTCAGCAAAGCCAACCTCAAGCGCGCTCTGGATGAGACGGTCGATTCCTGCGTGGCTTTGATCGGTTGCGACGTGAACTTGGCCCCCAAAGCGGTGCTTTCGCACGTACCGGGTCTGGACGACGATGCGGTCGGCAAGATTCTCGCGGCGCGCGCTGCGGGCCCGATCGCTTCGCGCGAAGCGCTGCGCCAAGACGGCATGCTTTCGGAAGTGCAGTGGACCAACGCCGCTGCGTTCCTGCGGGTGCCACAATCCCCACAACCGCTCGATCGCACCTACCTGCACCCCGAACTCTACAGCACCGCCAACGAGCTCTTGCAGAGCGCCGGCAGCAGCGTGGAAGAGTCCTTGGGGCGCCCGGGCGTGACGAAAGGCCTCAAGCGCGAAGCCCACAACATCGACGAGCACACTTGGCGCGATCTGATGCGCGAGCTGTCTCGGCCCGGCCGGGATCCGCGCTCGTTCTTGATGCGGCCTCGCTTGATGGCGGCGGACACCGATCCGGCCCGTCTGACGGAAGGTCGGGTGGTCGAGGGCATCGTGACGAGCGTCGCGAGCTTCGGAGCGTTCGTGGATGTGGGTTTGTCGAAGGATGCCATCGTGCACATTTCGCAGATCTCGTCCCGCTACATCCGTGATGCGCGCGAGCTGCTCTCGATCGGACAAGTGGTGCGCGCGCGCATCACCGATCCGTCCGGGCCCCGTCTAACCCTCTCCCTCAAGGACGTGCCCGCCAAGGAGCGCGCAGAAGGAGGCGGCGGACGTCGCCGTGCGGGGCGTGGACGAGGACGCGGTCGCGGCCGGGGTCGCGACCGGGATCCCCGCGAGGGCCTGCGCAAGGGCGACGCGCGCGGTATGCGCCTCGGCGGTGCCAAAGTGCGCCGCGGCGGTGGCAAGAAGCGCGGCGAAGGCGACCGCGATGGCGGCCGCAACGAGCGCGTGGACTTGCGCAAAGTGAACGTGAACCCCAAGGAAGTGGGATCCTCGCCCTTCGCGAAGTTCTTCGGAAAGGACAGCGAAGAGGACAAGCCCAAGTCCTAGCACCTACCTCCATTCCTGACAGCAGCAGGCACCCCGTCGGGTACCCGAGCGCGGCCCGTTCGCTTGCGGTATCCGAGGGGAGCCCGCTCCTTACCTGCGTAGCGGAATGGAAAGAAGCTGTGGTTCTTTTCAAAGGGACCCGGTGGCGGGCACCGCTCCTTGGGCTCGGGCCCGAAGGGACACCTTCTCGGTGCAAGGGGTCGGAATCGGTTCCCACTCGCGCAGGACCGACGAGCCGCTAGACAGCCAGGGGCCTTAACGACAGCGGGCGGCCCCTGGTAGGGCCGCCCGCTGTCGTGGCACGAGGCTGGTTAGTCCTTGTCCGGTTCCGGGAAGCGGAAGCGCAGCGGATTCTTCGGCGCTTCGTAGGGCAACGCCGCGGGCGGCTCTTCCAGTTGTTGGTTCGGGTCGCTCTCGAAGTCCTCTTGCGGGCCATCCTGGTTCAAGGGAATCGGGGCCGGAAAGGGCGACTCGGGAACACCGGGAATACCCGCCGGCTCCGAACCCTGGAAGCGCGGCGCAGGCTTCGGCGGCATGGGGTCGCGCTGGAAGTCCATCACGGGCTCCTGTTGCTTCGGCCCGTGCGGGTGTTGTGCCGCGTCCGTGGATGCGCGCTCCTGCGTCGGGTTCGAGGTCGTGGGCTGGATTCCCTCTTCGGAGATGGGCTCATCCAGTTGGTACAGGTGGTCCAACGCTCGTGCGAAGTCCTCAGGCTGCTCTTTGTCCTGCTGCGAGGTTTCGGGGCGCGAGCTACCAGGTGCGACGTACTCGAGCGGGAACTGTTGCGAGACCGGTTGGTCGGGCAGCATCGTTTCCGGTTCCGCCAAGTTCCAGCGCTCGGGCTGAGGTTCGTCGCTCTCCTCTCCGAAGGCCTGCGAAAACGCCGTATCCACTTCGGATTGGGTCGGGCTCGGCTCGGGCGTTTCGGACTCCATGGCGGTCTCGCCGCTCTCCTCGAAGAGGCGTTCGATCTGGGCCGGGCTGTCGCCCATGGTGTTCGAAGGCGTATCGGCGTTCGTGATCTCCTCGCGTTCTTCGGTGCTCGGCTCGCTGGCAGGTTGGGAGGGCTTCATCCAGGCGAAGAGAGCGGTTCCCTGCGCGCTCGCGGGCTTGTCCAGGTCGGATCGCGTTTCCTCGGCAGGATTGCTGGCCACCTCTTGGTGCTGCGCCGGTTCCTCTGCCTCGTGTAGATCCGTGACCACGCTCGTTGCGGGCGCCTGCTCGGTGTTCGAATGGGCCTCGACCGCTTCTTCGGTCCCTTGCGTTGGGCGCGCAGAGTCCTGCGCCGGTTGCGCTTGGCTGACGCTCTCCCGCACGCAGGTTTCGACACTGGCGCGCACGAGCTCCCAGGCCGCGCTCGGAAACTCCGCCGAGAGGGAGTCCGCCACGCTGCTCGCGACGGCGGAGGCGACCGCGGTGGGCAGACTGGCTTCCAGCGTCTTTTGCACCGCGTCTTGAACGGAAGTCTGGACCGCGTTGGGCACTTCGGTGCGCACGCTAGTCGCCAGGGAACGCTCGATGGCCTTTTCGATCAGGCTGGGAAGCGTCGCTTGGAGCGCTTCCTGCATCGCTTGCTGTACGGCGTCTTCGAGACCTTGTTGGGTTTCCTGCGAGCGGTCGGCCTGCGCTTCGAGCACCGATTGCAAGCGCTGCAAGCCCTCGCTTTGGGAGGCCAAGTGTTCCCCCCAGGGTTGCATGCCCGCCAGGCACTCTTCGATCTGCACGCAGCGCGCCTGCAGCGTTTCCAACGCGGGTTCCATCTCGCTTCCTTGGTCCCGCAAACTCTCGACGCGATCGCGCACGTCCACCGAGCTCTGATCGACCCGGGCGCTGATGGCGGCCAAACGTTCTTCCATCTCCTGTCCGAACGTCTTCATGTTTTGGTCGACCCGCGCGGCCAGCTTGTCCACGCTGCCGGCGACCTGGAAGATGCCCGCCTGATCCATCTTCTCCTCTTTCTTGGAGGTGAAGTTGTGCAGTTCGGAGCGCAGCGCGTGCACCTCGGCTGCCAAAGGCGTCGAGTGTGCGCGCAGTTCGTCTAAGCCGAGCTGCACACTGCTGATGGTGCTCGACAGGTCCTGCACCGATCCGCCGCGGTTGTTGATCGCCTGCTGGGCGCGGTTGTTCTGGCGCGAGACGATCGCAAGCCCGCCCAGCATGGCACCGCTCAGGAAGAGCATGCCGGGCTGCACGCCGTTCTTGACGAGTTTGCTGGTGATCTCTCCGAGGGGGCCTTGCAGCGTCACCATCGCGATGCCGAGACCGGCGAGGCCGATGCCGCCGAGACTCAACAACATGGGAGCCGGTGAGTTTTTGTGTTTCACCTTCACGCGCACCTGCGCGGGGGGGGTGTGGGCGGCCTGGGCGCGTTCTTGGGTTTGACCCTGCGAGTTTTGAGTGGTCATGGATGAGGCGGGTGGGATGGGTGAAGCCACGTCGGGCGTGGCGATGCGCTGGCGCTGGTCACGAACGGGCGTGCCAGGGTCCTCGGAGCGGGCTTTTCTCATGGCCCGAGGCTTCCCTTCGAAACTCACCCCCATGGGTCTGGATAGAAATTGCAATTTCCTAAATCGAGGCGCACGTTTTGACCCCTCCGGAGGGGTAGCATGGGGCCTCTTCGATCGATTATGGCGACCATCAATGGCATAGCGGTGGCTCCGGGGCTGGTCCGGGGTCCCGTGCACGTGGTCCGGGCGCGGGCCGATAAGGCTCCTTCCTGGACGTTGCGGCCCGACGAAATCGACGCCGAGCTGGAGCGCCTCGAGCGGGCGATTCAGTCCGTGCTCGAGCTCCTGGGCCGGCAAAAGGCCATCGTCGAGCGAGCTTCCGGCGCGCAGGACGCTGGCATCTTTGCCGTC
>JAUHXY010000223.1 GCA_030426785.1 bacterium
GCCGAGCCGCGACCTCCGAGCATCTGCAAGGGATCCTCGGACACCCGTGTCCCGGGTATACCGACCTAGCCTCGTTGCACGCCGCGCAGGAAGTCCATGCGGTGGCGATCCTGTGCCCACCCGAGTTTCACCTCACGTACTTGCAGCAAGCCGCCGACTTGGGGTTGCACACCCTGTGCGAAAAACCCTTGGTTCTGCGCTGGAAGCGCGGCGAGCCCGATGTGGAGTTCGGGGTGCGGGAGATCGTGACAACTTTTTCGCAGAGCGGACTCGCGCTGCAAGAAAACTGTCAATGGCCGCACGTGCTGCCGAGCTTCCGACGCCTTTGCGGTGAGACGTTGGCCCCGGTGCAGCGCTTTGCCATGGGTTTGTCCCCGAGCGCGCACGGTGTGACCATGGGGGTCGATTCTTTGTCCCATCCGCTCAGCCTGCTCCAAGCCCTGCTGCCCGGGCCCGCTCGCGTCGAAGCGGCGAAAGTCGTGGGCACAACGACCGCCGGCCCGCGCAGCCTGCGCTTTTCCTACGTAGCGGGCAGCCAAACCGTGGCCGCAGAGGTGCACCTGGAGGACTCTCCCGAGCGTCCGCGCCCCGCTTGGCTCAAAATCAACGGGCAGCGTGCCGACCGCCTGATTCGGGCCGAGGACTACGCTATATTCTTGGAGGCGGAGGGAAGGCGAGTAGCGGTCCCCGACCCCCTCGAAACCCACCTGCGTGGTTTCGTGGAGTCCATCCAGCACGTCCGCGCGGGTGCGGCTCCCCCACCCACCGACGCCCTTCTCGACCGCGCCACCATGCTGCAGGCTTTGCTGCGCGCTTTCCCCGCGAGCGACCACCCCCCCTCTTCTCCGTGACCCACGCCATCCACGACTTTTCCGCAAAGCTGCGCCAACCCACCGTCGTGGACGGTTTGCGCGCCTACGTGGAGTGGCGCAAGGCCGTGCGCACGGCGCAGGAGCAAGGCACGCAAGAACCGGCGCCTCCCCTGCAAGCGCCGGTGTCCATCAACTTGGACCTCACCAGCGCCTGCAACTATCGCTGCACCCACTGCATCGATTGGGACATTTTGAACAGCGGTCATCGTTTGGCCGATGACAACCTGCGCGAGTCCGTGCGGTGGATGGCGGCGCACGGGTTGCGCTCGGTGATTCTGATCGGCGGGGGTGAGCCGACTTTGTACCCAGGTTTCGTGGACTTCGTGCGGTTCCTCAAAGAAGAGCTCGCCCTCCAGGTCGCCGTCGTCTCCAACGGCAGCCGCGGGGATCGCTTGCAAGCAGCCGCACGCTTCCTCGACGAGCGCGATTGGATTCGACTGTCCTTGGATTCGGGCTCCAACGAATTGTTCGTGGCCATGCACCGGCCGAATGCCAAGAGCGTGCACTTGGATGCGATCTGCGCGGCCATGCGCGACCTGAAGGTGGAGTCCCCCAAACCGCGCATTGGCTTTTCCTACGTGATCGTCTGGTCGGGCGCCACGCGCGACGAAGAGACGATCCACGAAAACATCCATGAGATCGTGATGGCCGCAGGCCGGGCTAAGGAGTACGGCTTCGACTACATCTCGTTCAAGCCGGTTTTGGAGCGCCAAGAGGATGGCGCGGAGGTCATGGACCCCTCCAAGACCCGCGAGGAGCAGCGGGCCGTCATCGCGCGCATCCGGGCCGCGGTGGATGAGGCCAAGGAGCTCGCCGATGACCGTTTCGCCGTCTACGAGAGCACCAACCTGCGTTTGCTCGAAGAGGGCACCTGGCAGGAATCCACGCGCCAGCCGCGCACCTGCCACATGCAGGCCTTGCGTCAGGTCTTAACCCCCACCGGAGTCTTCAACTGCCCCGCTCACCGCGGCGTGCCAAAGGCCAAGCTCGCGGAAAAGGACGCGTACGCCGGCGAAGAAAAGGCCCAAGCCACGGGCCAGGCTCTGCAAGGCCTGCTCCAGGAATTCGACGCGAGCCACGAGTGCGCGCAGGTCACTTGCCTTTATCACCAAGTCAACTGGTGGATCGAAAGCATGATCGAGGACCCGCGCGACGCTGCCGTCAGCATCCCGGCCGGCGAAGAAAACCAGGACTACTTCCTGTAGGGGTCGAAGGGTGCCCGCCTCCGCTCTCGCCCGTTAGCATGACGCCATGACCCCGGAAGCTTCCACCTCGGCCGCCCCCGACCCGGAAACGCACCTGCGCGTTCCCCCTTCGCGGGTGTGGACCGATTGGCCGCAGCCGCGGCGGGTGCTCGCCCGCATCCCCAATTGGGTGGGTGACGTGGTCATGACGACCCCGGCCCTGCGCGCCCTGAAGAAAGGCTTGCCCGAGGCTGAGATCTGGGTGGAAGGCAAACCGCACATGGCCTCCATCCTGGCGGACCTGCCCTATGTGGATCACTTCCTCGACGATCCGGGCAAAGGCTTCGCGAATACGCGCCAACGGGTCCGCAATCTCAAGGCCTTGGACTTCGACCTCGCCGTCCTGTTTCCCGACTCACCGCGCAGCGCTTGGGGACCGTTTGCGGCCCGCATCCCCATGCGGCTCGGCTACAGCCGGGAGTGGCTACGGCGTTCCATGCTCACGCACGCTTTGCGACCGCCGGGCGAAGACCGCCGGCGAGTCCCGGTTTCGATGATCGACCGCTACCTCGTGCTGCCGCGCGCGCTGGGTTTGCCCGCCGATGGTGAGCACATGGACGTGCCGATCTCCGATCGGGCTCGGGAAAGCGTCGCAGCCCTGCTGGTGCAACGGGGCGTGGACCTCGACCAGCCCTGCGTTTCCGTAATCCCCGGCGCCGCTTTTGGCGCCAGCAAGATGTGGCCGGTCGAGCACTTTGCCAAGACACTCGACCTGCTGCACGAGCGGCACGGGCTGCAGACCTTGTTGCCCACCGGCCCGGGCGAAACCGAAATCGCTCAGCGCATTCAGGAGTTGATGCGCACGCCTTCTTACACGCTGATCGACCCAATCCTATCACTGGATCAGGTGGCCGCCCTGGTGGAACGTTCGGCGCTGGTGCTTTCCAACGACACGGGACCGCGCCAGTTTGCCGTGGCCCTCGGCATCCCCGTCGTCGTTCCGATCGGGCCCACCGACCAGCGCACCACCCTGCATCACTTGGAACGGCAGCGTATTTTGATCGAACCGGTGGACTGTCGGCCGTGTTGCCTCAAGGTCTGCCCCATCGATCACCGCTGCATGACCCGCATCACCCCCGAACGGGCCGCCGCCGCGGCCGATGAACTACTGGAGCTGGCACCCACATGGGCATCGTCGTCGCCGACTATCGCGAACTAGCTGAGCGTTTGCAGACCACGCGCGCGAAAGGGCGCACGATCGCGCTCACCAACGGGTGTTTCGACCTGCTGCACGTGGGGCACGTACGACTCTTGCAAGCAGCGGCCCGAGAAGGCGATCTGTTGGTCGTGGCGCTCAACAGCGATGCGAGCATCGAGGCGAACAAGGGACCGGGCCGGCCCGTCGTACCCCTGGCGGAACGCATGGAGTTGCTCGCCGCCCTCCGCAACGTGGACTTCGTCACGAGTTTCGCCGAAACCACCGCGGACGAGTTGCTGCGCACCTTGCGCCCCGAAGTGCACTGCAAAGGCACGGACTGGCGCGCCGAGGACGTGCCCGAGCGCGCGACGGTCGAAGCGTACGGCGGCCGCATCGCTATCTGCGGCGATTCAAAAACTCACTCCTCCACCGAGCTCGCGGCCCGGATGCAAGAGGGCGGCTCTAGCGCTTCAGCTTAGATAGGAACTTCTCAGGTTCGGCGAGAAACTCCTCCTCGCAGGGATCACAGCAGAATTTGATCTCCTGGCCCTCGTAGACGATGGTCACTGGGTCGCCCATGGAGCCGAGTTGGTTGTCGGTCACGAGGCAATCCTCGAGGGGATAGGGCTGCACGGCGGCCGAAGACTGTTTGGCCGGGCCTTGGCAAGCGGTCAGGGTGAGCAAAGCACTTGTAGTGCACAAAAGAGTTTGGCGGAGGTTCATGAGGTTCGTGGTTGCGGCCCGGTATCAGAACTGAAAGGACAGTCCCACACCAAAGCCGTGGTCTGAGTGTTCGTGGGCTACGAGGCCGAATTCGCGGCTGTGACGGTAGTGCAGAGTGACCCCCCACTCCGCGTCGATGTTCGTGTCGTACTGGAAGTCCGCGCCCAGCGTCCAACGGGGCAGCAGTTGCAGCTCCTTCATGAGATCGACGCGTAGATCCCCTTCGGTATCCGCGCTCCAAGTGGTCATGAAGTGATAGGGCGCGCGGTAGTGAAAACCCACGACGCCGCGGTCACGCGCTGCGCGCATTTTGGTGGTGCGGTAGGCCCCAAACACTTTCCAGTTGGGGTCGATGTAGCGAGCATAACCGAAATCCACCTCCTCGTCCCTGTGCCCGCCATGGCCGCCGGCTCCATGCTCCTCAGCCGTGCTCCACCGCACGTAGTAGTCGTTTTTGCCCTCCATCACCATCGCCATGCCCATGCTCATGTGGTCCAGCACCATGCCTTGGACTTTCACCATGCGTGGGCGGATCAGGTTTGGGTCAAAGCTCGGTTCGTGGTCGGGACCTTGTTCCCGATAACTGAACACGCGCGCCATCCCCGCATCCATGTGGTAGAGCACGTGGCAGTGAAAGAACCAATCACCGGGTTCTTCGTCGGCGACCCACTCGATGGTGCGTTTACCCATGGGCGGCACATCGACGGTGTGTTTGAGCGGCGCGAATTCCCCTTGACCGTTCAACACGCGGAAAAAGTGCCCGTGCAGGTGCATGGGGTGGTGCATCATCGTGTCGTTGATCATTTCGATGCGCAGCACCTCCCCTGCGGAGATCGGGATGACCGACTCTTCGCTGAGGGTCTTTCCGTCGATGCCCCACAGGTATCGCGACATTTCGCCGGTCAAACGCATCTTGATGGTGCGCACACTCGCGGGGTCGGGTACCACACGCGGCTCCGGAGAGCGCAAGTGGCTGTAGGGAGCAAAAGGTCGCTCGTGCTCTGTCGCTTCGAGACCCCGCTCGAAGAACTGACTCGCAAGGCCCGCATCCACCGTTTCGTCGCTGCGATACAGATCAGGCTTGGGCGGCACTGGGGCTCGCTGCTCCTTGCCCGTTCCGAGCCAGATCGAAGCGTGCCCGGAAGCGTCATGGGCACTCGCACGCACTTCGATGCGGCGCGCCTCCTCCGGCATCGTGACGACCAAGTCGTAGGTTTCCGCCACCCCCATGAGAAAACGCGGTACCTCGACGGGCTGCACCGGAAGACCGTCCGCCGCCACGATTTCGAAGGCGTCGGTCGCGCTCGTCAGGTGAAAGTAGCTGGAAGCCGCCGCGTTGATGACGCGCAACAGCACGCGTTCACCCGGCCGAGCCTCCAAGGCCAGTTCTTCCTGCCCGCCCGCCAGAAACGCGTCGTAAGCCACGTCCGACAGATCCATCGGCATGGAGCGCAGCTTCTGCACGTCGAAGTAATACTGCAGTCGCCCAGCCCGATACGCCTCGTAGATCGATCGGGCCGTCTTCTTTTGGATGGCGTACCAATCCGACCCCTGCATCAAGGTCCGCATCACCGTGCGCGGATCCTCGTGCGTCCAATCCGACAGCACGACCACGTGCTCTCGATCCCAGGTGCGTTGCGGCTCCTTAGGCTCGATGACGATTGCGCCGTACAGCCCTTGTTGCTCCTGCAAACCGGTATGGGAGTGGTACCAATAAGTGCCCGCTTGCCGCAGGGGGAACTCGAATACCAAGTCTTCCCCCGGAGGCAGACTCGGCGTGGTCAGGTAGGGCACGCCGTCCATCGCATTCGGCACCAACAAACCGTGCCAGTGCGTCGAGGTATCCTCGTCCGGCAATCGGTTGCGCACCGTGATGCGCGCCCAGTCTCCCTCCGTGAAACGCAAGGTCGGCGCCGGGCTTTCGCCATTGATCGTCAGTAGGACCCCGCGTTTCCCGCGCCGCTCGATCGTGGTCTCCTCGATCGTCAATTCATACTCGACGACTTTTTGGCCTGGCTCCTGAGCGTGTACCAACGGCACCGATCCGACACACCAAAGCACAACGAGCAGGGCGATCAGGAAACGAGATTGCATCAGGGGACGGCTAAGTGAAACGAGTCTTCCGCGATCACCTCGCCGTTGGCGAGCAGTTCCACGCGGGTCTTGCCAGTATAGTAACGCCGAGTGGTTACGGGCTTGAGAGGGAATCGTTGGCGAAAGTCGAGGGGAGTCTCTTCCGCTAAGGTCACGGTTCTGCCCTTAAAAACCTTCGCACTGGTGCGCCCGTCCGCCTTCACCAAGCGAAATCGGAAGTCCAGGATCAAGTCTTGCGCTGCGCTTCCCTTCCCAGTCACCCGCACCCGAGCCTCCAGGGAGCCGCCCAGCGTAAAGCGCTTGGGGCGCAGTTGCAGTTTGGCAGAGCGCAAACGGGCCGGGGCGTAACCCAACAAGTCGAGCGCCCCCCCATGGCCTGCCTTGATCAAACTCCGGCAAGCGTGCCGTACGAGCTTGCGCCGCTCGGGGCTGCCCTGAGCGTGCCAGGCCTGCAAAGCCTCCACGACATACTCGGGGTGATCTTTGGATACATCGTTCCAGTGGTTTGCGACGCTGCGTCGCACGTACTCTTCCGGGTCATCCCGCAAGGCTTCGAGGATCGGTCGCGTCGGACGCGGGTCTTCGAGCAGAAACGACAAGCGTTGCCCCCAGGGCAGGCGCGGGCGGGAACCTTCGGAAGCCAACCGCCGCAGGTGAACGCTTTCATCCTGC
Source organism: bacterium (assembly GCA_030426785.1). GTDB lineage: Bacteria > Planctomycetota > UBA1135 > UBA1135 > NORP259. The sequence goes on from JAUHXY010000223.1 coordinate 6,744, forward strand.
GTCCAATCCAGCAGTGCGGCGAGGCCGCGGTCGGGGTCCGCGAGCAGCAG
>JAUHXY010000224.1 GCA_030426785.1 bacterium
AACCTTGTACTGCTCGGCCCCGACGGCACCCTGCCCACCGAAACGACCCTGGACCCCGAAGGCCAACGCCTGTTCGCCATGCACTGCGCCGCTTGCCACAAGCCGGACGGCGCCGGCCTCGTCGGCCCCAACATGACCGACGATCACTTCGTGCGCATCCAGCGCTACGAGGACCTGGAACCGCTCGTACGCCGCGGCATCCCCGACAAGGGCATGATCGCGTTCGAAAACGTGCTAACCGACGAGCAACTCACCTCCGTCGTGCGCTACACCGCCGCCCTGCGCGGAACCACCCCCAAAGGCGGCATCGCGCCGGTCGGCGAACCGATCGCCCCGTGGACCCCTCCCCTAGAAGGCGTACAAGGCGCCCTCGCCCACAGCGAAGTGCTCGCCCCCGGCGCCAGCAGCGCCTTCCGCTTCACCGCCCCCGAAACCCCAGGCCGCTACCGCCTCATCTGCACATTACCCCACCGCCAACACCTGCGCGTGTTGTTGGTGGTGGAGTGAAATCGAGGTCCTTGTGCGGCAGTGGGACCTGTGCGATCAGGCTCCTACTCTTTGCACGAGCTCCTGAACGCACCAGTAGCACCCGCGTTTGCTCAACCCAAACACACTATTTAGGCTGAACGAGCTACGCTTTCTTCGAGTCCTAGAATTGATCACCATGCCCTCCTTCCGCTCTGCACCCCTCCGCGTCTACTTTCTCGGCGGCCTGTTTCTCCTGCTGGGTCTCGCTGCTGTCGCCACTACGGTGCGCCAGTTCCAAGAGGGAACCGTCAACATCAATTTGGCTATCCTGCTGATCCCCATCGGGGTCGGTTTGTTGCTCGGATGGCGGAGCTGCTTGGCGTGGGCCAAGATCGTCATCGGATGCGGTTGGGCGCTGCTAGCGGTCGCCGGTATCTTGGCTGTCGCGAAACCAGAGGCGGCCATTGCTCGCTGGGGCGGCCAAATCTACCGTGGGTCGGAGGCTCTGCCTTCGGTGCTCGGCATCACTTTAGCCCTGGCAACGGTGCTCTATGGACTGTGGTGGTTGCTGCAAAGCGCCCCCACGCGCAGGTACTTCGACAACTCCGCCGAAGAACCGAGCCAGGTTTTTTAAGGGACTATTTCCCAGCCAGGATCGGCCGCAATTCGACCTTGCGGAATTCGATCGGGACGCCTTCGGACTGCAAGGCGATCGCGCCCGGCTGGACGCGGCACCAGGTGGCGGTGTTTTGGACCTCGCCGTTGACCTCCAGGGTGAGGCGACTGTCGTGCAAACGGATGCGGTAGCGGTTCCATTCGCCGATGGGGCGCTCGTTGGAAGGCAGAAGTTTCTCGGTGCGACGACCCTGGGTCCGCGCCGGGTCGGTCAACATGGGGTACTCGCCAATGTTCCAGATGTCGCCGGCATGCCTCGATTGCAGCTGCGCTTCGATGGAATGGGGCCAAGTTTGGTGCGGCGGCTGCACGCGCAACAGAACGCCTGAGTTCCCGCCGCCTACGGCGGGGTCAAAGCGCCATTCGACGATCAGTTCGAAGCTCTCGTAGGCCTCTTGCGTGTACAGATAGCCGGTCGGCGTTCCCTCGCAGCGCAGGATGCCATCGCGCACGCTCCAAACGTCATCGCGTTGGCCGTTTTGGTTGAGGAAGAAGTTCCAGCCGCTCAAGTCCTGGCCGTTGAACAGCTCGACCGATGCGCCCCAACGCGGTTCGGTCGCGCGGCTGGCTTGCAGGAATTCTGCGAGGTCGGACAGGTCTTGCGCGCTCAAACCGAGCCCCAAAGCGGAGGGCATGGTGGAGACCTCGCTGCGGCGCCGACTCGCGATTTCCTCTTGAGGCAAAACGTGCCGCTGTCCCGCCAAATCGCGCAACACGACGAGCTCCCCGTCCGCCAGAATGGCCCCCGCCAAGTGCCTTCCGTCCCGCAAGACCACGTTCCAGTTGTCGTAGCCAAACGCCAACGACGCGCTGGGGTTCAGCATGGCATCCAGCAACCCCGCGCGGTCGAACTTGTCGCCGATCGCACTCAGGTCGGGGCCCAAGGAGCCACCCAACCCGTCGAAGCGGTGGCAGGCAAAGCAGGTGGCTCGCCCGCGGAACAGCTCGCGACCCCGGCCCGCGTCACCGGGCATGACCGCAAGGTGCTTGATCGCGGGAACAGCGGTTCCCGAGGACATGCGGAGGGGGAAAACCTCGCTCGCCAGGGCGCGCACGGATAGATCCGCGTGTTGTTGCAACGGCACCTCCACCGCAGCGCGCACGGCCGCGTCGAGGCGCCCCTCGCGAGCCGATTCCAACAGGAACAAAGCCCCTGGAATCGTGGCCGCCAAGGACTGGGCCGCCGAAGCATCCCCCGCCAGTGCGGCTGCCTGTTGTGCTCGCAGCGCCCCCCAATCCGCGGGCCGTTCGCCATAAACGGCAAAGGACACCGTCGGCGAGCAGGCGCCTTGCCCCCCACCGTCGTCGGGGGCGATGGTGGCGCGCAAGGTCTCCGCGTCGGCGGGCAATGCAAATCCGATGCGACTGTTCGCGTGAGTGCCGATGCCGGTCACGTCGATACCGCCGACCTGCAGGGGCCGACCATCGCAACTGCGGTTCCACTGGCTGCTGCCCCACGCGGTGTGAGCTTCGGTCCAGCCCAAAGCCTGCAGGGGCACGGCTCCCGTTTCGGTTTCCACCACAGGGTCGATCCATACGGCCCAGTCGCAGGCGTTGCCGTCCTTCCCTTCCTCCACCACCAACCACAGCCTATCGACGCCCTCGACGGAGACCTCGATGGGAACGGCCGTGTCCGTGATGGGTTCGCTGCGGTAGAGCTCTTCCGTGCGCGCAAAGTCGCCGCGCAAAGCACCGCCCAAATCGTACGCCGACCACAGCCCCTCACTGCGCTGCTGGACCCACTCCGCCGCATACTCGCGCGCGTCTTCCGGACCGGCCAGGGCCTGAGCCACCATAAACTCCGCGGCGGCACGCTCAGGCAAAAACGCGATGCCGTCTAAGGCCTGGCGCCGTACTGGCCAAGGGCGTGCGGAGTCCTTGGCGACGGATTGCAAAAACTCGAAGGCTTCGCCGGGGTGCAAGCGCCAAGCAAAGTCCAACAGGCGTTCGAAGTCGGTTTGCGGCGACCAAACCTCCAGCAAAGCCAAAAACAACTCCCGCTCCTTGCCCTGAGCTGCGAGGCCGAGGGCTTCCAGATACGCGCGATCCCCCGGCTCGTACTTTTGGGCCACGTGCACCAGCCACTCGCCGCAACGGCCCCAAGGCAGGTCGCGCAAGCCGGTCGCCGCCTGCGCGCGCACCCAGGCGGAACGATCGTTTTCCACCAAGCGGGCCAGGACAAAGGGATCGTGCCCCCGCTCGGCGCAGGCCCGCAATGCCGCCATGCGTACGCGGGGATCCTGGTGGCCAAACGCAAAACTCAACACCCCTTGGCGAGCCGCTAGCGCATCGCGAGGGAAGTCCGGTTGGCTCGCGGCGTGCCACACCGACTGGGCTTGGGCCACGAGTTGCAGGTGCGCCTCGGCTCGCGCCCGGACTTCGTCCGGCACAGGCACCTCACTCGGCCGCAGCACCAAGATACGCCCATAGGACTGCCGGTCCCCCGCCCAGTGCCCGCCGACCCCGGGGTCGTACCAGTCGGCAATGTACAGCTCCCCGCGCGGGCCCATGGCCACGTCGCTCGGCCGGAACCACGAGCCGCGTTCCCCAGATTCGTCGATCGCCGGGCGGATCAACAGCTCGGGCGCCAAGCCCATCTCCGCGCCGCGCACCTCGGGTTGGAAGGCGTAGACCAACGACCGGCCCGCATCCGCCACTAAAACTTTACCGGTACATTCCGGCAGGGCCTCGTGCTCGTACACCAACACACCGCACGGCGCGCCGGAGCCGGTGAACGTGCCCGCGGGCATGACGCCGGGATCTCCTTGGTGCCAATGGGCTTCTTGCGTGCTCCAGCCTGCACGGCGATCCGCTTGCCACGAGCGCGCGCCGTCCGCGCTAAAAAACCCGTAGTTGCCCCCAGGAGTCAGCGCCACCGTGCGACAACCTTGGTTGCCATCGTCGTCGTTGTCGGAGGTGTACAGGGTCCCGAACCGATCGACCGCCACCTCGTAAGGGTTGCGGAAGTTGTGGGCGAGCACGGTCAGGCCGGTACGGTCCCGGCCGATCGTGCCAATCAAACCGCCCGTCCAAACGCGCCCATCGTCCGACACGAGGCCGGGCCGGTTGCCCGGATGATGTTGTCCCCCGCCGTTGTAGTAGGAGCCACTGCGCAAGGTAAAGCCATCCGCGTCGGTCACCACGTGCGGGCCCGCGTTGCCCGTGCACCACAAAAGGTCGCCGCTGGGATGAGGCACGACCGAGTGCAGGCCGTGATCGTGATCGAAGCCTCCAAAGCCGGTCAAGACCACCTCGCGCTCGTCCGCAACGCCGTCCCCATCGGTGTCGCGGTAACGCAGCAGGTTCGGCGAGCAAGACACGTAAACGTCCTCCTCGTCGACCCAAACCCCCAGCGGCGCGATCAAGTTTGGGTCCTGGGCAAACACTCGCGAGTGATCCGCTCGCCCGTCCCCGTCGGTGTCCTCGAGCACCACCACGCGATCACCCTCGCCCAGGTCGAGGCCTTGGTTTTGTTCCTTCCAGCGCCGGTACTGCACCGCCTCGGTCACCCACAAGCGGCCGCGCTCGTCCACGTGCAAGGCGGTCGGGTTGTAGAGCAAGGGCGACTCCGCAAACAGGCTCACCTCGATGTGCTCGGACACTTCAAAACGGTGCGACGGTTCGGATCGTTCCTCCGGTTTCGATGCATCGGGGTTTTGCGTCAGGGGGCAAGCGATCCAGGGAAGCAGGAGGAGGAGCATGCTGCGTAGTGTACCGAAGGCTCCTGCGCCCCGCGCTTTGCGACCCGCGGTGACCTCGCTATTCTGCGGGGGCCATGACCCGCCTATTTTCCACGAGGCGCCGGCGCGGCTTGGCAGCCTTCGCGCTGCTCGCGCTCGGCGCTTGCCAAACCATGACTTCCGAACCCGTCGCGCACACCGAATCGGCCTCTGCCCCCCCACACGGTCCGGTTTTGATCGCGACCTGGCCGTTCGGGCAACAAGCCACCGACCTCGCTCTACAAGTCATGCAAGCGGGAGGCTCCGCCCTGGACGGCATCGAACAGGGCATCGGCTTGATCGAAAGCCTGGGCTGCGACGGCACGGTCGGTCTCGCCGGCCGGCCCAACGCGGCGGGCTACGCGCAGCTCGACGCTTGCATCATGAACGGCCCCGACCACAACGCCGGCAGCGTGGCTGCGCTGGAAGGTATCGTGCATCCCATCTCAGCAGCGCGACGCGTCATGGAGCATTCCCCCCACGTCATGCTCGTGGGGGAAGGCGCGCGCTGGTTTGCGTTGCAGCACGGTTTGGAATCGGTCGACGTCTCGGAACTGCCGGAGAAGAAGCAGGCTTTCGCATCGCAACAGACCACGCCGCCCGACGGCGAGGTGGGCCACGACACCATTGGATTGTTGATTCTCGACGCGCAAGGCGATCTGGCTGGCGGTGCGAGCACGAGCGGCGCGGGTGGCAAGTGGCCGGGCCGCGTAGGCGACTCCCCCATTTTGGGTTCGGGGTTGTACGTGGACAACGAGGTCGGCGCTGCCGCGGGCACGGGCTTGGGGGAAAACATCATGCGCTACGCCGCCACCACGTTGATCGTCGAGCGCATGCGCGCGGGCCTCGATCCGCAAAGCGCTTGCGAAGAGGTCATCCACCACATCGCCGCTCGCGATCCGCGCGGCTACGACCTGTCGATCTGCTTCATCGCCATCGACAAGTCCGGCCGCGTCGGCGCCGCTTGCTCCAACGACGAGTTCCCCTACGCCGTCACCACCCCCGCCGGCAGCGAGGTCCGCAAGGTGTCCGCCGTCCAGCCGCGGTAGCGAGCGCCGCACGACTGCGAATCGCAGAACTCTGCTCTATTCGCAGGCTATGCGAGCCAAGTCCGCTACCACTCTCGTGGCGGGCTGGCGGCTTGGCGGAGTTTGTCGCTGAGGTCGGTGGGCAAGCGGAGGAGTTGCTCGGGGAGCACTTCCCCGGGTTGGACCGTGATCTCGGTCAGAGCTTGCTCGTAACGATCGAAGATGACCGTGTACGTGCCCGGATAGAGGCCGGAAACCGTGGCGCGCCCCTCGTCGTCGGTGGTTCCGAAGCGCGTCACGCGGCGATTGTCGACGGCCAGCAGCATCAGGCGTTGGCCTGCTACGTTCGCGCCCTGATCGGTGGTGACCTTAGCTTGGTATACGGCGGAAGGCTGCAGCCAAAGTTCGAGACGCGTCAGGTCTTCGCCTTCATCGAAGAACCAACGGTTGGAAAAGTCCTGCCCTGCCTCGCCGCCGCCACGTGCGTAGAGTTTCAAGTCGCGCAGACTAAGGGCTTCTAACTTGAAGCGGCCCTTTTCATCGGACGAGGTTTGGTCCCCTTCCCGGTCGGTTCGTCCGAACAACGACACATCTGCGGCGGGTGTTCCGTCCGGCCAGCGCACGATGCCTCCCACCGGCCGCTGCGGTTCGAGGGTCCATTGCACCCAGCGCACTTCTCCGGGCCCCAGGTCGACCGACTGTGCAAACGCCAAGTGCCCTGGCGCGTGGATTCGGACTTCCACAGGCATAGGAGTACCGGCATACACCTCAAACACTCCCCGATCGTCCACGAGGCTTATTGCCTTCCGCGTATCG
>JAUHXY010000225.1 GCA_030426785.1 bacterium
GTCATGGGCCTTTTCACCCAGGGCAAACTGGACATGGCTGCCCTGCAGGCTCCCCAGGGTGTGGCCCGCCTGCTCGAGCAACTGGACCTGCAGGCTTTGGCACAGAATGTCGGCATCGACGCCGCGCGCCTCGAAGGCGGCCTGGGCCGCGTGCTGCCGGAACTGGTGCAAAGCGCGCGCGCTTTGCTCGGCGGCGCCGGGGGCATCGGCGACCTCTTCAACAACCTGAACAAGAACTCCTAGCTGCGACGAGCCTGCCATGCACGACTACGAACTGCCCGCCACGTTCTACATCGGCCGCCCCGTCAACCCCGACGATCACTCGGTGGTGCGCGAGCCGCTCTTGTACGACGCCAAAGACCTCACCACCCACGCTTTGATCGTGGGCATGACCGGCAGCGGCAAGACGGGTTTGGGCGTCGGGCTGTTGGAGGAAGCGGCCATCGACGGCATCCCTTCGATCGTCATCGACCCGAAGGGCGACATGGCGAACCTGATGCTGCAGTTCCCGGGTTTGCTGGCCGAGGACTTCGAGCCGTGGGTCGACGAGGGCGAAGCCTCCCGCAAAGGCAAAACCGTCGAAGAGTTCGCCGCGGGCACCGCCGAGATGTGGCGCAAGGGCATCCAGGACTGGGATCAGCCCATCGAGCGGGTGCAGAAGCTCAAGGACAGCGCCGACTTCTGCGTCTACACCCCCGGTTCGACCATCGGCCGGCCCTTGCGCGTGCTGCGGTCCTTCGACGCGCCGCCCAAAGCGATCCGCGAAGACACCGAATCCATGGGGGACCGCGTGCAGTCCTGCGTGTCCGGGTTGCTCGCGTTGGTGGGCATCGACGCCGATCCGTTGCAAAGCCGCGAGGCGATTTTGCTTTCGAACATCTTGCTGCACGCGTGGAACGACGGCCGCAACATGGATTTGGCCCGGCTCATCACGCACGTGCAAAACCCGCCGTTCGAGCGGCTCGGCATCATGGACCTGGAGGCGTTTTTCCCGAAGAAGGAGCGCTTCAAGTTGGCCATGACCCTCAACAACGTGTTGGCGTCGCCGAGTTTTGCCGCCTGGATGGAAGGCGAAGCGCTGGATGTGCAAAACCTGCTCTACACGGCGGAAGGCAAACCGCGCGTCGCCATCCTGTCGATCGCGCACCTCTCCGACGCGGAGCGCATGTTTTTCGTGTCGATCCTGTTGGGCGAAGTGGTCGCGTGGATGCGCACGCAACCTGGCACGTCGAGCCTGCGCGCGCTGCTCTACATGGACGAAATCTTCGGTTTCTTCCCGCCCACCGCCGAGCCGCCGTCCAAGCGCCCCATGATGACCTTGCTCAAGCAAGCGCGCGCGTTTGGTTTGGGCTGCATCCTTTCGACCCAAAACCCGGTGGATCTCGACTACAAGGGCCTTTCCAACTGTGGCTCTTGGTTCTTGGGCCGTCTGCAGACCGAGCGGGACAAGATGCGCGTGTTGGACGGGCTGGAAGGAGCCATGACGCAGGGCGGGCAAGCCCCGTCACGAGCGGAGCTGGACGCGCTGCTGTCGGGGCTCGGAAAGCGCGTCTTTTTGCTCAACAACGTGCACGAAAAGGGCCCGGTCACCTTCACCACCCGCTGGGTGCTTTCGTATCTGCGCGGCCCGATGACGAAGCAGGAGCTCGCGCGCTTGTGCGAGACGCAGCCCACCGCTCCCGCCGCGCAAGCCGGCGACAAGGCTGCCCCGGAAACACCCAAGCCCAAGAAGGCTCCCCTCGCTCCGGCCAGCCCGAAAGGCGCTTTACCCACGCCCCCGGAGTTGCCGGAGGATCTGGTGCAAGGCTTCCTGCCATTGGTCGATCCTCCTGCCGAAAGCGAGCAACTGGTCTACCAGCCCGAATTGCTCTGTCGGGTCGATCTGCACCACGTCAAGTCCACCGCCAACGTCGATCAGTGGGCCACCGTCGAATTGCGAGTGCCCCTGCCCGAGCGCGGCAAAACCTTACCTTTGGACAGCGTGGAAGTGTTGCACGACACGAAAGCTGCGCGGCTCGGTTCCTTGCCCCACGAAAGAGCTCACTACGGCAAAATCACCCGTGAGGCGAGCAAAAAGACCACTTGGCGGTCCTGGCAAACGGCGGTCAAGAACCACCTCTACCAAAACGAGGTCATCACGCTCTTTAAGTCCAAAGAGCACAAGCTGATCTCGGAACCGGGCGAGAGCGAGAGCTCCTTCCGCAGCCGCCTCGAACAGGCGTCCCGCGAAGCGCGCGACTTGGAGATGGAAAAGCTGCGCGATGCGTACGAAAGCAAGTTTGATCGTGCACGGGAACGGATGCGCAAAGCGGAACAAAAAGTGGAAACGCAAGAGGACCAATACGAATCGGTGCGCACCTCCACCTGGGCCAAGGTCGGATCGTTGGTCGCTGGCCTGCTGGGTCGTAAACGGACGCGCAGCGAAGTGCGTTCGGCGGCTAGCGCTGCCTCGCGGGCTCGCAAAGAAAAGGCCGATGTGCGTCGGGCGGAAGCGGACCTCGATCAGGTGGAGCGGGAATACCGCGATTTGGAAAAGGAGCTCGAGCGGGAGCTGGAAGACCTGCGCAAGGAATTCGATCAGCGCCGGGAGGAGCTCGACGAAATCCGCATTGCACCGCGCAAGTCCGACATCTCCTTCGACACCTACTCGCTGGTTTGGGTCCCCTATCGGGTCAGCCCGGGTGGACAGCCTTCCCCGGCTCACTAGCCCTCGTTCGGCCCAAGGCCGGGTCTTGCTAGCCGCACGGACAGGGATTCGGTGTGGAGGATGACCGCGTGGGTTCCTTTGCTTTCGGGTGCCTTCGGGACCCGCGCTCTCCGGCAGCCCATTCTGTGGTGCCCGAACGGGCTAATCCATCGCTGGGCTCCCCGGGAGGCCCTGTGCGGAATCGCCCCACCCGATTCCAATGGAATTCGCCCAAGACACCCGCCCCGAGTTCCGTGTTAAGGCTGCCTGACTCATCAGGATTCCCTCCATCTGTCCCAAGCCGCAAGGTGCCTGCAAGGACCGAAAGGCGAGCAGAGCCCTCCGATTGGGGCGGGTGGAGTGAATCCTCAGGATTCCGCTAGGCTAAGGTAACCGAATGCTCGAGGGGCCCTAAGAGCGCGGTACGCGGGTTCGCCTGCATGCCTATTTCCCCACGCAGGGCAACCCTCTCTCCTTCCCCACCGATTCTCATGCGCCAAACTCTCCATTGGATGGCCTGCCTCGCAGGATTGACTCTTTCGTCTGCCCCGACCTTCGCCCAGGACCACGATCACCCCGATCGGCCCTATCCCTACTGCGGTTCCCCTGACTTCAAAACTCTCGGTGAGCCGCACTTCTTTGGATCGCCCAACGAGTGCGGATTGAATTCCAACACCGCGGGGCCGGAGTACGACCCGTACCTCGTCTACCAGATCCCGGTCGTTTGGCAGATCATCTACCGCTCGGATGGAACCGGCAACATCAGCACCGGGGCCATCAACCTGCAGATGCAGATGCTCAACATCGACTTCCGCCCCACCGGCACGCAGCTCGGTTTGGATACGAAGATCGAATTCGTGATGGCCTCGAGCGACCCCCAAGGGAACCCCACCGACGGCATCGTGCGCACGCAGAACAACACTTGGTTCACCGATTCGGGGAACTACGCCGCGTCGCTGGGTTGGGACCCGTCGCGGTACTTGAACATCTACGTGATGGATCTCGGCGGCGGTTTGATCGGTTACGTGCCGGCGCTGCCGCAAAACGGTGTAGCAGGCACTCCCGATGACGGCGTGCGCATGACCTATTCGGCGATTGCCTCCAGCCAATACAACCACGTGTTGTCCCACGAAATCGGACACCACCTCGGCCTTTACCACACCTTCCAGGGTGGCAACTGCGTCAACTCTAGCTGCCAAACCCAGGGCGATTTGGTCTGCGACACGCCACCGCATCCCGGTCCGGTGTGGGATTGCTCGGCCACCACGGGCAACTGCGCGGGCCAGACCCTGCCGATCCACAACTACATGAACTACCAGGACGTGGGTTGTGTTTACGAGTTCACTCCGGGACAGATCCGACGCATGCGTTGCACGTTGGAAAACTGGCGCCCCAACATGTGGGATTACAAGCCGGTCGGGACCGACTACTGCGCGCCTGCGGTCGCGAATTCCACCGGATTGCCGGGTGAGTTGACCGCGCGCGGCAGCGCGGTAGCGGCCGAGAACTTCATGACCCTCAAGGTCAAAAACCTGCCGGGTGGCGAGTTTGGGTTCTTCCTGAACGGAACGAACACGGGCGTGATCATGAACCCGGGTGGTTCGGCTGGCAACCTGTGCTTGGGGGGTGGCTCCATCGGTCGCTACAACGACTTCACCGAGATTTTCCTGACCACCGCAGCGGGAACCGGTGAGCTAGAGCTCGACCTGACCCAAACGCCGACGCACACTCAGCCCGCGCCGGTGATGGCGGGTCAAACCCTGAACTTCCAGGCTTGGTACCGCGATACGCCGCTGGGTACGTCGAACTTCACCAACGCCACGACGGTGATGTTCCTGTAGGGATCAGTGGTTTCGCGCCCAAAAGAGCCGGCCCCTCCGCGCGATGCGCGGAGGGGCCGGTTTCGTTGGGTCAAGGGGCGCAGGGCGCCTTACTGACTACGCGTCTTCGCCCGCTTCCTCTTCCTCGGCTTCTTTGCCCTTCTTCGGAGCGTACTTGACGGTGCAGCCTTCGGCTTGGGTTTCAGACGACTTGACGGTCTCGCCGCGCAGCATCTTCGTGACGATGGATTGCACCATGGGATTCTTCGCGTCTCCCGGGTGGCCTTGGTACACCAGCACGCCCTGCGGGTCGATGACGAACATTTGCGGCGTTACCGTAGCACCGTAGGCCTGCCCAACCCGCCCCTTCGAGTCCATCAGGATGGGGTTGGTGATGTTGTATTCCTTGGCCATCAGTTGGTTCGCCATGCTGTTGGCGCTTTCGTGCTCCGCGTGAGCGGAGTTGATCGCTAGCCAAACCACTTGTCCCGATCGGGTCAAGTCGGCGGCCGCCGTACGCAGAGGGCCATCCTTGTGGGCTTCCACCACCACGGGGCAATGCGGGTTGAACCACTCGAGCACGACGATCTTGCCGGCCAGGTCATCCAGTTTGAAGGACTTGCCGGCGAGGCTCTTGAGCTCGAAGGCCGGGGCCACGGCACCCAGCGTTGCTTCGGTGGGGTACTTGACACTGCAACCGAAGTTGCCCGTGCGTTGCTGCTCGGGCTTCTTGCCCTGCATGACAGCGGTGATCGCGGTCGCCACGAGGTTCTCACCGGACTTGCGATCTTCGTGGGCCCCCATGTACATCAGGATGCCGTTCTTGTCGATCACGTACATCTGCGGGGTTGTGGTGGCTTGGTAGGCTTTGCCGGTGGCTCCGCTTTCATCCAGCAGTACAGGGTAGTCCAGCGAATACTGCTTGCGACTCTCCCGGTTGCGGTCCAGGCCGTGGCCTTGCATACCCGCAGCTCCCGAGTTGATAGCGAGCCAAGTTGCCCCTTCCATGTTGTGGATGCGGTTCCCGAGGCTGTGCAGGGAGCCATCCGGACCGTGCGCTTTGCGCACCACCGGGCAATCGGGGTTGTACCACTCCAGCACGACGGTTTGACCCTTCAGGTCCGCCAGCTTCCAGGTCTTGCCGTCGGTGTCCTTTAGGGTGAAGTGCGGCGCCGGTCGGTTGAGCTCCGCGCGGTACACGGGCAAGATCGAATCGGCGGCTTCGATCGTTTGAGAAGCTTCGGCGGGTACGGGGTCTTCCGCCACCGCTTCCTGAGGTTGGGCGAACAGCAAAGGAGCCGCCGCCAAGCAGCCCGCCAGAGCGAGCAGATTCGAGGTTTGCATACGAGTCATGGGGATTCTCCTTGGGTTGGACGGGCCCGACGCGGGCCGCGTTACTGTTTCTTCGGTACCGTGGGCAAGGAGCCATGCCCCAGCACCTGTTTCGTGGGTTCGCGGTTTTGCGGGCCTTGGAAGTCGATCTCGTAGAACGAAACCTGGTCCTTGCGGGTGACGCGCACCACGCCCTGGACCGCGATGGTCTCCTTGACACCACCCAAACTTGGCTTCAGATCGAAGTTGCGTTGGCTGAATGTCTCGGATTTCGTGCCCTCGGGTCGATCGTCGATCACCAAGGGGCTGTCGGGGAGCGGAAAGAACTCGAATTCGCGCGAGTCTTTCGTGGAAAAGGTCAACTGCGCCTTTTCCGGAGTGCCTCCGAACGCGTAGCCGATTTCGGCGGGCACAAACCCGCGGCGCGCGAGTTGCTTGCGCAATCCGACCAGTCGACGGTCTGTGTTGCGCTTGGGCGTCCCCCGCTGCACCTCCAGTTCCAAGGTGCGATCGAGCGACCCCATCAAGCAGATGTCTTGGCACAACAACCACTGCATCTTGACCTGGAACGCCGCGGTTTGATCGACGGGCGCATCGTCGGGCGGCGTAATCGGAACAAAGAAGCCAACCTCACCTTCGAGGGTGTACGCCACGTTGCCCTGCCCATCCGTGTACAGCATCGGACCGGGGAAGCGCGGCTTGCCGACCTTCCAGCCCTTGGGTCCCGTCACATCGATACGGGTCCCCATGCCGGCCTCTCCCGCCGACTCCCAGTAGATGTGCCAATGCTCGGGGATCTTGAGAATGACGACGAGGTGGGCCATCTTGCCCGGAATGAACGACTGCACGTCGAACAAAACCTCG
>JAUHXY010000226.1 GCA_030426785.1 bacterium
GCGCCGAGCTTGGCCAGCAACGCGGCCGGGTAGAGCGGCACGAGCGTGATGGTGCTCATGAGACGGATACGGCTGGTCACGCCGGCCGCGACGGAAAGCGAGACGAAGGCGTTCGCGGTATCGCCGTAGAAGCTGACGTGCTCGCCGCAGCCGAGAACGTCGAAGCCGAGCGACTCGATATGACGGGCGGAATCGGCGATGCCGTGGGGCGCGCGCAGCGCGGTCCCGAACGTGATCGGGCGGTCGGTCATGAGTGTCGTCTCCTGCTGGCGAAAACCGGGTGCGGCGCGAGGCGCTGGCTGCCGTCCAGGCCGGGAAGGACCTGCTGACGGCCGCGAGCACCGGCCCGGGGTCATATTATGACGTCCCGTCATTCCATCACCATCGAGCAGGGACCCCATCATGCAAGGCATCCTCGTCCGCGACTGGACCACCTTCGATCAGCTCAGCCTCACTGACGTCCCCGAGCCGGTGCTCGACGAGGATCGCGTGCGTATCCGCATCCAGGCCGCGGGCGTGAGTTTCGCGATGAGCCTCGTCGTGCAGGGCAAGTACCAGCGCAAGCCGCCCCTGCCGTTCGTACCCGGCACCGAGGTCGCCGGCATCGTCGAAGCGGTCGGGCCGGCGGCGCGGCGCTTCGCGGTCGGCGACCGCGTCTGCGCCGTGCTCGACTGGGGTGGCCTGGCGGAGATCGCCTGCCCGCGCGAAGTCAACGTCTACCCGATCCCCGATAGCCTGGAATTCCACCGCGCGATCGCGTTCACGAACTCGTATGCGACTTCGGCAGCGGCGCTGACCTGGCCGCACCTGCTCGACGTGCGCGCCGGCCAGTGGCTGCTGGTCCACGGCGCCGCCGGCGGCGTCGGCATCGCCGCGGTCGAGATCGGCAAGGTCCTCGGTGCCACGGTCATCGCCACGGCCGGCTCCGCGTCCAAGCTCGACACTGCGCGCCGCCACGGTGCCGATCACCTCATCGACTACCGCCGCGAAGATTTCCGCGAGCGCGTGCTGGCACTCACCGGCGGACGCGGCGTCGATGCCGTCTACGACCCGGTCGGCGGCGACGTCTTCATGCAGTCGCTGCGCTGCATGGCGCCGGAAGCGCGCATCATGCCAGTGGGCTTCGCGGGGGGTGAGATCCCGCAGATCCCGGCCAATATCCTGCTGGTCAAGAATCTCGTCGTGTGCGGCCTCAACATGGGCCTTTACTTCGGCTGGAGCCCGACCGACCTGCGCTACGCCTACGAGGAGCGCATGCGCGCACACATGCGGCAGCTGTTCGACTGGTTCGAGGCCGGCCGTCTGAACCCGGTCGTCGAGCGGACCTACCCGCTCGCGCGGGTGTTCGAGGCGATGGACGACGTCCTCGCACGGCGCGCGGTGGGCCGGGTTGCCGTCGTCATGGACGCCGAAGCCGCGCGTCTGCAGACCACCTGAGGACGGCGCTGCGCGCGCGACGAGCTGACGCCGATCAGTCTGGCGCCCCGGCGGTGCTTGAAATGTCCCCGTGCGCGGAGCGAGCATAGAGCCGTGCCCGGCCGGTGCATGGCACCGCGACGGGAATGCCGAGGTTTCGCCAGCGGAAATCGCAGGTCGCCACGTGCGGCCGAGGAGGACTCGATGGCCGACGCGCTGCATTCGCGCGACCGCGAACTCGCCCCCCTGCCCGGCCGCCGCCGCGGCCGCCCGCGGACGCGCACGAGCTGGCCGGCCGCGTTCTACCACCGCCTGCTCGGCGACGTCGGCATCACCGTCAACGGGCCGCGTCCGTGGGACATGCAGGTCCACGACGAGCGCCTCTGGTGGCGCCTCGCGTGCAAGGGCACGCTGGGCCTCGGCGACGCTTACGTCGACGGCTGGTGGGACGTCGCCCGGCTCGACGAATTCATCGCCCGCGTGGTGCGTGCCCGCGTCGACCGCCGCATCCCCAACCTGCCCAAGCGCATCGGCGCGGCGCTCGCCGCGCTCAGCAACCTGCAGGACCTCGCCGGCGCTCGCAAGTTCGGCGAACAGCTCAAGAAGGAGGGCTACAAGGGCTACTTCGAACTGGACTTCTTGATCGACGAAGATACCGGCGAGATCTACCTCGGCGAACTCAATCCGCGCATCACGGGGGCCAGCTCGATCACCAACCATGCGCTCTTCGCGCTCTCCGACATCCCGTTGTTCCTGTTCCACATCCTCGAATGGATGGATCAGCCCTACAAAATCGACGTCAAGGAGATCAACGAACGCTGGGCCTCGCCGGAAAACTGCGACTCTTGGGGACAGCTGATCCTCAAGCACACCGAGGACACGATCGGGTTGGTGACGGACGCCCCGCGCTCGGGGATTTGGCGCCTCAAAGCCGACGGTTCGGTGGTCTACGACCGCATGGACACGCACCGGCGTGCGGTAGAGCGGGAGGACGAGGCCTTTTTCCTGCGCATCACCCGCAAGGGTGACTACCTCTACGAGGGCGCCGACATGGGCATTCTCGTGATGCGGGGCCGCCTCATGACCGACGACAACCAACTCAACGAGCGGGCGAAGGCATGGATCCACGCCATGCAGGCGCAATTCCAGAGCGCGCCCTTGGACTCGATGGTCAGCTCGACGCCGGCGGTGGAGGAGATCGCAGGCTTCAAGTTCCTCTAAGCGTAGGACGGGATGGACTTTGCCGGTGCGCCCCCGAGCTGCGGGTCGCCCGGCAAGCTGGTGGGGGGGCTGGCAGAGGGTGCTGGCCGCCCCGCCGGCCCCAGAACTCCGGCCCAGCGTTCGCCTGCGGGGCCCCGTCGCGTAGAATGTCCCGCGTATGAACCTCCCGATTGCGCTGGAGAGCGTAGGGCCCGATGGGGGCCCCTGGAAAGCCAACTTTGAGCGCACTTGGCCCCACTACAAGAAGTGGTACCTGAGCGAAGGCCATGCCGCTCGGGCGGGGTACCGCACCTGCGTGGAGGCCTTGCGGGCCGAAATGCCCGAGCTGATGCCCATCTACGACCAGCTCTGCGAGTGGGCGGGTTCGGGTGATCTGACTTCGCGCTTTCTCTCCATGCACCGCCCGCCGCCCTACATGCGGGGCTGCACGCAGGCTGTGTGGGATGCGCCGGAAGGGCCCATCCTCGTGCGCAACTACGACTACGAGCCGAAGCGCTTCGAAGGTCGCGTGTTCCGCACCTCTTGGCTCAAGCCGGTGCTCGGGGTGAGCGACTGTTTGTGGGGGGTGCTCGATGGGATGAACGGGGACGGCCTGTGCGCTTCCTTGACCTTTGGGGGCAGCAAAAAGGTGCGCCCCGGCTTCGGCATCCCCTTGGTGCTGCGCTACGTCTTGGAGACCTGCTCCAACGTGCAGGAAGCCCTCGAGGTCTTGCGCCGCATCCCGGTGCACATGACCTACAACGTGACCGTGTTGGACCGCTCGGGGGACTTCCGCACCCTGCACCTAAAAGCCGGCGGCGGCTACCAAATCTTTCACCACCGGGTTTGCGCCAATCACCAGATCAAGATCACTTGGCCGGACTACGAACGGGTGACCGCGACCCGGGCGCGCCAGGCTTACCTCGAGCAGGTACTCGCTTCGCCGGAGCTTTCCCGCAGCGAACTCCTGCACCGTTTTCTCCAGCCGCCCCTCTATCAGTTCGGTTACGACCGCTCCTTCGGCACCCTGTACACCTCGGTCTGGGAGCCCCGATTGGGCTCGCTGCAGTTGGTTTGGCCGGGGGCGCAATTGATCACCCGGGTGACCGAAGCCGCCTCTCAAACCCTGTCGGTCGATCTGCCGGTGCCAACGGAAGGGGTTTCGGCGGAAGGCACGCCCGCCGGGGACGCATGACCTACGCCGGATTTCAGCCGGTCCGAGCGCTTGCCCCCTTGATAGCCCGCGACTCCTGATCCAGGATCTGCTCACTATGGCCACCAGCACCCCGAAGCGCGCAACCTTCGCCTCTATTCTGAAGACCGAAAACTACATCGCCGGGAAGTGGACTTCCGCGGGGGATGGGGAGTTGACGGTGCTCAACAAATACAGCGGAGCCAAGTTGGCCACGTTGCCGTTGGCCACGGCAGCGCAAATGGAGCGCGCCATCCAGGCCGCCAGCGATGCCCGCGCTACCTTCGCGCGCTGGTCGGCGGCTAAGCGACAGAGCCACCTGCAAACCCTGCACGACCTCCTGTCCGAACGTCGGGCCGCCTTTGTGGATCTGATCGTCAAGGAGGCGGGCAAGCCCCTTGGATACGCCCAAGCCGAAATCGACCGCTGCTTGTTGACCCTCAGCACCGCGGCCGCCGAGAGCGTGCGCTTCGGCGGCGAGGTGGTGCCCCTCGACTTTGGGGCCGGCGAAGGCAAAACGGCCTTCACGAAACGCTTTCCCGTCGGCGTGGTCGCGTGCATCACGCCCTTCAACTTCCCGCTCAACCTGGTGCTGCACAAGGTCGCTCCGGCCTTGGCCACGGGTTGCCCTGTGCTGCTCAAGCCGGCGCCGCAGGCCCCTTTGGTGGCGCTGGCGTTTACGGCTTTGGTGCACGAAGCTGGCTTCCCGAAGGGGGTCATGAGCACCATGGTGTGCGCCAACGAAGTCGCGGAGACAATGGTGCGCGACGAACGGGTGGCCTTCCTATCGTTCACCGGAAGCGACCAAGTGGGCTGGTTCCTGAAGAGCATTTGCGGCAAGAAGAAGGTCGCGCTCGAGCTCGGCGGCAACGCCGCGTTGATCATCGACGAAGGAACGGATCTCCCCAAGGCCGCCGCGCAAACCGCGGTGGGCTCGTTCCTGTACGCCGGGCAGATCTGCATTTCGACCCAGCGCATCTACGTGGTCGAAAGCCAGTACGCAGCCTTCGAAAAGGCCTTGATCAAGGAAATCAAAGCCCTTCCGACCGGTGACCCTTCCAAAAAAGGCGTCCTGGTGGGTCCTATCATCGACGGGGGACACCTGCAGCGCATCGACGATTGGGTGCGCGAGGCCAAAGCGGCAGGCGCCAAGGTGTTGGTCGGTGGCAAGATCCTCGACGAACGCCGCAACCTGTACGCGCCGACCCTGCTCACCAACGTGCCGAAAGATGCCAAGGTGAATTGCGCCGAGGTCTTCGGGCCGGTGGCGGTGATCGAAAAGGTGCCGGACTTCCAAGCGGCGATCGATCGCACGAACGACAGCAACTACGGCCTGCAAGCGGGGGTGTTCACCAACAACCTGACCCACATGCAGCTCGCGCACGAAGAGCTCGAGGTCGGCGGTGTGATCATCAACAACATCCCCGGCTTCCGCGTGGACTCCATGCCCTACGGTGGCATCAAAGACTCCGGCCTCGGCCGCGAGGGCTTGCGCTACGCCATGGAAGAGATGACCGAGCCGCGGTTGTTGGTGTACTGATAGAAGCCGGGGTAGATTCGCCTGGGATCTAGTGAGCCGCATGGCCAATTGGGCCGCCGATCACCCACTTCAATAAAACAGGACTTCGACGGCGTCGGAGAAGTTGTTCTGGGAACTCCCATTCCAGAAGTCTCGATACCATGCCTGGAAGTATCGGGTTTCGCCTGCTTGGAGGGTGATAGGAACGGAAGGCGTGGGGATCTGGGTGAGGTCGACAGGAATCTGAGTCATACCCTGCGGTCCTGAGAACGCCAAGTCTTCCTTGTGGCGGCCTATGGATCCACCCAGGCACAGAATTCCGAGGCTGCCCGCGGGAAACGGGACATTGGCTGCAGCCTCCCCGTTAATCAGTAGCGTGAATTGATTCGGGGGAAGGCCTTCAACCGAAAATGCGAGTTGATTGAGGGAAGCTTGGCCACTGCCGACGGCCGTGATGCTAGCCCCCTCTGGGTGAGCGCTGTTGGGCTGGCCAGGCGTACAGTAGATCGTTCCGAGAGATTCGCACGAGTCGGGTACACCGTCGGCATTGATGTCCAGAGCGGAAGGCCGCGGGATGCGCACGGCGAAGGACACCCAAGAGGCGCCCGAGCAGTCGCCCGCATCGACTTCTTGGCTGGGTGTAAGCGTCCACACGGCCGATCCCGAGGCTGTCCAAAGCTCGAACTGGTTCGCTGGGATCGCTAAAGAGAAGAAGTCCGCATCGGGACTCGGACAATCGCTCCCATTCCATTCGAAAGCGTTTCCGAGCGATTGACCATTGAGCCGAACCTCCAGGTACTCATCGGATCCACCAAGGTTTGCGTGGGCTGAAAGTTCCACGACAACAGGACCCATCGCTTGGGGAGGGCCAGGGATGGTGAAGGTTAGATCCGTACCAGAACCGACAGGGCCGAGTGCTCCTGACAAGAATTCTTGGTAATCGATGACTTCGCACGCATCCAGGATGCCGTTCTGATTGCAGTCAGGATCACAGCCGCTTTGGCAAAAGAAGGGACCGCCGGGAGCACTACTGCCTTGCAAGATTTCGCACTCATCAGGAATGTGGTTGCCGTTGCAATCCGTACTGGTGCCCTGCGCGATATCCAAAGCGTCCCCTAAGCCGTTTTGATTGCAGTCGATGATCGTGCCCCCAAAGGCAAAGGTGAAATCGTCCGCAAAGAGATACTTCCAGTCTCCGGGTGCAGCCTCCAACTCCTCCCATTCGAATTGGCTGAACCCCGCCAGTTGGATCGCCCCGAAGAACTGCGGCGTGCTGGTGGTGTGACTGTTGCCGCCAAAGTCGACGGGAACTCCGTCCAGGCGAAGCTCGATCGACCCACTCCCCGTACTTTGGATCCACC
>JAUHXY010000003.1 GCA_030426785.1 bacterium
GAAGTCGGGTGCTCTATCCAGCTGAGCTACGGGCGCGGAAGCCGAGGGTCGGCCGGGGGGAAACGTAGCGCATCGGGGGCGGGCTTCCGCGAGTGGCGGGAAAAATTTGCGGGTGGGTTCCGGCCTGCGGCGCGAAGGGCTCGGTGGGTAACGGCTTTTTGAGTCACCGGGGCGCGGAAGATCTGCGTTTGAACTCGGATTCGGCCTATGATGGGTCGATGCAAGGGCATTCGGGCTTTCGCTCGCTCGCGCGGAAGCCGCCCCTACCTGCCGACGGGTGGGTCCGCGGGGACCCCATGCCCCCCCAAGTCTCTCCGCCAGTTTCTCTCCGAGGGGCCCGCGCCCGCCTGCTATCCATCCGCGCCTCATGGCCAGCCAAGACCTCCAAACGCGACTCGCCGCCGAAGCCGAGTTCCAGAACAAGCGCTCCACCGGGCAGCTCGACGAGTTCGAGGAGCGCCGGGACAAGTTCTACTACTTGGCGGATACGGCCCGAAAGGAGTACATGGCGCGCATCCACGAGCTGACCCAGGGCAACCGGGTCATCGTGGTGGGCTGCGCGGACGGCGGCGTGACGCCGTTGGCGCGCGGCGGGGCGAAGTCGGTGCTCGGCATCGACATCGCGGACGCGGCCATCGCCAAGCTCAACCAAGCCATCCAAGACGAAGGCCTGGCCGACCGCGCCAACGCGATCGTCGGCAACGCGGAAGCTTTGGACGTGCCCGAGAGCTCCCACGACTTGATCTGTTGCACCGGCGTGCTGCACCACCTGGACATCGAAGCGTCCATGCAGAGCTGGTCGAAAGCCCTTGATGAGGGTGGTAAGGTCATCATGATGGAGCCCATGGCTTACAACCCGATCATCGCTGGCTATCGCCTGATGACCCCGGCCATGCGCACGGACGACGAGCACCCCTTGGTGCCCAAGGACATCCGCACCATGAAGCGCTACTTCGAGAAGGTGCACGTGCGCGGCTACGTGTTGACCTCGCTCGCTTCGGCGGTCTTTTCGTACCTGCCCGGCATGACGCCGGTGCGCAACGGGTTGTGCAAGCTGCTCGAAACGGTCGATCGAGGCTTGCTGGCCGTGATTCCGCCCCTGCGCTACCTGTGCTGGACCTCGGTGATCACCCTCGAAAACCCAAAGAAGTAAATCGCGCGCTTAGAGGTACGCCGCCAAGCGCGCGCGCATGACCTCGACCGCCTGCGGGTTTTCATCGACGAGCCAAAAGCGCCGTTCGTGGCGCGCGGCCGCTTCGCCGGTCGTGCCCGAGCCGGCGAAGAAGTCGAGCACCAAATCGCCAGGCTTCGAGTGCACCTTGACGATGCGTTCGAGCACGCCCAGGGGCTTCTGCGTGGCGTAGCCCGTCTTCTCCTTGCCCGTGGGGCTGACGATGGTGTGCCACCACACGTCGGTGGGCGTTTTCCCGCGCGCCGCCTTTTCCGGCCCCACCAAACCGGGCGCCATGTACGGGATGCGGTCCATGGCTTCGAAATCGAAGTGATAACGCTTGGGGTGGCGCGAGTACCACAGGATCGAGTCGTGCTTGGCTGACCAGCGGCGCTTGCTGCGGCCGCCGAAGTCGTAGGCCCAGATGATTTCGTTCTGGAAGTGGGCACGCCCGAAGAGCTCGTCCAAGGCGACCTTGCAGTAGTGCACTTCGCGGTAGTCGATGTGCAGGAAAAAGCTGCCCTCGGGAGCGAGCACCCGTCTGGCCTCAGCCAGGCGCGGCGCCAAGAACCCTTGGACATCTTCGAAGCGGTCGTCGTAACCCTGCCGAGAGCGCTCTTCGAGGCGATAGGTCTGACCTGCAAAGCCCTGCGTGGCCCCTTTGGGGTCCCGCACGGCCTGTACGTTGCGGCGTTCCTGCCGGCGGCCCGTGTTGAAGGGCGGGTCGATGTAGATCAAGTCCACACAACCGTCCGGCAAGCCCTGCAAAAAGGGCAGGTTGTCCCCCAGGTGAATCTGGTTGCCAGCTCGGGTGGTCGCCACGCCACGGTTATACGCCGCGCGCGCGGAGCAGGCCAGCTTTCCGGCAGAGACGGCTCCGTTCGTGCACCCAGGAAACGTGACGGATCGGTGGAATCCCCGAGAGAACGAGAATTCCCAGGGCGCGTGACTTAGCTTGTTCCGCGGGTCGCCCAGGTTTTGCTTAGGAAACTCGGGCGCGACCCCACCTCAACCCAAACCCATTCCAAGCCTTCCTTTTCCCGACCTATGCGCACTCCTCTCATGCTCCTCGCCGCGCTGGCCGTCGCCGGCATCGGCCTCGCCCTGCAACCCACCGCTCCGGCTTCCGCAGCGCTCCCCGCAGTGATCCCGGCAGCGGCTTCGCCCTCTCCCGCTCTGTTTCACTGCCAAGTGCCCTGCGGCATCTACGGCGACCAACTGCGCATCCAACAAATCCTGGAGGACTGCGACACCATCGAGAAGGCCATGACGCAAATCGCGGTGGAACCCCAGGATGCCCTCGCGCGCCAACAATTCGTGCGCTGGGTGAACACCAAGGAAGAACACGCGCAACGCATCCAAGACAACATCGCGCAGTACTGGCTGGCCCAGCGCATCAAGCCTTTGCCGGCGGAGTTTGACGAAGCCCAGCGGGTGCGCTACTTCGCCCAATTGACGCACCTGCACCACATCACGGTGCATGCCATGCGCTCCAAGCAAGGCATCGACCCGGCTGCGGTGAAGGCCCTGCGGGAAGCCGTGCATGCCCTGAGCTCGGTGTACTTCAGCAAAGAAGACCTCGAGCACCTCAAGGGACACCACGACGAGCACGGTAAGTAGCGCCGAGCGCACGGTCCGAAACGCTGGCGGGGGCCGCACCGATGGGTGCGGCCCCCGCTTGCTTGGGGCGTGGTAGTTCGACCGGAGGGAGCTAGGAAGGCTTCTTCTTCGAAGCTTTTTTGCTGGCCGCCTTTTTGGTGGTTTTCTTGGCAGCCTTTTTCTTGCTCGCGGTCTTCTTGCTGGCCTTCTTTTTGGATGCGGCCTTC
This sequence comes from bacterium, assembly GCA_030426785.1. Taxonomy (GTDB): domain Bacteria; phylum Planctomycetota; class UBA1135; order UBA1135; genus NORP259. The sequence goes on from JAUHXY010000003.1 coordinate 2,998, forward strand.
GTGGTGGCCTTCTTGGTGGTTGTCTTTTTGGCCGCCGGCTTTTTGGCGGCCTTCTTCTTGCGCTTCTTCACGCCTCCTTTGGCCCGTCGCGCTTCCAACAGCTCGATGGCCAAAGTCACCGTCAACTCATCCACGTTGGCGCCCTTCGGCAGGGAAGCGTTGACCTCCCCGTCGGTGACGTAGGGGCCGTAGCGGCCCTCCAGCAACTGGATGTTGCCCCCTTCCAATTCGGGCACGTTTTCGAAGGTCTTGATGGGTTTGGGCGTCCGGCGTCCACCGCGGCCCGGCTTTTCTTGGGCCAAGAGTTCCATGGCCCGCTTGCGCTCCAAGGTCAGCAGGTTGTCCTCGGCCGACAAACTGCGGGTATCGTCCCCGCGTTTGATGTACGGCCCATAGCGACCGTTGTAAGCCATGATGTCGACCCCATCGTCGTCCTGCCCCACCACGCGGGGCAGCTCGAGCAGCTGCAGGGCGGTCTTGAGGTCCAGGTTTTCGGGATCCATGCCCTTGAGCAGGGACACCATTTTGGGCTTCTCGCCGTCCTCCCCGTCGCCGAGTTGCACGTAGGGCCCGAAGCGGCCGGTCTTGACGTACACGGGTTCGTCGTTGTCGGGGTGCGATCCGATGGGATCGGCCCCGCGTTTTTTGGCCTCGATGCGCTCCAGGGCGAATGCCAAATCCACTTCGTCCGGGCAGATATCGTCGGGCAGGGGCGCCGAGTCATCGCCGCAGGACAGGAACGGACCGTAGCGGCCCACGCGCACTTCGACCGGCACGCCATCGGTGTCTTCGCCCAACGGAATCGTGCAGATGGTGCGCGGGTCGATCTTTTCGATCGATTGCTCCACCAACGGCTTGAGGCCGGGGTTGCCGTTGCCCTCGTAGAACGAGCGCAGGTATTCAATGCGTCCACCTTCGCCCCGGGCGATGGCGTCGAGCTGCTCCTCCATTTGGGCGGTGAAAGCCGCGTCCACCAGGTTGGTGAAGTGTTGCTCGAGCAGCGCGGTGACCGCAAACGCCGTGAAGGTCGGCACCAGCGCCGTACCCTTTTTAAAGGAGTAGTTGCGGTTTTGGATCGTGTCGATGATCGACGCGTAGGTGGAGGGACGGCCGATGCCCGATTCTTCCAGGGCTTTGACAAGCGAGGCTTCCGTCAAGCGCGCCGGCGGCGTCGTGCGGTGCTCTTCGCAGCGCAGCTCCTGGGCCTGGACCCGGTCGCCTTGCTCCAAGGGCGGCAGCACTTTTTCGTCGCCGCCCAAAGCCCCGTCGGCATCCTCTTCCCCTTCCACGTAGGCGCGCAGGAAACCGGGGAAATCGATGACCGAACCGCTCGCCTGGAAGACCACTTGGCGGCCTTCGTGTTCGACGGCGACCTTGACCACCATCCGGCGCCCTTTGGCGTCTTTCATCTGCGACGCGAGCGTGCGCATGCGGATCAGCTCGTAGAGCTTGGCCTCGTCGGGGCCGAGGTGCTTGCGCACCGCTTCCGTCGTCGCCACCTCGTCGCCCGCGGGACGGATCGCTTCGTGGGCTTCTTGCGCGTTCTTGACCTTGCCCTGGTAGTGGCGAGGCTCGCGGGGCAAGTATTCGGCGCCGTACAGGTCTTTCACCGCGCTGCGCGCCAAGTCGATGGCCGCTTCGGACAACACCACCGAATCGGTCCGCATGTAGGTGATGTAGCCGTTTTCGTACAGGCGTTGGGCCGCGCGCATGGTGCGTTTGGCTTCGAAGCGCAGTTTGCGCCCCCCTTCCTGCTGCAAGGTCGAGGTCGTGAACGGTGCCGCCGGGCGCTTGGTGAAGGGTTTTTCTTCCGCGCTGATGACCTCGAAGGTGCCCTTGGCGATGCCTTGGCGTAGGGCTTCGGAGGCGCCTTTGTCCAAGTGCAGGACATCGCGCTTCTTCAAGAGCTTCCCGGTGTCCGGATCGAAATCCTTGCCCGCCGCGACGCGCTGTCCATCGACGGTCGTGAGGCGCGCTTCGAAACTCTTGCCCTCTTTGGATTCAAAGACCGCGGACAGATCCCAGTACTCGGCTTCGACGAAGCGCATGCGGGCCCGCTCGCGCTCGACCAACATGCGCACCGCCACGCTTTGCACGCGTCCGGCGGAAAGGCGCGGCTTAATCTTGCGCCACAGGGTCGGGGAAATCTCGTAGCCGTACAATCGGTCGACGATGCGGCGGCTTTCCTGGGCTTCTACGAGGTTCAGGTCCACCTCGCGGGTGTTTTGCGTGGCCTCCATGATGGCCTTCTTGGTGATCTCGTGGAACACCATGCGCTCGACCTTGACGTCCGGCTTAAGCACCTCGAGCAGGTGCCAGGAGATGGCCTCCCCCTCGCGGTCTTCATCGGTGGCCAGCAGGAGGCGGTCGACTTCCTTTAGGGAGTCCTTGAGCTCCTTGATCTTGGCCTTCTTCTCAGGCCGCACGATGTAGAGGGGCTGGAAGTCCTCCTCCACGTTGACGCCCAGGCGGGACCAGGCCTCGCCCTTGAGCTTGGCGGGTACCTCGGCGGCGTTCGCGGGCAGGTCCCGGATGTGGCCGACGGAGGACTCGACGATGTAGTCGGAGCCAAGGTACTTCTTGAGGGTGCGGGCCTTAGTGGGCGACTCGACGATGACGAGGGTCTTGGACATGGTGTTCGGGCCGCACGGTCCGGGCCGAGGGGGCCAAGCAAGGCAGGCCTCGGGTCGTGCGGCTCCCGACTCTATGCATCGCCCCCCCCTGCCCGTCAACCGTCCCCTAGGGTCGGAACCGGTCGATTCCGGCTTGGCGACCGCGGGAAGCGGGTCGCGAACCCTTAAAAAATGTGGACCGCCGGGGGACGGCCGCGCTTCTTCGGGCCCCGCGCCCGCCACGGGCCGGCCCAGATGCAGCAGGCTCAAAGCCCGTCGAACCTGCGCTAACAGCCGCGCCTTTTTCCCGTAAGGCCCGTCCCCAGGACCTGCTCCTTGCAAACTACCCCGGACAGCCCTTGCCCCCTTTCCGGCCCAGCGGTATCTATGCTGGCTTTCGAAGCCCGCCTGCGGGGCGTCCCGGGCCCCTTTGCCCGACTTTTCCTGGCCCACTCAGCTCTCCGCTTCGCCTCCCCTGCCCCACGTTCCAGGGACCGCCGGCGAGCTACCAGGCCCCTCCGACGGGAGCGATCGGCCCGGGGCAGGCCACAGCCCGCCTCTTACCCCCTTTGCACCTGATCCACCGCATCTGATCTCGGCACCATGATCGAAATCCAACACCTGAGCAAACGATTTGGCCGCCTGCAGGCGGTCGATGACCTCAGCCTGACCGTGCTGCCCGGGGAAGTCCTCGGCTTCCTGGGCCCCAACGGAGCCGGCAAATCGACCACGATGAAGATGGTCACCGGCTTCTTGCGGCCGGACAAGGGCTCCATCGTCGTGCAAGGGCACGACATGGCCAAGGACCCCATCGCGGCCAAGGCCTGCATCGGGTACCTGCCCGAAGGCGCGCCCCTGTATCCCGACATGACGCCCCAGACCCTGCTGCGCTTCGCGGCCCGAGCGCGCAGCATCCCGGCCGAAAAGCAGGCCGGGGCGATCGATCGCGCCATCGGGCTGCTGGAACTCGAGGGGGTGCGCCACCAGCGCATCGAAACCCTCTCCAAAGGTTTCAAACGGCGCGTGGGCTTGGCCCAAGCCATCCTACACGACCCGAAGGTGCTCATTTTGGACGAGCCGACCGACGGGCTCGACCCCAACCAAAAGGACCAGGTGCGCGAACTGATCCGTTCCATGTCGGCGGACAAGGTCATCGTGCTGTCGACGCACATCCTGGAAGAGGTCGAGGCGGTTTGCACGCGCGCCGCGATCATCTCCGAGGGGCAATTGCGCTTCAACGGCAAGCCGTCGGAGCTGCGGGAGAACTCGCGCTACGCGGGCGCGGTGGAGCTGCGCTTTGAGGGCCAAGCACCGGCCGACTCGTTCTTGACCCTCTCCAACCTGCCCGGGGTGGAGCGCGTGGAGGCACTGGAAGAGTCCGATTACCACCAAGGGTGGCGTTTGTTCCCCAAAGCCGGCACACCCATTCTGCACGCCGTTTCCGACCACGTGCGCAGCCACGGCTGGCAAGTGCGCGACATGCACGTGGATCGCGGCCGCCTCGATGATGTGTTCCGCGAGATCACCCGTTCGGGCATGGCGCCGTCGCCCCGCCCGAGCCAACCGCAACCCGCCCAAGCCCTCGCTCAGGAGGAGGTTTGATCATGCGTGGCATGAGCGTTGTTTTGCGCCGCGAGCTCGGCGCCTATTTCGGCACCCCGGTGGCCTACGTGTTCCTGATGATCTTCTTGGTCTTGACGGGCGCCGTTACGTGGTACCTGGGGAACTTCTACGAGATGAACCAAGCCGACCTGCGGCCGTTCTTCGCCTACCACCCCGTGTTGTACTTGGCCCTCATTCCGGCTTTGTCCATGCGCATGTGGGCAGAAGAGCGCCGGTCCGGCACGGTAGAAAGCTTGTTCACCTTGCCCATCACCATGGGCGGCGCCGTGGTCGGCAAGTTCCTGGCCGCTTGGATTTTCATCGGCGTGGCCTTGCTGCTGACGACCACCAACTGGATTTCGGTCGCTTTCCTCGGCGAGCCCGATCACGGCATCATCCTCGCCGGCTATCTGGGTTCGTTCTTGATGGCCGGGGCCTACTTGGCCGTGGGCTCGCTGGTGTCCGCGCTCACCAAAAACCAGGTCATTGCCTTCGTCTTGTCCTTGGTGGCTTGCTTGACCCTGTTCTTGGTGGGCCAGGCCGGCGTGCTGGAGTTCTTCGGGCTGTTCCTGCCCGAAAACATCGTCGACTGGTTCTCTTCCTTGAGCCTGTACACCCACTTCATCGCGATTTCCAAAGGGGTGCTCGACCCCCGCGACCTGATCTTCTTCGTGTCCTTGATCGCCTTGCTGCTGTACGCCAACGCGGTCGCGATCGACTACACCAAAGCGCGCTAACCCCTCGACCGAACAGCCAACACCATGGGTAAAAACCTCTTTTCGCTGACCGGATTAGCCGTCGCGATCGCCCTGTTCGTCGCGATCAACGCCTTTTCCAGCGTCGCCCTGCGCCGCTCTAGCATCGACCTGACCGAGCACAAGCTCTATAGCCTCTCCGAGGGTTCCCGCAACATCCTCGCGAAGCTCGAAGAGCCGATCGATCTCAAATTCTATTACACCCCCGACCAAGCTCCGGACAGCTCGCCCATCCCCGAGTACGCGCGGCGGGTCCAGGAGTTGCTCGAGACCTACGCGGCCAAATCCAACGGGAACCTGCGCCTGGAGGTCATCGACCCCAAGCCCTTCACCGAAGAGGAAGACCAAGCGGCCCAAGGTGGCTTGCAAGGACACTCGATCAACTCGTTGGGCGACAAGCTGTACTGCGGCCTGATCGCGACCAACTCGATCGACGAGAAGGAAGTCATCCCCTTCTTCCACCCCGCCCGCGAGGCTTCCCTGGAGTACGACATCACCCAGGTGATCTATCGCCTCGGCAACGACGACCGCCCGGTGGTCGGCTTGATGTCAAGCCTGCCCCTCGCCGGAGGCCCGCCCAACCCGATGACGCGCCAACCCGCGCAGCGTTGGGGTATCTACGACTTCATCGCCCAGAGCCTCGAGGTCCGCGACGTGCCCATGACGGCGGAGTCCATCGACGATGAGATCGACGTGCTGATGCTGGTGCATCCCAAAGAGCTCAGCGAACAGACCCAATACGCCATCGATCAATTCGCCCTGCGCGGCGGGCGCATCATGGCGTTCGTCGATCCGTTCTGTTTCTTCGATCCGGCTGGCCAAGACCCGCGCGGCGCCATGTCGGCCGACCGTTCGTCCCATCTGGAGCGACTGCTGGAAGCCTGGGGCGTTACCCTGGAACCGAACCTGATCGTCGGCGACGAGAAGAAAGGGCAGGCCATCCCCACCCAGAACGGCCAAGCGTTCGCCCCCATCTTCATGGCCCTCGACGAGGAGTCCTTCGACGAGCAAGACTTGGCCCTCAAGGACATTTCGGGCGTCAGCTTCCTGACCGCGGGCTCTTGGAAAGCGACGGAAGGCGCCACGACCGAAATCCAACCCCTGGTCCAAACCACGGCCGAAGGCGCGGGCACCCTGGACGGCACCGCCATGCAATTTGGCATGGTCGACTTTGAACGATTGGGCGACATGTTCGTCACCGACCAAGTCCCGCGCTCCACGGTCATTCGCCTGACCGGTTCCCTGACCAGCGCGTTTCCCGACGGTCCTCCGCAGGATCCCGAGGCCGGAACCGACGACGATGCGGAAGGCTCCGAAGAAGCGGCTCCGGAGCACCTGAGCGAGTCTTCGGCCCCCTTCCACGCCGTCTTGATTTCGGACGCCGACCTGCTGGCCGACAACCTGTGGGTGCAACGCATCGGCCCGTTCTTGGCGCCGCAACTGGGCAACGGGTCCTTGGTGGTCAACCTGCTCGACAACCTGACGGGCTCCACGGATCTGATCAGCTTGCGCAGCCGGGAGGGATACCAACGTCCGTTCACCAAGAAAGTGGAGCTGGAGAAGGCTGCTGGCGAGCGCTTGCGCGAAAAGGCGGACGAAGCGGAAGCCGCGGTGGAAGCCACCAACCAGCGCTTGCTCGAGCTGCAAGGCCCCCAGGACAACGCGGGCGGTGCCCTGCTCAACCCCGAGCAGCAAGCCGAGATCGAACGCCTCAACGCGACCCTGCTGGATCAGCGCCGCGAGCTGCGCGAGGTGCGCAACCAACTCAACCGCGACATCGAGTCTTTGGGCACGCGCCTCAAGGCGTTGAACACCTTCTTGGTGCCGGTGCTGCTCCTGCTCGTGCTGCTCGGGATGGCGATCACGAACCAATCGAACTCCCGCTCTCGGAGGTCCTCATGAATGCCAAGCTGCTACTCGGAATGCTGATCGCGGTCGCCGTGTTCTTCGGCGCCACCGCCTTGCTGCAAAACAACCGCAACGAAGCGGCGCTGCAACGGGAGGGAGTGTTGCTCCCCAAGTTGCAGAAGAGCGTCAACGACGTGCGCCGCATGACCCTCGACGTTGGCGGCGAGTCGATGGTTTTCGAACGCGGCAAGGAGGGGGCATGGACCGTGCCGGATCGCCATCACTACCCCGCCGATCGCAAGAAACTCGACGGTTTGGTGCTCGCATTGGCCCGCGCGGAGCGGCTGGAAGCCAAAACCAAGATGCCGAGCCGCTACGACAATCTAGGCCTGGACCCACAAGCCGCGACGAGCCCCCCCGCCCGCGTGGAGCTGTTCGATGGATCCGAGCAGAGCCTAGCCGCCCTGTGGATCGGAAAACGCCGCCCGGCGACGACCCAGGAGTCCTACTTCGTGCGGGAAGAGTCCGACCCCACCTGCTGGTTGGTCTCCGGCAACCTGCGCATCGATCCAAAACGCACCCAATGGTTGGACGCGACCCTCACGGACGTGCCCTCCCAAGACGTGCAGGGCGTGCGCATCGTGCATCCCGACGGCGACGAGATTGTGTTGGCCAAGGACGCGGACGCCGCGTCTTCGGCACCGCTCCAAATCCTCAACCTGCCCGAGGGCAAAGAACCCCAAAGCGAATACGTCACTTCGCGCTTCGCCGCCGCCCTGCAGGCCCTAAAGCTCGAAGACGTTTTGCCGGCCGACCAAGTCCCCATGCCGGACGACGAGGTCGTCACGAGCGAGTTTTGGACCAAGGATGGGTTGCACGTGACCGTGCGCACGATGGAGCAAGACGGCAAGGTCTACGCCCAACTCGACGCCGACACCGATCCGGCTGGCGCACCGCGCACGTATGAAGGACCCCAAGATCCGGAGGCTTTGCCCAATGTGCTCGACCAGGGGGCCTTGGATGGATCCGAAGGATCGCGGGCGGCTGTCGACGAAGCAGCACAAGCCGCTGCGCAAGAGATCGCTGGGTCGATCGAACAACGGGCGGAAGGTTGGGTCTACGTGCTCCCGAGCTGGAAAGCTTCCGCCTTGCGTGGACGCATGGACGAGTTGCTCAAAAAGGAAGACCTGCCCGATCCGATGGGCGACATGGGGCCCAATCCAAACGGCGATACCACCCTGCTCGACAGCGTAGACGTGGCCCCCCTGAACCCGGAGGAACTCCCCGCCGCCTCCCAACCCGAGGTGGTGACCCCAGCCAACGAGCCAGAACTCGGGACGACTCCGACCAAAACTCCCACCGCAACCCCTCCGCCGAACTCCGAAGATCCGCAACCGGCGGGCACCGACGCGCCGACCGATAAACCCAAACCGCCGGTGTTCGAAATCGATCCGGATGCGGTCAAAGAGACCGGAAAGGGCGATACGCCCGCGCCCGCCCCGTCCAAAAAAGATAATGGTCCGGAGGGCGATTCAGCTTAGGGGCAGAGCCGGACGAAAAGGCACCCCGTAAGGGCAAGTGAAACGTTTGGCCCTTCCGGCGACCGGGGTGACGCGTGTGAAACACGCTGCACTCCGGCTCGCTTCTTTTCGGGGCCTCCTGGCTCGCGAAAAAATGCGCCTTGCCACCTGCAACCCGAGCGTTCGGGCCTAAGGTGACGCCGTGCAAGCGCCCTCGGACCCCTCGCCCAGCCTCGATCGGGTCACCCAAGGGCGCATCCTGCGACTCTGGTTTCCCCTAGCGCTCTCGTGGCTGTGCATGGCCATCGAGTTGCCCTTCATCACGGCGGTGATGGGTCGCATGGCCAACGCAGAGGTCCAGCTGGCGGCGGTAGGCACCATCGCTTTTCCGCTGGCCTTGCTCATCGAAGGGCCGGTGGTCATGCTGCTGTCCGCTTCGACGGCACTCTGCAAGGACCGCGCCACCTTCCGTAGGGTGCGCCGCTACGCCTGGGTCATGGGGGTTGGGCTGAGCGGGTTGCACGCCCTGGTGTGTCTGCCTTGGATCTACGAACCGCTCGTTGGGCAGGTCATCGGCGCTCCGGCCAATATCCTACGCGCCGGTCACCCCGCCCTGTGGGCGTTGGTTCCTTGGACCGCGGCTATCGCCTATCGTCGTTTTCACCAAGGCATCCTGATCCGGGCCGAGCGTGGCAAGCACGTCACCCAAGGCACTTTGTTTCGGTTGCTGGGGGACGCATTGGTGCTCGCTTGCGGCTATGCCTTCGATTGGCCCGGCGCTTTGACCGCAGGCCTCGCATTGAGCGCTGGGGTGTTGTTCGAAGCCGCCTTCATCGGCTGGGTCGTGCGCCCCAGCGTCGCGGAACTTGAGGCCAAAGAGCCGCATCCCGACGCGCCGGACCCAGTCCCCCATTGGCGCGCCTTCGGTCGCTTTTACGTGCCGCTCGCCATCACCCCGATCTTGGGCTTCCTGACCATGCCGATCGGTGCTTCCGCCATGACGCGCATGAACTTCGAATTGGAGTCCATGGCGGTTTGGCAGGCCCTGCACGGGCTCGTGTTCGTGCCACGCAGCCTCGCCTTGGCCTACAACGAAGTCGTCATTCGTTTGAGCGAAGTGCCCGGCAGCATGGTGCCCCTACTGCGCTTCACGCGCGGTTTAGCACTCGGCAACACCGGCCTTCTAGCCCTCTTCGCGCTGACGCCGCTCGGCACCTGGGTGTTCACCGATTTGTTTGGGCTTTCACCCGTGTTGGCGGTGTTAGGCGCGGGCGGCTTGCTGATCAGCTTGCCGCAACCGGGTTTGATGGCGAGCCAAAGCTTTCACATGGCATGGCTCGTGGGCCACGGTCGAACGGCGGTCATCACCCAAAGCATGGGTCTGTATCTCGTCCTGACCGGCTTGTTCTTGGTCGGCGCGTATCGCTGGGGCCAACAGCCGGGCATCTTGTACATGTCGGGGGCCTTCTCCGTGGCCGGCGCGATCCAGGTCTGTTTCTTGGCGTGGCGGAGTTTGCCCCTGCGCAAGCTACACACGGTCCAAGTCCCCCCCACGGCCAGCCGCCCCCCCGTAGTGCCGGGCGCCAACGCCGCCCCGGTGCGCCGCTCCTAGCGGGGAAGGTCGTCGGTGGCGGAGGCTTCTCCTGGCTCCGCTCCCGTTGGGTTGGTGGACGGCGCTGCCTGGCCCGACCGCACGACTTCGACGACCGCACGGGCTTGGTCGTTCGGAATGGCAAAGGTCATGCTGTAGTGCACGAGGCGCCAACCCGGTGCGTCCAGGCGCGCGACCCCCGTACCGCGCAGGATGCCGTAACCCGCGTTTTCTAGGCGCTCGTCAAACCAGGCGGTGCGACCGTCGGGAGCCAATTGGACCGTGCGTTGACTGGGCACGTACTTCCAGCCACGGCCTTGGCCTTCGAAGTAGTGTCGCACGTACTCCGCGAAACCGGCTTTGTCCCAGCGTTCCCCGGGGTCGGTCCCCAAGAAGACCGCATCGGGCGCGAGCGCGGCTAGGTAATCCTCGGCACGCACTTCGGCCGCAGCGGCGTGCCAGCGATCCACCAGCCTGTGCACGGCGGATTCAGCGTCCTGAGGGTTGGCGTCTTGGACCGCAGGCGCCGGCGCCTCGATCGGGCGAGGGGATTGGCAAGCCGCCCACCAGGGCAGGCAACACAAACCGAGAAGGAGAGGCTTCACGCGGAGCTCCGTGCAGGGATCGAGGGGATGGGGTCGGCCGCGTCGCTGCGGCGCTCCCGACCCCGAGCGGAACGAGCCTTCCAGCGGAACAAGCGCCGTGTAGGGCAAAGTCCGCACGCGGGGCCGGAGGAGGATCGGGAGTGTACCCCGCCGAGGCATCCCCGCCTCCGATTCAAGAATGTCTCGCCCACGGGGTTCCCCCGCTTGGACGCCCTCGTGCACGGCTCGTAAGCTCCATCCATGGTGCACCCGCTCTTCCGATCCGCCTGGCTTGCGAGCCAGCAGCCCTGGCTGTGGATCGGAGGTTGCCTGCTGGGTCTGGCGGCGTGCGGCGGGTCCGACCCGGAAGTCGGGGATGGAATCCCCACCCCCGCGGAGAAATCGTCCCTTCCGGTCGCCGACGCGGCCCAGGATTGGGAGACCACCCTGCTCGTCCCCTTGCAAGCGGCCCTAGCCGAACGTCGCCAAGGGGCATTGCGTGACCTCTTTCTCTCCGACTCCCAACACCGCTTCCCCATCGCGGGCGCTGGCCGTTCGGTGCGCGTCGCCGGATTGGATTTGCGCCTCATCGAGGCCCAGGACAACTCGGACCTGGATGCGGAAAACATCGTCCGGCAGTGGCTGGCCTACTTGGCTGGCTGGTCTGGTGAGCGGCGGGCCCACTGGTTGGTCCTCGATCCTCCCCGTTCCCTCGATCGCGACCGGATCGAGGTACGCTTGCTGGCCCGCTTTGCAGGTCGACACGCCAACGGGTCCTTGCAAAGTCTGCGCTTGGAGTTCGACCTGCGCCTCCGCGCCACTTCCGACACCGGGTGGCGCATCGACTCCGTGCGGGTGCTGCGCGGGATGCAGGGCATCGCCTCGGAAGCGCGTTACCGTTCGATCGGTCCGTGGGTGGGGTTCACCAGCGCGCTGAGCTCGACGAACCGCGCCGGCTTAGCGCACACCGACCAACAAGGCGCTCTGAGCTGGGCCGGCTTGACGGTAGTGGACTGGAACCAAGATGGGTTCCCCGATCTCTTGTGGACACGCCACGGTCAACACACCGAGCTTTTTCGCAACGATGGCAGTTCGGGGTTTGTCCCCGAAACCCTGCCCCTGCGCGTGCCGCAGGAGTCTCCGGGCTCGTTGTTGTCGGTGGATCTCGACAACGACGGCCGTGCGGAGTGGGTCGGTTCGCGCTTCTTGCGATTCGAAGGCGACCAAGGCTTTCTCGGTTTGTACACGCGCGGCGCGGGAGGCCTGTGGCGTTTGGAGGAGCGTGCCCTCGCTTTGCCCGTCGGCGCCGGAGAAAGACATGCGGTCGTGCGCAGCGTGACCCCGGTCGATATCGATCTGGACGGTCGTTTGGACTTAGTTTTTGCGATGGGCGGAGAAGGCCAACGCTGGAACCTGGAAACCCAACGCCCCATCCTCGACGCACGCCCGCGGGGGCAGCGCAACTTTCTGTTGCGCAACGTGGGCGGTTTGCGCTTCTTGGAAGCCGGTGAAACCTTGGGGCTCACCGGCTCCGCATCGACCAGCCAGTTCGCCGCGCTCGATTGGAACGGCGACGGCGTACAAGACCTCTACGAGGCCAACCGAGCCCCCTGGGAAGACCGATTGTGGATCGGGGGACCGGGTGGAAGCTTCGCGGAGCCGATCGGATGGTTCGATGCGGCGCAGTCCCCCCGCTTGCTGTTGGGAGATCACTTGGGAGCCAGTCCCTGGTACGACCCCGAAGATCGACGCCCATCCCTGCTGGTTTGGGGACACGAATCCGACGCCGAAGAGCCGGGCAACCTGTGGTTGCGGTCGCGCGCGGCGGGACCCGCTGAACGCCTCGAAGCCGTCCGGGGCCTGCGCTTTGCAGGGCAGGCGCGCGGCGCCGTACCGCTGGATGTGGGCAACCGTGGCCGCCACGACCTGTTGGTGTACGGAGCGGCTGGCGAAGGCCCCACCGCTTCCGTTTTCGTGGATGCGGGCCGCGGAGAAGGGGCTCGAGAAGAGGTGGCGCACCTGCTCGGACTCGGGGACCTGCCGGCTTTGCGGGCGGGGGTCGCTTGCGACGTGGACGGGGACGGCGACCAAGATTTGGTGTTCGCGACCGAGAGCGGGGAGCTTCTGCTGATGTCGGACGTGGGACCCAGCGAGTCCTCAGTGCGCATCGCTCTTTCCCCTGAGCGCAGCACTGCATGGGGAGCGACGGTCGATGTGACCGCCGGAGGGCGCACGCAGCGGCGCCTGCTCGCTCCGATCCAGGGCCCCTCCAGCCAAATGGAAGAGGCCCTCCACTTTGGGTTGGGCTCCGCCACGCGCATCGAACGCATCCGAGTGCGCTGGCCGCAAGGCGACGAAGAGGTGTGGGAAGACCTAGCGACCGACACCCACTTGCGACTGGTGCAGGGCAAGGCGCGCGCCCGCTCCGCACCGCCCCTGCGCTGGTCCCAGGCCCCACCCCACGAACGCGCTCTGCCACAGATCGGCGGCTACGCGCGCCTGCTCGATGGCCGCAACCACCCCCTGGGGGAAACCGGCCAAGTCAACATCGTGCACCTCGTCGCACAAGCCCAACCTCACCGGCCCCTCCCGTGGAACACCACCGCTTGGCCTCACGCGGAGGAGTTGGAGGTTTCCCTGATGGTGATGGATTCCGACGGATGGGTGCCCGCCTCGGACGCGCCCTTCCAAGCCTATTCCCTCGACCACGCCACCTTGGAGGAGTTCGTCGGCGAAGCGCTCGAGCCGCGCTTGCCCGCGACCTTGGTGTTTGCACCCGACGGTTCCTTGGTGCGCGCCTTCCCCTTGCCACCCAGCGAAACGGATTTGCGAGCGGTCGTCGAATTGGCGCGGGCCGAAAAGGGCTACCCCGAAGTGATGGTTCGCAATGGGTTCGAGGCCTTGGAGCAACGGCGGTACGACGATGCTTTGCGGTGGTTCGGCGGAGCGATCGAGAGCGATGCTTCCCGCCTGGACGCGTACCTGGGCCTCGCCCATACCCACCGCTACTTAGGACAGATCGATGCCGCAGTGCTGGCGGTGTTCAACGCGACCCGGGTGGACCCGGACTTCGGTTTGGCCCATCGGTTGCTCGGGGCCTTGCAACTGAGCCGCGGACAAGGGGCGGAGGCGATGCAGTCCTTCCGCCGGGTCCTGGACTTGGAAGGCGACTCCGTGCGCACCTGGTTTGCGATGTACGAAGCCGCGACGCAGGCCGAAGATTGGCAGGCGGGCCTTGCGGCCATCGACGAAACTTTGGCCATCTTGCAGCCCGAAGATGGGTCCGCCATGCGCGCCGATGCGTTGTGTGCGCGCGGCAAATTGCTGGAGCGGCTCGGCAAGGATCGCGAAGCCCTTGCGGCGTACCGCCAGGCGCTCGCCATCGACTCCGGTCACCCCGAAGCCTTGCATCGCGAGCGCACGCTGGCTCCCCGCTTGCGCTGAGGTGCGCTGGCCGGCGCCATGGGTGGACGGCTTTACGGTAAGAGTAGGGTGCGGGTCATCCAGGCAGCGGTCCAGGTCTCTACCCGTGCCCCTTCCGCCTGCAAAGCGGCTTCGTCCTGGGCATCCAGGGCCGCGCGCATGCGCGCCAAGGGGGCGCGGGCAAAGGGCAGCTCCAGCGCTTCGACACGCTTTGCCCAAGCATCGAACTTGTCCAACCATTGGCCCTTTTGCTGGATGCTGTGCGCATTCTGCACCAGCCCCTTCCAGCGTTTGGCGCTGCGGTGCGATCGCAAGCGATTCAGTTGTTTCGTCTGCTCGCGGTTGAGGCTGGCCCCTAGCGCCTCGATCCAGGCTTCCGCCGTGTCGGCGCCCGCGTGCCCATTTTCGGTGCTCAACCAAGCGATCAACGAGTCGGGATCCCCCGTCAGGGTTTCCAGCCGTTGGTAGATGAGATGGGCGCGTTGTTCTTCCGCCGAGAAGATCGGGTCGAAGGCCTGGCCGGTGCGCACCGCCTCAAGGGCCGCTTGCCAATCGCCACGCTCTAGGGCCGGCTCCGCCTCCGATCGCCACGCGTTCTGCCAGGCGCGCCGTTCCAGCAGCTGGAAGTCTTGCACCAGAGCTTCCAGCGGTGCGTCCAGGTAGGTGGCGTATGGTTCTTCGGGAGTTTGCCCGACTTTGAACCCGGGATCCCCTTCCCACACCACCGTGCCCGTGGGGTCGATCAGGATCAAACGCGGAAGGTTGAAGCGTTCGATGAAGTACGTGTCGAAGGTGGCCCCCAAAGCCGTCGCAGTGGCGCCGGGAGCATCCACGCCGACCACGTCGGGGAAGGCGTGGGTCTTCAGATAGTCGCCTAGGGTGTTCTTGTCGAAGCGCTGTGCGATGCTGACGATGCGCAAGCCGTATGGCTCCCCGCGCTCGGCCAAGGCCTGCAGCCAACCGTGCAGAGGCATGGCGTCGTTTTGGGCCTGACTGAACAGCACCAGGAGTTGCGGGACCGGTCCAGCCTCCGCCCAAGCGTCGCGCTGGCCCTGGACCCATTGCGCGACCTCGGGGAACGGCGCGGGCAGGTTTTGGTAGCTGCCCCCCACCGGCTGCCCCGAGCCCACGCCGGCGGCCGCGAGGCGCGCAGCGCGCTCCACCGCCCCCGCAGGATCGCGCGGGTCGCGGCTCAAGTAACGCACGTTGCGAAAGCGCGCCTTGCCCGGCCCCGTCAACAGCCCGAAAGAACCGAGCAACACTTCCCGCCCCGAAAAGCGGTGCGTCATCAAGCGTTCCCCGTCCACCCACACGTCGACTTCCGCCCCGGTCACGTCGAGGCGCAGGGTATGCCAAACCGACGCGATGGAACCGCCTTCGTCTTTGGGTTCCAAGGCGACCGGAACGTGACGCCACGCTTTGATGGTGCCGCCGAAGGAGCTGAACAAATCGGCGTAGCCCGTGTCCACCGTGCCCTCTTTGGCCTCCCCCGGAAACAGGGCAGCGCCGTGGAAGTCACTGGTGCCCTTTTGACCGAAGACGATACCGGCGAAGGTGCCTTGGCCGCGGCGCACCTCCACGTCCGCTTCCAACGAGAAGTCCCCGCTCGTCAAGCGGTCCAAGGTCAGGAAGCGATAGTCGTAGTTGTTCTGCTCGGGCTTCCCAAAGCGGGCGACGATCTGCGTACCGTCGGCCTGAAAGGTGTCTCCCGACACCAACCAACCGTCTAGATCCGCCTCGTTGTAAGCGCGATCCCACAGGTCGATGCTGCCCCCGAAGCTGCGCACCATCTCGCCATACAGGTCGAAAAACCCAGGCTCGCCAAAGTCCCGCGCCAAACGGCGCGACCACTCCATCACCATGCGCGGGCGTTCCCCGTCGCGATAGGCGAGCAACGCGGTTTCGGCTTCTTGCAGCAGCCGCACTTCGATCTGGGTGAGGTTGCGTCGATCGGGATCGAGCTTTTGGATGCGCCGTTCGAGCTTGGCGATGCGCAGAGGATCGGTCTCTGGATCCGCTTCCAACACGCGTAGGAGTTGCTCGAGCAGCACGGTGGCGCGGTCCTCTTCGTCGAAAAACTCGAGCAACACATCCGCCAAACCTTCCAGCGCTTCGGGATCGTAGCCGTCCTCGAGCAAGGCCCGCTCGTAGTGCTCCTTCGCTTCCGACCCCATGCCCGCTTCCTGGGCAAAGCGAGCCCAACGCAGGTACGGCAAAGCCTCTTCCGCCTTGCCCGCTTGGCGGTCCCGCAGGCGCAGAATCCACTCTTTCCACAGCTCGTCGAGTTCCTCGACGTTTTTGGGCAGCTTTAGCGGCGGTTGGTCCTGCGGGCGCTCCTTCGTGATCGGTTTGCTGGCCTGGGCGAGCACCACCTTTTCGAAGTTCTGCACGGCGCCCTTGCCCACGCGTCCGCCCGAGGAGTTGATGAACTCCTGAAACCCCGCGCGGTACACGAAGCGGCCGTCCCAAGGATCCTGGAAGTTGTAGAGGAAGTACACCAGTCCCCAGGTGGGCGCGTACCACGGCGGACCCCAGGCGTATTCGTTTTCCACCAGGATGCGGAAGGTCGGGGCTTTGTCCGGGGATTGGCGCGCGTTCTCGGGGTCCACGCCGTCGATGGCGCTGGTCATCCAACCCGCCTCCATACGCTGCGCCAAGGGGAACAAGCGGTGCCCGGCGGGCAGGTTCATGATGACCGTTCCGTTGGCCTGGATGCGCGTGCCCTCAAAAAACGACGCGAGGCCTTCGTTGAGCCAACCGGTAGCGGAAGTGGCCAAACTCACGAACTGGTGCGCCGCTTCGTGGAAGAGCGTTCCCACCACGCCTTCGAAGCCCGTCTCCGGCAAGTACGTCTCCACGTGCGACCCCGTGAAGTGCCCCGCGGACCACTCCACCGGATTCATGCCGAGCTTCAAGTACTCATCCCGCGTGTTGAACAAGTGCACGGTGATGCGCGGGACCGTGCGCTCGTCGCCCGCGCCGCCGTAGCGGAAGAACTCCCGGTAGAACGCGTTGACCTGCTCCATCGCTTCGGCCGTGCGCATCAAGTTTTCGTAACCGGAGTTGGTGATCGTGATGTAGTGCTCGCGCACCTCCTTGGCCGCGTTCTCCCAGGTGGCGTGTTCGGTGTTGAAGGCGTCGATGAACTCCTGGTCGATGCCTTCGAACAAATCCCGCGGGGTGGCGTGGGGCGCTAGGCTGGGGTCGGGCGCGGAAGCGATGCGCTCGATCGCTTCGGCAGCGACCGTGTTCTCGGGATCCAAAGCTTGCAAGCGGCGATACACGCGGATCGCCCCGTGGGGCCGGGCTTCCTTTTCGTAGCGCTTCGCCAAGCGGATCAAGTCGTCCGCGAAGCGGCGCGTCAGGTCGAAGAGACCGGCATCGGTCGGGTCGACCGCGCGGATCGGTGCGAGCAAGGCCTCGCGCTGCTCACGGGTGAGTCCCCGCGATTCCGCCAAGCGAAAGTCCCGGTAGAGCGCCCAAAGCTCCAGGTCCGCATCCCCCACCTTGCGACCATAGTCGGCGAGCAATTGCCAACCCTTGCGCGAGTTGTGATCCCGTTCGAGCGCCTGGTAGATGCTGTCCAGTGCCTCGGGCAGGCGACCCCGTTCGAGCTCCGCTCGCGCCCGATTGAGGTGGTAGTCGATCAACCCTTGGGCTTGCGCCAGGGGCGTCGGGCGAGCGGGGAGGGCAGAAGTCCATGCACCACCCCCCACGCACAAAACCGCGCTGAGGAGGAGCAGGGAAACGAGGGGTCGTAGATTCATGCGCGAGGAGAGAACGACGGGAACACGGCAGCCTAAAACCTACGCTGCGCGGACGCCACCGCAGGCCCGCCAGCCGCGAGCCCCGCAGGCCGACAGGGAAAGCGCACCGACCGCAGCCCCACTAACTCGGTTCGCCCCGCAAAAAAGCCTCGCCCCGCTCCCGCCACCAAGTGCGCCAACTCTCCAAAGGGCGTTCCCTCTCCGTCTCCCGCGCATCCGCACGGAAGCCGAACTGCCGACCGGTGATGCGACGTAAAGCTTTCACAAAACCGTCGCGCACCGACAACACGGGGTCTTCGAGCCCCGCGATCAGGTCGGGGGTCGCCGGTCGAAAGCGGTATTCGGCCAAGATGCGGGCCACCGCGAGCCGCACTAGGGAGTCAGGATCTTGCAGCAACGGCCGCAGGTACGGACAGATGCGCACGTCACGGCTTTGTTCCAAGCTGTAGACGGCGTCCAAACGAATCGCGACCTGCTCGTGCTGCAGGTCGGCGGTGATCGCAAACCAGGGCGCGGCTTGCACGCCGGTCGGGGGAGCTTCCGCGGGCACGGCCACCTTTTCCAGAAGGTCCATGCGCTCGGTGAGGGCTAGCAGGTCGGATTGCACGGCCTGCCCGCCCGCGATTTGCAGTTCTTCGAGTTGCGTTATCGTCTCTTCGAGCACGCGCCACTCCGCCTGCCACGCCTCCACCCTTTGCGCGAGCGCTTGCAGATCTTCGCGCTGCTGCGCGGAAGAGGATGCGAGCTCCGCGCGCAACTCGGTCCACCCCTGTTCCATGGTGGCGAACGCTTCGCGCCAAGCGGTTCGGCTAGCGGCATCCCCCGCGGCGATTTCCGACGAGAGGCCGCTGCGTTTGCCCTCCCAAGCCTCCTCGGTGCGCGTCAGGAAGCGCGTCCACGCTCGCTCCTGCTGGGATTCCCACTCGCCCAGGCGTGCTTGTAGGCGCTGGTTTTCTACTCCGGTTTGGTGGCTTTGCCACAAAGACCAGCCCGCAAGGACCCCGGTCAAGCTCGCGACGGCCCACAACCCGGTGGTGGCCGGACGTACTCGCCGCCGGCGCTTCGCGGGTGGTGCCGCGGAGGGCTCTTCAGGCAAGGCCCCACCGCCCCCCATCGCTCGGTCGCATTGAGCGCAGATCAAGCGCGGGCCGCGTCGGTAGGCGCGACCCTCCTCCAAATCGACGGCCGGAACACCATCCCCACAAAGATCACAGATCATATTGCCCATCGGTTTGCCCATCAGGCCGTACCTCCTACGCGCTCCCCCTATCCCCAGGCGGGGGGTGAGGGGACAGAAAAAGGCCCACGTCCACCTTACGGCATGGGGCTGGGATTGGGGCTGTGGGCTATGGGGACTAGGCGCGGCTTAGCCCATGGGCACCGATTGTGGGTCATGCAGGGCCCCTGAACGGGATGCAGGGCCGAGACAAGGGCCCATTTCGCCACGCCACGACGGGGAGGACCGCACGGTTCGGAGCTTGCGTTTCCGGGGAGCGCCCGTACCCTTCTCTGCCCCATGTCGCGCAGCCGCACCCCGCAAAATCTGAACGACCTGCTCACGCCCCAAGAACTCGGCCTCCCCACGGGCTTGGAGCTGCCCTTGCAGGCTCGCCTGGGGGAACTGGGGCACCAGTTCCTGATCGATCTGATGCGGCAGGAGCTCAAACGGCGCCCCAAGAATCGTGGCGCCTGGACCACCTTGAGCCAAAGTTTGAGCGCTCTCGGTCGTCACGCCGAGGGCTGCGAGGTCAACGAGCGGTTGGTCGAACTGCTCCCCGAACACCCCGTCGCCCACTACAACTTGGCGTGCACGCGGGCTTTGATCGGGGATGAAGCCGGAGCCTTGGCCTCGTTGCAGCGGGCCGTGGATTTAGGTTTCCACGACGCCGACTTCCTCGAGCAGGACCCGGACTTGGTGACCCTGCACGACGCGCCGCCGTTCCAATGGATCGTGCGCTCGCTGCGCGAAGGGACCCACCGCGCCTAAAAGGCGCTCGCGCTACGGCTGTTGCGACAGCGCTTCGGGGGCACGCTCGCGATACCAGTCTTCCCAGCGCTGGATGGCCACCTCGCGCTCATCGGCGGGCATGTTGTAGTGGTAGCCAAAGTCGTTCTTCGTGGCCGTCTTCAGAATCTTGTGACAGTGCGCACGGTTGAAGGGCGTCTCATCCCGGAGACCGGAGATCAGCACGTGGATGTAGGACCAATCCCCCAGGTTGAGGTGGCAGCGGGCGCGGGAGTATTGCAGCGCTTGCGGCGCATCGGGATCCCACGGGATTTCGCGCAGGCTGGTCACCAAGCGTCCGTCCCGGCTGGCGGCCAGGGCGGCGAAGGCTAGATCGGCCACCTTGGCGCGCTCGTCCTGCGCGATCTCGAGCAGCATGGCGTAGCCGGGCTCCCCTAGCTTGCTCCACCAATCGATCATGGCGATGCGCTCTTCCGCGGACTTCAACCAGGGCATGCGCTCGGCCTGCATCTGCATCTCGAGTTTGAGTTGCGGGCTCGGCTGCAACCAAATCTCACCGGTCGAGTTCGAAGAGCCTCCGGAGGGCTGAGCTGCCCGGGTTCCAGAACAAGCGGCGGCGAAGAGCAGAGCGGATGCAAGCAGGGTCGGTTTCCACATGGCGATAGGAGGGCACGGGGCGAGGGAGCGCCCGGTCGTGGGGCTCTCGAGCGGATCACCCGGGATCGGGCGCAGGAGTCCCATGAGGCCATCGGCTCAAACGCCGGATTCCTTGCCCCTCGATCCGAGGAACCCGATCGAGATCAACAAGCTTCCCAGGGCCAGGCCGAGCAAGGCCGGGCCAGCTGGGTGAGGTCCCTTCCCTGCGGGGGGGGGCAGGTCCGCGGGTTCGGCGACGGCTCCCGCAGCCCAAGGCCAGCGGGCGGAGGCCGGACGCCACTCGGGATGGACGCGGCGGGGCCAAGGGAGCCGTTGCAGGACGCTGCCGTCGGGGCGGCGCAACTCGGCGAAGGCCACCTGCTCCGGGGGAT
Organism: bacterium; assembly: GCA_030426785.1. GTDB lineage: Bacteria > Planctomycetota > UBA1135 > UBA1135 > NORP259. The sequence goes on from JAUHXY010000003.1 coordinate 23,694, forward strand.
CGAGCACCCGTTGGTTTTGGAATGGATGCAACCCAAAGCGGGGCGGCAGGGGTTCGCAGCGCAAGGGGATCGACTCCCCCCGGGAGCCGTTCTGATCCAAGGAGCCCGGCTGTACCCACAGGGTCCAAGGCTCGCTCGGTGCTTGCAGCAAGTGCACGCGCTCCTCCTGCGCGACGAGCTGCGAGCCGGGTTGCCGGTGGGCTCGCCCCCAAGCCGCCGCTTGCAACAAGGAGGCGCGCAGCCCCCCCACCTGTTCGCGCGCAAAGCGCTCAGTCGGCGAGATCGGCGCAGCCGCGACCCAACCTTCGCCGCGTCGCACGGTCGCGAGCAACGGCTCGCCCGCCTGCGAAGACCACTGCACCTGAGCCCCCGCCCGCGGGCGGGTGCGCAGGTAGCGGTCGATGCTAGCCGTCGCCGTCAGCGGGGGCACGGGGTCCGCGCTCGCAGCGGTAGGGGCTGCTTGCACCGCCAAACCCGGCTGCTCACGCAACGCCTCCCCCAATACCTCGCGCTGCAGCAGTTCCTCCAACCGATCCCACGAGTCGGCTCGAACGAGTTCTTCGCCCGGCAACAACAGGCGTTCCAAAAACTCGCTGTCGGGGTTCGCGCCGGTGGCGACCACGCGCAGGTCGACCCGCGCCTGCAAGCACGCAGCCCGAACCGCGGCGGGGTCCCGCGGCACCACTCCAGACTCGTGACCATCGGTGATCAAGAGGGCCAGAGCCGGACGCTCGGAAGTCCTGGTCTGCACGAAGCTCTGCAAGCTGCGCAGGATGTCCGTGGGGCCACCTGGCACACGGGTGGTCAACAGGTCCCGCCGCGCCCGTTCCCGAACGCGCCGGGCTTGGTCTCTTTCGTTCGGGCTAGCGTCGGCTGGCAAGGGATCGAAGCGCAAGGCCGCGGGCAACAGGTCTTGCGTAAACAGATGCAGCCGCCAACCGTCTTGCGCCGGCAAGCCGGCCAACAGGGCCGCGCTGGCGCTTTGCACTTGCTGCCAACCGAGGCCTTCCATGCTGCCCGATCCATCCACGAGCAAACACACGTCCCGCGCTTCGCGATCGCCGTAGTGCACCTCGAGGGGCAGATAGGCGCCCAAGTCCACGGCCCCAGCGGGCGGCAAGCTGCCCCAGCCGGCGAGGCCCGCTCGCTCCGCGAGGAACCACCACGCGCCCCCCCCATCGAGATAACTTCGCAACGCCCGCCCGGGAAGCTCGTTCGGTGCCCGCCCAAACGTCGCCACCGCATCCGCTCGGGCTAAGGACGCCTCCCACCCTTCGGCCTCGGCCGATTGCCAAGCGATCGGTGGAGATCCCGCTGGCCACATCGCCCGCAACGGCCCCGGATCGCCGTCGACCAAGACGAGGTAGGGGTCGCCCACGATCAAGGCTTGGCGCCAGGCTTGGTTTTCGGGAACGCGATCGCCGGCCACGGACAAACGTGCTTCGAAGGTGTACCAGCCCTGTGGCAGGCCGGGTTGCTCGAAAAGGACCCGCTGCTGCACCCAGGGCGACGCGTACTCCGCGCTGGACAACAGGGCCGTTGGCGGAACCCAGGCCCCCAAAGTCTGCCAAGGGGGGTCGTCGCTTCCATCGCTGCGCCGCACGCGCGCTTCCACGGACACGGGTTCGGAAGGCTGGGGCCCGCGCCAGGCCAACTCCAACTCGACGCGATAGGGCGAGCCCTCCGGCAAGCGTTCGGGGAGCTGACCGCTCAGAATGGCGCCGTCCGGCCGAGTCGGAGCGAGGGTGGTTCCCGGCAGGATGCGCACACCCCGCTGTCGCAGGGTTTCACAAAACGCGAAGTCCGTGGCGCGCGCACCTTCGCCGTCGCTCTCCAACCACACGCGACCCGGCTGTCCCGCGGGAAAGCGTTCGAGCAACCAAGCCCCGAGGGCGGGCCAAGCCGTGCCGGCCTGCCCGTCGGCAAAGGAGTCGGTCCACCACTCCGAAGTTCCGACCCAATCCTCGTCGGGAGGCGGCCCCGGGGTGCGCCAGACCTCGAACTGGGAGCCAAAGCGGACGACCGCGAAATCGGCCCCTTCCGCGCGCGCGGCCCGGACGGCCTCCTGCAAGCGAACGCGGTAACGGCTGGCCCAATCGGAACGGGACCGGACCCGGCTGCCCGAAGTATCGAACGCGATCACGTGCAACGCCTTCGCAGGCGTGGCCCCCGCGCGCGGAAAGCACAAGAAGGCACCGACCAAGCTCAACACGACCGCGAGTGCGGCCCAAGCCTCCGGTCGGCGCAAGCTCAAGAATTCGATCCCGAGGTTCGATCGACCGTCCCCGCCCGCGGCTGGCGCCCGGCGGCTTGTGGGGTGGCGCAGGCTTCGTCAGCTTGGATGCGGCGCTGCACACTGCGGATCCAACCACCGCCCAAGAGGCGATCTCCTTCGTAAAACGCAGCCCCTTGGCCGGGCGCTACCGACAACACATCCCCTTCGAAGTGCACGCGCACACCCTCCGGCAACGCCTCCACCGTGCAAGGCTCCGGCCGGCCGTGGTAACGGTGCTGGACGGTGCAACGGAAGGAACTCGGCGCGTCGAAGCCGATCCAGTTGAGGTCCTCGACCTCCATCGAGCGGGCCAGTCCATGCTCGCGGTGGCCCACGACGACGACCCCTTCTTCGGGCAACAAGTCCACCACGAAAAGGGGTTGGCCCGCCGCGACCCCCAAGCCGCGCCGCTGTCCGATGGTGAAGTGTTCGGTGCCCGCGTGATCGCCTAGCACCTTGCCGTACACGTCGATGAGTTTTCCGGGGTGCAGTTCCACGCCCTTTTCCGCGAGCAACTGGCGGTAGTTGTTCGAAGGAATGAAACACACCTCTTGGCTGTCCTTTTTGGCGCTGGTGCGCAGGCCAGCTTCTGCCGCCAGAGCGCGCACGGCCGGTTTCTCCATAGCGCCCAGCGGCAACACCGTGCGGGCTAGATGCGCTTCCTTCACCGAAAACAATTGGTAGGACTGATCCTTGCGCGCGTCCACTCCCCGGGTCAGGTGCACGCGACCATCGCGCACTTCGATTTGTGCGTAGTGACCGGTCGCCACCCCCGCCGCGCCCAATTCGTCGGCAAAGTCGAGCAGGCGGCCCATCTTCAAATCTCGGTTGCAAACGGCGCAGGGGTTCGGGGTCCGGCCGCGCGTGTACTCGCTGACGAAGTAGTCGATCAAACCACCGAATTCTTCGGCTAGGTCGACCGCTTGAAAAGGAATTCCCAACCCGGCTGCCACCATGCGGGCGTCGCGGGCGTCTCCTAGGGAGCAGCACGACTTTTTGACGACCTCGGAGGGATCCAGTTTGACCCCGTTGCGCATGAATAGGCCCACCAAGGGGTGCCCGGCCTGGTGGAGCATCCATGCCACCGCCGACGAATCGACGCCGCCGGACATAGCGACCACGAGCGCTTCGCCCGCCTCGGGCGCTCGGAAGGGTGGGGTTTGCGGAAGGGCGGGGCTCATGGCTGGGTGGGTGCGCCGCAGGGCCCGTGGGCTCTGTGGACTCGGCCGAAGGGACCTTCGGGGAGGCTTGGACGGCGCCGCCTATTCTAGTAGCCTCTCGCCCCCATTCCTCTATCCCCCCCGAGCAACCGGGCGGGATTCTCGCAGCGATGCGCGCCTCCGGGGCTGCTTCCCACCCCGCACGCCTCAGCCCCCGATGCCGGCCCCCTGCGGCCCAGCCTCCCACCATGCTCCTTTCCGCCTTGCATTCGTTCCTCGCTTCGCCCTTCGGGATTCTCCTCGTGCAGGAGGGAGACGGAGGTGGCACGGCTGGACCCCAACCCAACGCGTTCATGGCCTGGATGCCCATGATCTTGATCGGGGTGTTGGCTTGGTTCCTGCTGATCGCTCCCGAGCGCCGGCGTCAGAAAGAACGCCAGGTCATGCTCGGCAACCTCGGCAAGAACGACAAAGTGGTCACCGTGGGCGGCTTGATCGGCGTCATCACGAAGGTGGACGACGACCAAGTGATCCTGCGCATCGCCGATGGTGTGCACGTGCACGTCCAGCGCGCGTCGATTGCGGGCCCCTTGGCCGTGGGCGCTCCCAAGGAGTCCAAAGAGAAAGAAGGCGACGCCTAGTCGCACGCCCGCCGGGCGTGCCGGGAGGCAACCCATGAGGTGGGGCTGGTCTGGCCCCGATCGGTGGCTGTCTTGGCAGGCGCGGCGCGGGCGCGATCGGCCCGGTGCCCAGCGCGAACGGCTTGGCCGGATCAGCGAGCGCTGGGTGGCCCGGCGCATGCGGCGTGCCGGTTGGCGTTGCTTAGGGGAACGGATCAGCGTGCCAGCGGGCGAAGTGGACCTTGTGGCGTTTCATCAAGGCGCCTTAATTTTGGTCGAGGTCAAGAGCGGTTGGTTGCCCGCAGCTTGGCGTGCGCAGCCCCCGGAGCTTTGGCCCCGCGGGTGGCGGCCCGGGGACCATTTCACGGCGGAGCAGTGGCGGCGCTACGCTCGCGCGTTGCCCCAAGTTCGAACACGGCTCGGTTTGCCCGCCGGAGTCCGGGAGCGCATCGACCTCGTGGAGGTCTTGTGGTCCTCGGGAAGCCCGCGCCCCATCCTGTTGCATCGCACTGGAATCGATTTCCCTCGCAGCCCCAGGCCGGCGCGCCGGAATCCAGATTCGATACAAGCTTTCCCTGCAAGCTAACCGGGCCGATCTTCCGCTGCGCCTCAGGGGTATGATCCCGGCAAGGCACCGCCGTCAACTTTCGACACCTCCCCCATCCGGATTCTCGCTCGCCTCGGTTTCCCGGTGGATATTTGGGTCTCGGGAGGCCGATGGAGGCGGTAGCCTAGCCTGCCCATCATGCTGAGAGTTCTCCAGCACTACCTCCCCCTTCGCGTCGCCCTCTTGGTGGTCGGAGAATTGCTCATCCTTTGGACGATTCTGTCCATTGGGATGAGCGAGCACTTGTGGCCCCTGATCGGCCGCGAGGGCAGCACGGGCGACCCGAGCATGCTGATAAAGGTCAGCTCCCTGAACCTCAGCCCTCGGGAAAGCATCGTCCGCTGCATCATCTCGGCGGGGCTGGCGGCCTTCCTGGCCCAGATGGCCCTGGGGTTCAATCAGCTCTACGAGTTCTCGGTTTCCAACTCCCGCTACCGCCGCGCGGCCCGCTTTGTCGAGTCCGCGGGCATCGCTCTCGCCCTGAACGTGGTGGTGCTGGGCCTCGCGCACCTGTGGGGCTTCCGCGGCATCCTGGATTTCCCTGGGCTCGCGTTCTCCCAAAAGCTGCAAGGCCTGCTGCTCAGCCTGATCACCGGGTTTGGCGCCCTCTACCTGTTCCGCTACCTGTACCACGGGTTGCTGCACCGGGTGAACCTGAGCCAGCGCATCCTGATCTTGGGGTCGGGCGGCCCGGCCCACAGCTTGGCGCGGCAAGTGCTGGAGCACCCCGAAGCCGGGTTTGAAGTGGTCGGCCTGTTGCCCGAACCCGCCACGGAGCGCACCGACAACCGGCGCAGCTCGGACCAGATCGTGACGACCTTGGATCACCGGTCCACCGCGGCCACCGAACGCTTGGTGTTGCACGAGGAGAAACTGCTCTACGGAGAGGTGATGAACACCGGGGTCGCCATGAACGACCTGACGGAAGCGCGGGCCCGGCGCCTGAAGGAGCTCGTCGACCGCAACAACGTGGATAAGCTCGTGGTGGCGCTCGAGGACCGGCGCAACACTCTGCCCACGCCCGCGCTCTTGCGCTGCAAGCTGACCGGCATCGACGTGCGCGAGCGGGAGGAAATCTACGAGGAGATCACCGGCCGCATCGCGATTTCGGCCATGCGCCCCTCGTACCTGATTTTCGGCGAAGGTTTCCGGCGGCACCCGTGGGCGGACCTGACCAAGCGTACGGCCGACATCGTGTTGTCCTTGATCATCCTGTTCTTCTTCTGGCCGGCCATGGTGATCACCTATTTCATGGTGCGCATGGATTCGCCCGGCCCGGCCCTCTTCAAGCAGGAGCGCATCGGCCTGAACGGGAAACCCTTCACCCTGATGAAGTTCCGGTCCATGCGCAGCGATGCCGAGGCCAAAACCGGCCCGGTGTGGTCTTCCGAGGACGACCCGCGCATCACCAAAGTGGGCAAGTTCATCCGCAAGACGCGCCTGGACGAGCTGCCGCAGCTCTTCAACGTGCTAGCGGGTTCGATGTCCTTGGTGGGGCCGCGTCCGGAGCGCCAAGTCTTCATCGACCAGCTCGCTCAGCGCATCCCCTATTACCAGCAGCGCCACATCGTCAAGCCGGGCATCACCGGCTGGGCCCAGATCAACTACCCCTACGGCAACACCGAGGAGGACGCCTTGCACAAGCTGCAATACGACCTCTTTTACATCAAGAACCACTCGGTGCTGTTCGACATCTCGATCCTGTTCAGCACGATCAAGACCGTCGTCCTGCGGAAAGGCACGTAAACTCGCGGGCGTCGCGCCCCCGAGGAGGTCCGCCCCGCGGTTCCACCTGCCGGCCTTGCTTTTGGGTTTTCCCTCGCTCGGAAGGATCCCCAGGGCGCGGAAAGTGCCGCGTCGCCGTTCGCATCTCCTGGGCGGCTGAGTACACTCCCGGCCATGTGGGACCTGGTCGCCATTTTCACCATCGCCCTGGTCGGCGGGGCCGTGCCCTTGCTGGTCCGCTGGACCGATCGCAGTTTGCACGCGGCGTTGGCGCTGTCGACGGGCCTCTTTTTGGGCGCGGTGTTCTTGCACCTCTTGCCCACGCTGACCCCGGTGGTCGATTCCCATGCTGGCCACGATCACGGCGCACACGACCACGGGGGTCATGCGCACCACGGGCAATCCCTGCCCTGGCTATTCGTCCTGTTGGGGGCTTTGGGCGTATACCTGTTCGAAGCCCTGTTCTTGCGCACCCACGATCACGACGACAAGCACCGCCACAGAGCCGTCAGCATGGCGGCCATGGCCGGATTGAGCGTGCACGCTTTTACGGCGGGGATCAGCTACGGCCTCGTCCGCAACGGGACGGACGGCGGGCAGAGCTTGTTGGTCGCGGTGTTGGCCCACAAAGGATTTGAGACCTTCTCCCTAGCCAACGTGTTTTGGTTGGCGGGACTTGGACGCAAAGCGATCTTTTGGCTGGTGTTCGCGTTTGCCTGCGTGACCCCGGTGGGGTCCTTGCTCGGGCATGCTTTAGCAGATTCCATGGGCCAGGGCAGCTTCACCCTGCTCCACGCCGTAGCGGCGGGCACGTTCTTGTTCGTGTGCATGGGCGAACTATTGCCCGAGGTCTTCCACCACCGAGAGGACTCCAGCATCAAGGTCGGGTTGCTGGCCGTGGGGGTCGCCTTGATGTGGTTTTTGCACGGTCCGGGGGTGTAAACGGTGCCCTTCGTCGAGGCGGCGTGGCATGCCACGGTGGACTTGGTCCTGGAGACGGCACCGTGGCTGTTGGTCGGTCTGCTCATCGCCGGCTTGGTGCATCGCTACCTGAAGGCCCGTTGGATCGCGCAAAAACTCGGGCCGGACGCCCGGCACCCGGTGCTGCTGGCCTCGTTGATCGGGACCCCCTTACCCCTGTGCTCCTGTTCGGTTCTGCCGACAGCCCAAGCCCTGCGCCAAGGCGGTGCTGGCCGCGGTCCGACGGCCGCGTTTTTGGTGGCGACGCCCGAAACGGGCCCGGATTCGGTGGGTGTGACCTTTGGGCTCTTCGATCCCCTCTTCGCGCTGTTGCGACCCGTGCTGGCTTGGTGGAGCGCCGTCGTGGTCGGGATGTGGGTCGACGCGACGGAAGAGGATCCCGCGACGAGCGAGACGCTGGACCCCGGTGCGGCCGAGCGCATGGCGTGCGACAGCTCCCGGGGCGAAGCCGCCTGCGAGGCCCACGACCACGGCGACTCCGAAGAAGATCCTGGTCCGTGGAGCCGCACTTTGGCTTGGGTGTTCGGACCCCTGTGGGACGATCTCGCCCCTCCGCTGACCTTGGGATTCCTGATCGCCGGCTTGTTCACCGCCGCCCTGCCCGCGGACGCCATCGAGACCTACGTACCCGCCGGGCTCTTGGGCATGGCCGTGATCGGGCTGCTCGGCATCCCGATCTCCATCTGCGCGACCGCTTCGACCCCTTTGGCGGCCGCCTTGGTCGACAAGGGTCTCTCTCCCGGAGCCGCCTTAGTGCTGCTCTTGACCGGGCCCGCCACCAACCTCGCCACCCTCGGCGTCGTGCGCTCCCTGATCGGTCCCCGGGGCCTGTGGGCCTACCTGGGGGGTATTTTTGCGGCCGCCCTGGCCGGAGGACTTTTGGTGGATGCGATCTACCAATACACCGGCCGGGCCCTGCGCCGGGGGGCCGTCGAACTGGAACACGTGCCTACCAGCCCCCTGATTCTGGCCTGTGGGGCCCTGGTGGCAGCCTTGTTTGCGGCTTATTGGGGCAAGCGCTTGGTGAGAATCCTGCGCCCAAAACCGGCCTAGTGACTGGACAGGGCCCCCAGCCCTCGCCAGAATGCTGCGCTCCCATCGCTGGAGGAAGGGCGCGTTTGGCGCGCCCGGGCCCCCTGTCGTCCCCCTAGAACCCCTTCGATCCCATGTCTCGAGTCTGTTCGGTCACCAAGCGTGGAACCCGTGCCGGCGGCACCATCGCCCGCCGTGGTCTCCCCAAGAAAAACGGGGGCATCGGTCTCAACATCACCGGGCGCAGCAAGCGCAAGTTCAAAGTCAACGTGCAACCCAAGCGCATTTGGGTCCCCGAGTTGGGCGAATTCGTGCGCGTGCGCGTCTCCACCAAGGCGCTGAAGGACATGGACCGCAAAGGAGCCTACAAGGTCCTTTTGGACGCCGGCCTGATCTCCAAGGCCCGTCAGCGTCAAGGCAAGGCCAACGCCTAAGCCCGACGCCTTCGCCGAACTCGAATCGGCGCAGCGGTCCCCCGGTGGTGTTCGCGCAGCGATGCGCACGCTCCCGGGGGACCGATTCTTTTCTGCTGCTTGTTTTGCTCCCCAGGGCCCCGCGCTCAAGCTGGCCCGTCCTCGCCCCTTCCCCTACCTTGGTCGCATGCCGATCCGCATCCACGACACCTTGACCCGTCAAACCCAGGTTTTCGAGCCTTTGGTTCCCGGCCGCGTCTCCATGTACCTGTGCGGGCCGACGGTGTACGACGACTGCCACGTGGGGCACCTGATGGGACCGGTGGTGTTTGACACCATCGCGCGCTGGCTCGCGGTGCGCGGCTACGAGGTGCAGTTCGTTGTCAACATCACCGATATCGACGACAAGATCATCCAAAAGGCCGCCAAGACGGGACAAACCTGGCAACAGGTAGCACAACACTACACCCAGCAGTACCGCGAATTCCTGCAAGAGCTCGGTGTGACCACCATCACCGACCAACCCCACTGCACCCACTTTGTGGACCAGATGGTGGCCTTCATCCAAGACTTGATCGACGCCGGCAAGGCCTACGACGCCCCCGACGGCGTCTACTATCGCGTCCTGGAACAGCCGAATTACGGCAAGCTTTCGGGGCGCAAGATCGAGGACATGCAGGCAGGCGCGCGCATTGCCGCGCAGGACGCATTGGAGCATCCCGCCGATTTCGTCCTGTGGAAAAAGGCAAAGCCCGGCGAACCGTCTTGGGAGAGTCCGTGGGGTCCCGGCCGCCCGGGATGGCACATCGAATGCTCGGTCATGTCGAGCGAGATCAATGGACCGGAGTTCGACATCCATGGCGGCGGCGACGACCTCAAGTTCCCCCACCATGAGAACGAGATCGCGCAGAGCGAAGCGCATGGGGATGGTTTCGCGCGCATCTGGATGCACCACGGCCTCGTCCAGTTCGGGGGCCGCAAGATCGGCAAAAGCGATGCGCGCATGCAGGACGCGGATTTTTCCAAGCAGTTCAACGCGCGCTACCTGCTCGACACGTACGGCGCTCCGGCGGTGCGCTTTTTCTTGGTGCGCTCCCCCTACCGGCGGCCCGTAGACTTTGAACCGTCGGCGCTGGACGCCGCGCGGACCGGCTTGGTGCGTTTGTACCGCCAGCTCGGGGAGTTGCTGGACGAAGAGAGCGCCGTACAACCCGAGGAAGTCCTGAGCCGTTCGGCCCACGCCGAGGCACAAGCGCTGCGCGCCGCCTTTTGCGAGGCCATGGACGACGACTTCAACACGGGCGAAGCGGTGGCCGCCTTGTTCCAACTGGCGGCCCTCGCCAACCACCAAAGCGAGGCCGAGCAAGCCGGCACCCTTCGCCTACTCCGGGATTTGGGCCGGCTGATCGGCCTGTTCCAACCCGGCGACCTGAAGCGCGTGGAGCAAGCCGGCATTGCCGAAGACTCGGAATTGGCCCATTGGGTAGAACAGGTGCTGACGGCTCGGGCCCAAGCCCGCAGCGACAAGGACTACGCCCGTGCGGATGCCCTGCGGGACGCTTTGAAAGACGCGGGCATTTCCGTCCTGGATGCGGCCGAGGGCACCAGCTTTGAGCGCATTCCGGGCGCGAGTGGGGATCCCATCGCGATCTTAAAGAGCGCTTTGTAGAGCACCGCGAGACTTCGGACCACTTTCCCGGCCGTTGGTTTCGCCTGTGGTAGCATGCAAGGGTCTCCCATTCCCTTGAATCCGCCCCTTATGCGAACCATTCCGAAACCGATGTCCTGCGTCGCCCTGATCGGGTTGTGCGCTTCTTGGTCCTTGGCCGCGCCCCAAGGCGTGCGCGAACCCGCCGTCGCCAGCCGCCCCCTGGCCAGCGCTCCTTTGTCCGCGTTGCAAGACCATAGTCCCCTGGCGCAAAGCACCACTTACACGGCGCCGCTCGGCACCCGTCCGCGCATTTTGCTCACCGGCTACTGGCCGCCGAGCAACGAAGCTTTGCGCCGCTTTTCTCCGAACCCAGCCCAAAACCCGCAAGGCTGGATCGGATCCGATTGGGAGGGGCGCGGCTACGACATCTACGCGTACTTCCCCGAATTCATGCCCGCCGACTGCAGCTCCTGCGGTCAAGGGATGGGCGATCTCGAAGTCGACTACCAGGACACCACGACGGATTTTTGGACGTTCGCGAACTTCCTAGCGCCGGAAGCCATCATCACCTTTAGCCGAGGTGGCATCAACATGAGTTGGGAAGTGGAGATGAACCAGATCAATCGTTCCGTCTGGTTCCAGGACTACACCCCGCCGCGCATGCCAACGCCCACCCCGCCCGATGCGAGCGTGCCGGCAGGTACCTATCGCTACTCCAGCTTGCCGGTAGAGCGCATCGTGCAAGCGGTCGACCAGGCCAACCTGGGATTGGACCCGGAGGTTTGCTTCTCCGGTAACGGCGGCGGGTTCTTGAGCGAGTTCATCGCTTACAACGGCGTTTGGTACAAGGAGCTGCACGACGATCCTGGCGCGCTCACCCCGTGTTACGCGGCCGGACACGTGCACGTGGGCGGATTGATCGATTGGAACACCGCGCGCCTCGCCGCCGAGATCACCCTGCGGGAAACGATCGCCAAGGTCGATTGCGCGCGCTCGGGCTCCCCGTGCGACACCTTTTGCGACCCGATGGACCCCAACTCCACCGGAGCTTCGACCCAGATCTCCGGGGTTTGGACCGCGGTTGGCTTCACCGGTTTGCACCTGGAGGCTGTTTCTGGGCCGCCGGGCGAGTTCGGCTACTTCTTGATTGGCAGCGGCCGCGACTTCCAAGGTGTTGCCGTCAGCCAAGGTCGATTGTGCCTTAGCACCGCCGCCGGCGAGACGATCGGACGCTACAACGTGGCCGGCACGGTGATGCAATCCTTAGGACAGTTCGACAACAGCGGCACCCTCATCAACATGAGCGGCACCTCGCACTTCGGTTCGGGTTTTGACGTGCCCTACGCGATTCCGAATCAAGCCAACACGATCCAGACCGGAGAGACCTGGCACTTCCAGCTTTGGCACCGCGAGATGGGTGGCGCCTCCAACTTCTCCAACGGCTTGAGCGTCGTCTTCTAGACGGAGTGGACGTCTCGGCTTTCCGCGCGCTGCGCCGCCCCGTTGCGGTGCGGCGCGTCGTCGATTCGGCGCCTTAGTTGGCAGCGCACGATCGAAGAGCCCACTTCGCGCAACAAACGCGTCTTGAGCAGCTTGAGGCCGCGGATCGGCACGGTCTGCAACCAATCGAGTTCGAAGGGACTCGCCGCCACCAACTTTTCGAATTTGCGGATGGTGAGCTTGTTCAGACCCCCGTCGACCTCGGCGAAGCAGGTGGCCCCGTCGTCTTGGAAGTCTCGGCGCCAACGGATTTGCGCCTTCTCGGTGAAGATCAAATGCGAGAAGGGGAAGATCGAAAAGCCGTGCCCTCCCAGCGGGTGCAGCCAAGTCGGTCCAAACGCGGCCAACACGTGGCCCCCCGGAAGCAACATGTCCGCCATTTGTCCCAGGACCGACCCGGGATTGTCGAAGTGTTCGAAGGCGTCTTTGCTGAGGATCAAGTCAGCCTTTTCGGTGATGCGCGTGGTGAATTCGCAGCGCTCCGCCACCCCCGCTTCTTCGGCGTGCCGACGCGCGATCGCGAGGCGCGCCTCTTGCACGTCAACCCCGATCACTTTGCGCGCTCCGCGCAGGGCTAGCTCCGCCGACATGTGGCCTTCGCCACAGCCGAAATCGATGACGACCCGATCGCGCACGGCATCCGTCAAGCCGTCGCCAAACCAAACCTCAAGATCCAGCCCGCCCAAGGAGTGGTGCTGATCGTTGCGCTCCACCCGTGGACCGCGCCCCAGGGAGCGCAGGGTGTAGTAGCCGAGTTTGCCGCCGATGATGCCCATGATCGTGAGAACGCCCCGACACCAGAGTGGCTGCGCGCCCCTCGGCGGCGTCTCATCCGTCTGGCAGGGCGGAGATGAAGGGCCTCAGTCTAGGCATTGTCGCCCACCAACGGTGGAGTGGAGATCCCTCTTGCGAGAAATGAGTCTCTGCTAGGGAATCGCGGCCCACCGGACGCGCGAGCTGCCGTTTCCAAGATCGGCACAAGTGGTCCCTCCCAACCCGGCGGAAGATGGCCTAGAGGGAGCTGGGTGTGTTGCGGAGACTGCCGCGTCGGGTGTGGGCACCATGCCCGATGCAGGGGGGTCTTGGAGCGCGACATGCAGCGATTTGATACCCTTCGTGTGCGCGGTCCATTCCCTTGTGCGAACGACCTTCCCCACCCCTACGACGGACCGCGACCCGAGTAGCCTCATGAAACCTGAATCCTCCCTCCTTGAGATGGACCTGCAGGCGGGCCAAGACGATTGGACGCCTACCCCCCACGGTGAGTTTTTGGCGGCCGTGCTGGCCCGTACCAACCTGGTCGAGGGCAAAGAAGTGCTCGAGCTGGGTGCCGGCGTGGCCAACCACACCATCCTGCTCCACCGCAAAGGGGCACGCCGCATCGTGGCCACGGAGATCACTCCGGAGCTGCTGGAAACCACGAAGATCAACTTCGAAGCCAACTGCGGTACCGATACGCAGCTCGAACTACGGGTCGCCGACTGGCTGTACACCCAAGGACGCTTCGACCTGATCGTCGCCAATCCTCCCTTCTGCAAGAGCGGCAAGCAAAATCGGCGCTACTACCTGGACTCCTTGATCCTGGACGGCCACAAGCGCTTGCGTCCGGAAGGCGAGATCCTGTTCGTGCAGTCGTCCATGGCCGACATTCCCCGGTCCTTGGCGTTCATGGATGCCAACGGTTTCGACGCGCAGGTGTTGGGTCGCACCCAAGGTCCCTTCCGCGACTACTACTACGACGATCCGACCTTCCTCGAGGAGATGGAGCGCGTGGAGAACGCTTATGTTGAGCGGGATGGAAAGCGCTACGAAACCCTCGCGGTGCTGCACGGCAAGCTGCGGCCCTACACGCCGCCGCCCCAGGCCCACCTTCCGGGCCGCGAAGACGACGCTTAGGCCTGCGCGCCGTCTCGCGCTTCCCGATGGTCCTGCGCGCCCGTGCGCGCTTCGCGATGCCGACGCAAGTGGATGGCGAGCAACGCCACGTCCGGCGGCCGCACGCCGGCAATGCGCGCGGCGGCACCCAGGGTGTGGGGTCGCAGGTGCGCGAGCTTTTCTTTCGCTTCGCCGGTGAGCCCTTCGAGCGCGTGGTAGTCCCAGTCGGCGGGCAAGGGCGTGGCCTCCTGCTCCGCCATGCGTTCGACCAAGTGCTCCTGGCGTTCGATGTAGCCCTGGTACTTGGCCTCCACTTCCAACGCTTCCCGTTCTTCAGGTCCTAGGCCCAAGGCGGCGACCTCCGGAAGGTCCTGGAAATCGCGCAACAGACTCACGCCGGGCCGGCGCAAGCGATCGTAGGCGGACTTGCCGCCCGGTCCGCGCAAGCTCTGCAGCAAACGGCGGCCTTCGGCGATGCGCTCGGCTTTGCGTCGCCAACGGGCTAAGGCTGCGGGCTCCACCAGCCCCACCGCAGCGCCGCGCTCTGTCAAACGCTGATCCGCGTTGTCGTGACGCAGGAGCAAGCGATGTTCGGCCCGGCTGGTGAACATGCGGTAGGGCTCGCGCGGGTCGGTCAGGATCAAGTCGTCCACCAGCACGCCACCGTAGGCTTCGTGGCGTCCCAGGGTGAACGCGGGCTCGCCGCGCAGCCACAAAGCCGCGTTCGCGCCCGCCAGCAGGCCTTGGATGGCAGCTTCTTCGTATCCGGAGGTGCCGTTGAGTTGACCCGCCAAATAGAGCCCCGGCACGTGCCGCACGGCCAGGGTGTGGGTCAGTTGACTCGGCTGGAGGAAGTCGTACTCCACCGCGTAGCCGTGGCGCAAAAATTCGGCGCGTTCCAGCCCAGGAACGGTCCGCACAAAAGCTTCTTGCACCTCGGCGGGCAGGCTCGTCGACACGCCGTTCACGTAGATCGCATCGGTGTCCAGACCTTCGGGCTCCACGAAGATCTGATGCCGTTCGCGGTCCGCGAAGCGCATGATCTTGTCCTCCACCGAAGGGCAGTAACGCGGGCCCACGCCCGAAATGGCGCCCATGTACATGGGCGCCCGATGGATGTTCTCCCGAATGATCGCGTGGGCACGTTCATCGGTGTAGGTGATGTGACAGGGCACCTGCGGCTGCTCGGGGAAGCGCGCGGGGTCGGTCGCGTAGGAGAAGCACGCGGGGTCGCGATCCCCGCCCTGCTCCTCCATCGCGCCGAAGTCGAGCGACTCTTTGCGCAACCGCGGCGGCGTCCCGGTCTTCAAACGCCCCAAACGCAAACCCAAGCGTTCGATGTGGGCGGAGAGTTCGTCCGCGCTGTCTTCGCCTACGCGACCGCCGGCGGCGCGCTGTTCCCCTTGGAACATGACCGCTCGCAGGAAGGTGCCCGCGGTCAATATGACCGCGCCGGCGTGCAGGGACCGCCCGTCCCCGAGTTGCACGCCGGTGACGCGCCAGGGACCGCTACCGGGATGCGGCTCCGCGGCGCGAATCTCAAGCCCGGTCACGGCCCCCTCGATCACTTCCACGCCGACCTGCGCGTGCACCAACGCGGTGGCCGCTGCGCGGTACAGGTGGCGATCGGATTGGCAGCGCAGGGCCCGCACCGCTGCCCCCTTGCGCGTGTTGAGCATGCGGAACTGGATACCGGTTTGATCGGCGATACGCGCCATCGCGCCGCCGAGTGCATCGACCTCGCGCACGATTTGGCCCTTGCCCAACCCGCCGATGGCTGGGTTGCAGCTCATTTCTCCGATGCGGTCCGCGCGCAGGCTGACCAAGGCCACGCGTTGTCCTAGGCGGGCGGCCGCGAGCGCCGCTTCGATGCCTGCATGGCCCGCGCCGACCACGACCACATCCCACGCCTGCTCCTTTTCCCGCTGCGGGGTCGGGAAAGGGTGCTGTAAGACCCGCTCAGGGCCGTGGGATCGGGGTTCGTGACTCATGGCGCAGCCCCGCACTTTAGGCGATCGGCGCCGCTTGTCGATAGAGCTGGGATCATGCTTTCGTGGGTCTTTCGAAACCGCGCGCACCTCGCGCGGGTGTACGCGGTAGCGGCCGAAGAGGCGCCGCTCGAAAGCGCACCCATCCGGCCCCTGCGCGTTCCAGGGCAGGTGCTGCGCCTGGAGGACGACGTGATGCTCGTCCCCGCCTGTCCGCCCCAGCGCGTGCGGGCCCTGCGGCGCGCTTAGCCCTGCATCCGCCCCGTGCGGGACACAGTCCGAGACGCGGGCCTGGTTGCCTTCCACGCTCCCGCCCGATCCCCTATCCTGTTGCCATGGGCATGCGCACTTGGATCGCGGGGGCACTCGCAGGATGGAGCCTGGGGATCGCTTTCGTCGGCCCGGC
>JAUHXY010000227.1 GCA_030426785.1 bacterium
TCTGTACACGAATCGCATCGGGTACGAAGACGGCGTGATGTTCAGCGGCGGAACGCGGGCGTTGGACGCGCACGCCGCCGAATTGGGTTGCTTGGATCACTTTGACGAAGGAGTGCTCGACGTGACCCTATCCAAAGAAAGCACCCAGCGAGCCCGCGTCATCACGCCCTTGCGGCGGGACGAAAAGCAGCTCTTGTTCGCCCGCGAACTGCAGCGGCGCCTCGACGAGTCGACCCCCTGTGCCCAGTAACGGAGCGCCCGTGACCCGCCTCGACATTCAGCCGGCCCTGGTCGAAGACATGCTCGTGCGCTTCCTCGCCGAGGAAGCGGGTTGTTTTGGCTTTCAGAAGGCCGTGCTCGGTCTCTCGGGGGGCATCGACTCCGCCGTTTCGTGCGCCCTGGCCGCCAAGGCCTTCGGCCCCCAAAACGTGCTGGCGGTCATGATGCCCTACACCACGTCGCACCCCGACTCCCTGCACCACGCCAAGCTCGTGGCGGACGTAACTGGCGTGCGCACGCGGCTGGTGCCCATCGGGGACATGGTGGACGGCTACCTCGACCAAGAATCGATCGAGGAGCGTACCCGTCGGGGCAACGTCATGGCGCGCGCGCGCATGATCGTGCTGTACGACCTGTCCGCCGAGGAGCGCGCTTTGGTGATCGGCACCAGCAACAAGACCGAGCTCTTGCTGGGCTATTCGACTCAGTTCGGCGACGGCGCCTCCGCCCTGAACCCGATCGGCGATCTCTACAAGCACCAGGTCTTTCAGCTCGCCCGCCAACTCGGCATCCCCGATCCGCTCATCGACAAACCCCCGTCCGCCGACCTCTTCGAAGGCCAATCCGACGAGGCCGACCTAGGTTTCACCTACGCCCAAGCCGACGAAGCCCTCTACCGCATGGTCGAGCAGCGCTACTCCCGCGAAGAGATGATCGCCGACGGCTTCGACGGCGACTTCGTCGACCGCCTCTCGCACCGCGTCAACCTCAACCACTACAAGCGCATCCCCCCCATCATCGCGAAGATCGGCTCCCGCACCTTCTTGACCGACTTCCGCTACATGCGGTCGGCGCGGCATTGAAGGGGGATGGGTATGATTTCGCGCGCCGGAACACTCCAAACAACAACGAACACCCGGCCGCCGCAAAAGGCGACCGGGTGTTTCTGCAAACTGGAAGTTGAGGGCGCAGCCTCAGCCGTGGTCTAGAAACTCCAACTCAAACCCGCGCCCAACCAGAAGTTGAGGGTTTCGATGCTGGCGGCATCGAGCGCGGCGTCGTCGACGAAGAGGTTCGAGATGGCGGCGTAGGCGCGGGCCTGCGTGTTTTTGTTGAGCTGCTTGGTCGCACCGAGTTCGCCGACGAGGTCCGCGAAGCCCGCGTCGTCGTCGCCGTACGTGTTGCGGTTGAAGCCGCTGGTGCCGAAGCCGAGGCTGACGCGCCAGTAACCCGGCAGGTCCTCGTCGAGCTGAAAGTTGCGGCCCACCGAGCCGTTCAGATACATGCCGTCGCGCTCGTCCACGTCCCAGTAGATGGTCAGGGTCGACAGGAACTCGTCCCAAGTCCAATGGGTGCCCGCGTACAGTTCGCGCGTCGAGCTGCCAGGGGAGCTGTAAGCATAGTTGATGACACCGGCGTGAAAGTTCTCACCGAGGCGGCCATCCAACGCGTGCGAGTAGTCAGCGATGAAGCGCGTTTCGTCGAGATCGAGGATCTCGGAGTCTTGGAAAACCGCGTCGCCGTTGCCGGCGGTCAGGCTCATCGAGCCCCAAGCGGTGATGCGCAGACGATCGTTTTCGTGGGCTTGGAAGTCGGCGGTCATGGAGCCCTGCGCGACCGGACGGGCCGACATGGGCAGGCCGCGCCAAACGTATTGGGTCAGGGCGTCGCTCTTTGCCGACAGTTGCGGGGCTTCGGTCATGCGGCAGGAACCGAGGGCGAGCGAAAGCAGAATGAGGGCCGTGGTGTTTCTCATGGGGGGATCTCCTGCGGGCATCTTGCCCCTTCGCAACGCTCAGGGAAGGCACTTCCGCCCGATCCTTCCCGCGGTTGCTCAATTCGGCACAGTTCAAGCCCTCTTAGCGGGGTCTTGTTATGGCCATCCAACCCAAAAGCACAGGGCAGGCGCGTGGCCTGCCCTGTGCTGCGGAGGAAGGAAGTGGAGGAGCGTCGGGTCTTATTCGGTCAGTTTGCGCGCCAGTTGGTCGAGGTCCACCGATTGGATTTCATCCCGCTGGATAGAGCCCATGGCCTGGAAGTGTTCGGCTTCCCGCGGAGAAGTCATCTCTTGGCGCGCCCCTTTGGGGATCGGCTTGCGATCCAGTTGGCCGGCTTGTCGCACCACCGCCGCCAGGTTTTCGGGTAGGCCTTCCGGCAAGGTTTCGCGGCGCTCCAAGGCACGCCGCGCTCGCCGGCAGACCTCCAGGGTGCTGGAGAGGTTGGTTTGGATGCGAACGAGCCGCTCCAGGTCCGGATCGGGGCCGTCGATGGAACGCTTGACCTTGGCGCTCGCCACTTCGAGTACAGCGATCAAACAGTTGATCTTGCGCATCAAGCGCTCCCGGTATTCCGGGGACTCGAGGTCGGACTCTTCGAAGGGCTTCTCTTGATCGGACATGGTCGGTGCGGTGATTCGATGACTTCTTGCGAACACCCAAGACTACCCCACCTTCGCTTGGGAAGCCGCAAATCCCAACTCGCCCCCCAAAAAGCCCCCGAACCCCGAAATCCTTTCCCACCGCGTCCCATTTCATTCCACTTCGGCCCAGGAACAGGCTCCAAGGTGGCCCGACCTGCACGTCCGCGCCGAGCGGAGTGGGACCCAGAGGACTGCCCAACGCCTTGCGCGGCCGGAAGTCGCATGGGTTAAGCTGGCGGCTGGCTGGCCACCCTCCCCGGGCCGCTTCCGCCTCTAGACCCCCGTGACCCTCATCATCATCGTCGCTAGCCTCACGTTGCTGGCTAGCTTTCTGTGCTCGCTGTTCGAGGCGGTTCTTTACTCCATCACCCCTTCGCAGATCGGTGTGTTGGTCGCCCAAAAGCGTCGTGGCTCGCGGCGGCTTGCCAAGCTGCGGGAGGACGTCGAAGCGCCGATCGCAGCGATCTTGACGGTCAACACCATCGCCCACACCGCCGGTGCGGCATGGTGCGGCGCGTTGGTCGGCAAGGAGTACGGCAGCGCCTCGGTGGGCCTGTTCGCGGCCATCTTCACGGTCTTGGTGTTAGCCTTGACCGA
This sequence comes from bacterium, assembly GCA_030426785.1. Lineage (GTDB taxonomy): Bacteria > Planctomycetota > UBA1135 > UBA1135 > NORP259. Next base: position 3,236 of record JAUHXY010000227.1, read on the forward strand.
AATCATCCCCAAAAGCCTAGGGGTGCGCTACGCCAACAGCTTGGCCACCAGAATCGTCTGGCCGCTCCAGATCATGATCTGGTCGGTGTGGCCGATCGTTTGGCTGGCGGAAAAGGCCATGGGCTTGTTGGGCGGGAAAGAAAACCCCGGCCCCAGCGAAGACGAAGTGGTCGTCGTCTCCGGCCTCGCCACCGAGGGCGGAGCCATGCGGGAAGAGGAGCACCGTTGGGTAGAAAACGCTTTGGCCCTCGACAAGGTCACCGCCAAAAACCTGCTCACCCCACGCACGGTGGTCGAAACCCTCGACGCCGATATGCCCCTCGAGCAGATCGCGGAAAAGATCACCACTTGGAACCACAGCCGCGTGCCCATCACCGAGGGCGGCAATCCCGATAACGCGGTCGGGCTCGTCCACCGCCGCGAGGTCCTCGACGCCCTGCTCTCCCCGGACCACGGCAACGACCTCATCCTGCGCGACCTGGCCCACCCCTTACTCTTCGTGCCCGAAACCATGCGGGGGCACGAACTCCTCCAGCACTTCCTCACCAAGCGCGTCCACCTCGTCGCCGTCACCGACGAATACGGCGGTTTCGAGGGCGTCGTCACCCTCGAGGACGTCCTCGAAAGCCTTTTAGGAGAGGACATCGTCGACGAATACGACGAGGAACAAAACCTCCAACACCTGGCCCGCCAACGCAGCCGCCTTCGCCACCAACAAGAGTCCGGCACCAACCCCACCGACCCCGCCCCCGACTCCGATTAGGAAGTTCGCTACTCACGCGCTAGCGCGGCTCCACCGCGCCGCGCATAAAAACACAGACACCAAACGATCCAAAAAAAGTTAAGGCGTAGTGGTGGGTGTGGGATTGGGCTTGAGCCTGAGGATCGTTGCGTTTCAGTGCACTCGGAGGGGCTGGATTTGCGCAGGCGTGGCCATAGCCACGCCGAGCACAAATCCAGCCCCTCCGCGTGCGCTGAGGCGCAACGAGACCAGGCTCAAGCCCAATCCCACACCCACCACTACGCCCTAGAAACAGGAGGACACGAAGTCCTGCATCTCGTCCAACGAGAGCTTGCCTTCAGCGATGAGTTCCACGTTGTTCACGGTCCCCATCACCACGGTGCGATCCCCGTTCACGAGGGCACCGATCGTGGACGCCGTATCCCCCGCCGTAAAGAACGGGGCGCGGTGCATCAGAAGCAGCGATTCCACGCCGTCGCTGAACACTTGGCGGATCCAGCGTCGTTGTCCGTCGTGGACGAGGCTGGTTTGGTTGAGTTGGAAGTTGCGCGGCAGCAACTTGGGCCGCAGCACCTTAAAGCCCGCCGCCGCTTCCAAATCGGCGTCTAGAGACAGAGGCGTTTCCGTCAGCCGCGACTGGTGCATCGCAAGGCTCGGGGAGCCGAATTGGATCGTCTCAAACTCTGCCTTGGAAACCAGGTTTCCAAACGCGTCGATCTCTTGCCAGCGCAACACCAACCCCGTGTTCGGATCGAAGTCGACCAGGAAATGGTTGGGTTGATCGATCGGTAAATGCTGAGCGCCGTCGTCCTGTTTGGCGATGTGCCAGCGGTGGCAATCCACGCCCGCCACCTTCTCCGCCTTCGAAAGGATCGAGATCTGGTAGTTGCGTTGGAACTTGTCCGCGTCGTGAATGCGGAAGCCGCCGTACCGGTGCTGGAAACCTTTCGTTTGCGCTTGGGTTTGCCGGAAGGTGGTCGTGTCCAGACCTGCAGAGATCACTTCCAACACTTCGAGTTGGAAGCCACCTTCCCCGTCACCGGCCACTCGTTCGCGGTAGGAAACCGTGGGGGTCTCGGCAAACCGATCGACACGACGGGTGCCTTCGAAGGCGATCTGTTCAGGCGCTGCTTGGATGCGCTCGATGATCGCTCGGAGGCCCTGCACGGAACTCGAACCGCCTCCTTGGCCGATCAGATCGGTCTCGGCGCGGACTTGACCGTTATCGCAACCGGGCAGCGCCACCGGAATCCACAACCCAGCGGCGAGAGCCACCATGGTCGCCCGTTTCCGGGCGCGATGCACGATCGCGCGAGCCACTATTTTCGGTCTCCTCGGCCCTCGCCCTCGCGGGCGTCGTCTTGCGATCCTTGTTCACCGAAGAACACGCCGAACTCTCCGGTTTGGCTGGCGAAGTGCGCGGCTTCGGGATGGGCGGCGCGCAGGCCGTCCAAGCTGGTGTATTCGGTGAGCTGGATCGTGGCACCGCCTTGGTGCTTGGCCAGCATGGCGCCCCAGGGCATGAGCACAACGACGAGCAGACCCGAAGCCACCAGCGAAACGCGTCGCAAGGGTCGGGCCAAACGTCGTCGAGCGCGGGCCGCTTGCCGTTCTTGGTCCGCTTGCCGCTCTTGGGCCTTTGCCATCTCCGCGGCCATCACCTCAAACTTTTGACGCACCAATCGGTCAAGGAACTCGGGCGCTTCGGTGGGGACCGCAGGATCGGTGCTTTCGAAGGGGGAAGCCGGCTGGGGCTCCAGCTCGACGACCAGCTCCGGAGCATCCAGTTTCTGGACCATCTCCGCGATGCGGGCATCCAGCTCCCCAGGAGCCGTGCGGTGGTCGAGGGTGCCCAACAGGCCTTGAACGAGCTGTAGGCGGCGCCAGACCTGAGCCTCCCCGGGACTCAATCCCACGGACGGATCTCCTGCCCCCGCCCCCAATTCCAGGGGGGCATCGCTTTGCACTCGGCTGAGCCAGCGCAGAAGAAGAGGGTCTCGGGGGTCCATGGGAAGCCTGTAGGGGCCGTTACGCCATAAAATGACGGTCGATGACCGGAGAAAGTTCCCGATCCATGGCCGCATGAGCCCGAGAAAGCCGGGATTTTACGGTTCCGAGAGAGATTTGCAGGGTCTCGGCGATCCGGTCGTACGCCATGCCCTCGATGTAGCGCAGGACGATGACGGCCCGCAGCTTGGGGCTCAACCTGAGAATCGCGTCCTGGACCTCGGCTTCGAGCTCGTGGCGGGTGGCGACCGCTTGGGGACGCTCGTGGCGCGAGTCTTCGAACTGGGGCCGATCCGCTTCCGGATTCGAGCGCAGGGTATCGAGGGAATTGGAGCGCCGGCTCACGGCCCTCCGACGCAGATCGATGCTGGCGTTGACGGAGATTCGGTAGATCCAGCTCGAGAATTTCGATTCGAAACGGAAGCCTTCAAGTCGACGGAACACCTGACTGAACGCTTCTTGGGAGGCGTCGAGCGCATCCGTAGCGTTGCCGGTAATGCGGTAGCAGATGTTGTACACGCGATCCTTGTACGCCTCGTAAATCGGGCGGAAGGTTCCTTGGTATCCCTCACCGGCCGCCAGCGCCTGTTGGCAC
>JAUHXY010000004.1 GCA_030426785.1 bacterium
CTCTACGGTCAAAGCGCCCATGGCCTCCGACCCGTTCGAGGCGGTCAAAACGCGCACTCCTTGCGGGCCCTCACGCAAACAAGCTTCGAACGACACACGCCCTTCCAGAGCGTCTTCGACCGTCGGACCATCCTGCAGTCCCAAAAAGAGCCCCAGGTTGGACAGGCCCAGGTCGAGGTCGACCAGCAAGACGCTGTGTCCTTCTTGCGCCATCTGCACGCCCAGGTTGGCCGCTACGGTGGTTTTTCCAACGCCACCTTTGCCCCCGGTTACGAGGACAAAAGGAGCACCGAAGCGAGCAGGATTCATGGTGGATTGCATGGTTTTCGGGGAATGGGCGTTACTGAACACGGCCTTTGAGCATGAGGTTCGCGAAGGCGTCGCCGCCCGCACGGTGGAAGTCTTCTTTCAGGTCTCGTCCGTTGCTCAGGAACGCGAGGCCCAAACCTTTTTTGGCGAGGTACTCCATGACGGGCGCCGGTCGGCGCGTTTCATCCGTCTTGGTCAAGATGGCGCCCGCGAACGGCAGGGGGCCCATGCGTTGCAGCTCCTCTTCCAGCGCCATCGGACGCATGGTGGCTTCCGCCACCAAAAAGACCTGCAGGTCGACGGGCTCGTCCCACTCGCGCAAAGCCGTTTGCAGCCGCCGCAGAGCTTCTCCGTCCTTGTCGGGACGTCCGGTGCTGTCGAGCAGAATCAGGTCCGGTCGGTCTTCGCGCTGCAGCAGCGAGCGCAGTTGCAGCACGTCGCGCGCCGCCAAAGTCTTGCAGTGCACGTTTTTGCCCATGGCCCGCACCTGCTCCACCGCGCCGACGCGATACACGTCGAGGGTCACGAGCGCGACCTTGCGGCCGGTTTGCACCAAGCGGTAGGCCAACTTCGCGAGGCTGGTGGTTTTGCCGGCTCCCGAAGCCCCCACGAACGCCATCAAGGTCGTGCGGCCCGCTTCGTGGCGACCTTTGGCGACCGGGAAACTGCGCGCCAACTCGGCCCCCGCCAAGTCCAACGGGTGAGCGCCGCTCGCCGCCTGCTGTTGCACGTTTTGGCAGATGGTTTGGATGAGGGTCGGGGAAGCCCCGCGCTGCGTGAGGCAACGCCGGATCGCCGCGGTGTTCGTATGGTTTACGTCGACTTTGCTGGCGAGCAAGCTGCGCGCCTGCTGCCGCATACCGAGTAGGTCCACGGGTGACCGCGGGGCCGCTTCCGAAACCGCCAAGGTGACGCGTCCGGGAGAACGCTTGCGCGAGATGACGACGGCTCCGTCGCCAAACTCGGACTTAGCCTTTTCCAACGCTTCGCGCAGATTGCGCCCTTCGACTTTGATTACCGTCATATCAGTCCTCCATCTTCACGATGGACAGGGTTTCGATGGCCTTCGCGGGGACGACCTCGTTGTAGGAAAGCACCGCCACCTTGGGCAGCGAGGTGCGCACCAGCTCGCCCAGGAAGCGGCGGATGTTGGAGCGCACAAGCAGCACCGCATCGCGACCGTTTTGGCTGGCATCGGCGACCGATTGCGCCACGCGGTCGATGACCGCCTGCAACCACGCCGGGCTGACCGGTTGTTCGCCGCCGGAAACCGCTTGGGTCAGCTTGGCCTCCAAGGCTGGATCGAGCGTGACCGCGTACACGGTGCCCGCGTGGTCGGCGTGCGCGTCGCACAGGGCGCGACCCAGACGCTGGCGCACCCATTCGGTCAACGCTTCCGCGTCGCGTGATTGGTCGGCGTGGTCGGCGAGCACTTCCAGAATCGCGGGGATGTTGCGCACGCTGACGCCTTCCTTGAGCAGGTTGCGCAGCACCGCTTGCACTTCGCCGTAACCCATCTTGGCGGGCACGAGCTCTTCCACCACGGCGGGCGAGACCGCTTTGGCGGTTTCGACCAGCTCTTTGACGTCGTCGCGGGTGAGCAGGTCCGAGAGGTGTTCGCGCAAGACTTCGGCCAGGTGAGTGACCAACACGCTGGTGGCGTCGATCACGGTGTACCCCATGATTTCGGCCTCGTCGCGCGCGTTTTCGCCGATCCACAGGGCCGGCAATCCAAACGCGGGATCCACGGTTTCGGTGCCCTTCAGGCTGCCACTGGCGGTCCCCGGATCCATGGCCATGAACTGGCCCGGCTCCACGGTCGAACGGGCCACCTCTTGGCCCCCGATCAGCAAGGAATACGTGTTGGGCGCCAACTTGATGTTGTCCTTGATGCGGATCGGCGGCAACACCACGCCCTCGCGCAACGCGAAGCGTCGGCGCAACTGCGCCACGTGGTCGAGCAAGCTCGAGCCGGAGGAGTCTTGGACCAGCGGAATCAGGCGATAGCCGATCTCCAAGCACACACGATCCACCTTGAGCAGTTCGGAAACGGCTTCGTTGGGGTTTTCGGGCTCGCTGCTCTCGGTGGCGGCCATCGCGCGGGCCTCGGCGGCCGCTTCGGCCTCCTCTTCGTCGGTCTTGAGGTGCCGAGTCGTTTGCCAAATGACCAACAACACGCTGGCCAAGATCCAGAACGGCAAGCTAGGCATGCCCGGCAAAAAGCCGATGGCGAACATGGAGCCCGCCGCGATGGCGGTGGCTCGCGGACGACCGCTGACCTGGCCGATCAAGCTGGGACCGAGACTCGAAGCGCTGTTTTCGCGCGTCACGAGCACACCGGCCGCCACGGAGATGAACAGGGCGGGGATCTGGCTGACCAGACCGTCGCCGATGGTCAGCATGGAATACGTACGGCCAGCTTCTGCCAGGGACATGCCGCCCATGGCCGCGATGGTCACGCCGCCCAGCAGGTTGAGGGCCGTGATGATCAAACCCGCGATGGCGTCGCCGCGCACGAACTTGGAAGCACCATCCATCGCGCCGTAGAATTCGGCTTCCGAGGAGATGCGCGCGCGCCGGCGCTTGGCTTCTTCCGAGTCGATCAGACCCGCGTTCAGGTCCGCGTCGATGGCCATCTGCTTGCCGGGCATGGCGTCGAGCACGAAACGCGCCGCCACTTCCGAGATGCGACCGGAACCCTTGGTGATGACGACGAACTGAATGATCACCAGGATCAGGAACACGACCAAGCCGACCGCGAGCTGATCGCCCGCCACGTAGCTGCCGAATGCCTTGATGACGCTGCCCGCTTCGCCCTCGGAGAGGATCATGCGGGTGGACGCCACGTTGAGACCCAAGCGGAACAGGGTCGCGAACAGCAGGATGCTGGGGAACGTGGACAGTTCGACCGCGTTCCGTGCGTTCATGGTGACCATCAACAGCAGCACCGAGGCGGTGATGTTGAGGGCCAACAGGAGGTCCAAGAACCCCGACGGCATGGGGGTCACCATGGTGACCAACAGGCCGAGCACCAGGATGCCCAGGATCCAGTCGCCGTAGCGGCCTACGCCGGCTTTCCAGCCGGTGTTGGATTGGGTGTCGCTCATTGGGCGGCTCCTTGCAGCGTGCGGTCAGCGCCTTGGCGCGCCCGATCGGGGTGCAGCACGAAGGCCAGCACTTTGGCGACGGCTTCGAACAGCTCTTCGGGAATCTCGTCGCCGATTTCGACCATGCGGTGCAAACCGCGGGCCAACGGCTTGTCCTCGACGATCGGGACGCCGGCTTCGCGCGCGATACGCTTGATGTTTTGCGCCACTTCGTCGAGGCCTTTCGCCACCACCCAGGGAGCCCGGTCGGCGTTGCCTTCTTCGTACTTGAGCGCCACCGCAAAGTGGGTCGGGTTGGTCACCACCACCGTGGCGTTCGGGACCTCGGTCATCATGCGACGGCGGGCCATCTCCCGTTGCACGCTGCGGATGCGCGCGCGGATTTGGGGGTCGCCTTCGGTGTTTTTGGCCTCGTCGCGCACCTCTTTTTTGGTCATGCGCAGGTCTTTGGAGTGTTGGAAGCGCTGGTAGGCGAGGTCAATCACCGCCAGCAGCAGGGCTGCGGCAACGCCCGCCAAAGCGGCCCGAGCGAGGATCGACGCGGTTTCCGCCAAAGCCGTGGGCAAATCCAAAGCCACCAGGGAAACCAACTGGCCCCGTTGCACAAAGATCGCGGCCACAACCGCCGTCGAAATCAACGTGATTTTGAGGGTCGCCAGCCCGGTGCGCACCCAGCCGCGCGCGCCGAACATCTTTTGGGCACCCTTGATGGGGTTGAGCTTGTTCCAGTCCATCTCCACCGCTTTGGGCGTGATGCGGAAGCCGGCTTGGCCGTACCCGACGAGCAAACTCAAGAGGTACACCGGCAGAATCAGCGCCAGGAAAGGCAACAGAAAGCGGCGGCTGGCTGACTGCAGGCTCTGCACGAAAAACACCGACTCGCCCTCCTGGGGCCCGCCGGTCGCGATCTCGCGCATGCTGGCGCGCACGAGGTTTTCGCCCGCGCCCAGCAACATGGGGCCCGCGAAGTACATGCCGGTCACGCCCGCCAAGAGGCCCATCGCTACGACAAACTCGTTCGACATAGCGACTTGCCCCTTATCGCGAGCATCCTCGCGCTTCTTGGGGGTGGCTTCTTCGGTCTTTTCGCCTTGCTGTTGGTCATCCGCCATGGGATCCCTCCAGTGCGTCCAGGCCTGCGTTGAGTTGCGTCATGAGCGCATCCAGCAGGCTTTCCGAAGCGGGTGCGATCCAAGGGGAGAACAGCAGCAGCGCCACCAAGCCCCCCACGACCCGCAGATTGAATCCAAACTCGATCACGTTGATCTGCGGCACGGCACGGATCAGGATCGCCATCAACAGCGACACGACCGAGAGCAACACCATGACCGGCGCGGCGAAGGTGAGTCCCGCCGTAAAGAGCTGCGAAAACATGCTCGTCAGGGTTTCGGTCACTCCCGAAGACCAGTCGAGATAGCCGATCGGCGCACGCTCGTACGAAGCCGCCAGGGCGCGCACCAACCACAGGTGCACATCGGCCGCCAGCAGCGCCAACAAGAACAACGTCTCGTACAACACCGCGATCACCGGCGACGACTGACCCGTCCCCGGATCCACCAGGTTGGACATGTTGAAGGACATTTCGTGCCCCACCATGACCCCGGCAACCCGCACCGCGAGCAGCACCATGTGCAGGATGAAGGCCAAGAACAGGCCGATCATCACTTCCCGGCCCGCCATCAAAGCGAACTCCATGACGCCCGGCGCGTAGCCCAAGGCCTCGCCGCCCGCCAGATACAGCACGATCGAAAGGACGGCGATCACGCCCAGTTTGGCCCCCGAAAAGCTCGCGGATAGGCCCAACAGGGGCGCGGCCAGCACGAGCGCACTCGTGCGGGTCAGGTAGAGGCCAAACGCCTCCAAGGTGCCGTCCTCGAGGAACATCATGCCAGGCCGAAGTCCACGAGTTGATGGAAGATGCGCTCGGTAAACGAACGCAACAGTTCCAAGGCCGGGGCGAGCAAAACCAGGGTGACCGCCATCACCGCCAGCATTTTGGGCACCAAACTCATGGTCTGCTCCTGGATCGACGTCAACGCCTGAAAGAGGCTGACGCAAATGCCGACGAGCAAACCGATCACCAGCGCGGGCGCGGCGACGACGAGCGTCGTCCACAGCAGGTCGCGGGCGAGATCGATGATGCGTAGGTCGAAACCTTCCATGGGAAATCAGGGGTTGGGGCTCGTCAGCCCACGAACGAAGTCACGACGGACTCGGTGATCAGGTGCCAACCGTCCACCAACACGAACACGAGGATCTTGATCGGTGTCGAGATCATCACGGGTGGCAACATGAACATGCCCATGGAGAGCAGCACGCTCGACACCACCAGGTCGATCACGAGGAAGGGCAAGAACAACAGGAAGCCCATTTGGAAGGCGGTCTTGAGCTCGCTCAGCACAAACGCCGGAATCACGACGCGGGCGGGAATCGAACTCGGGTCGTCCAGGTTGGGGCCTTGCTCGTCATCGAGGGGCAAAGAGCTGGCGGCGTGCACCAGGTCGCTGCCGCCACCGTTCGCGATCTCGGCGAAGAGCTCCAATTCGCTGGGGCGCGTGTTGCGCACCAAGAAGGTCGAAAACTCATCCCACGTGGCTTCCAGGGCCTGTTTGGCTTCCATTTCGCCGGCTTGGTAAGGCACCCAGGCTTTGGTGTGCACGGCTTGGCCGACCGGCGCCATGATGAACATGGTCAAGAACAGGGCCAGTCCGATCAGCACCGGGTTGGGCGGCAATTCGTTCACCGACAAGGCGCGGCGTACGAAGGACAGCACGATCACGATGCGCGTGAAACTCGTGATGGTCACAAGGATCGCCGGCAACAGCGACAAGACCGTCAGGAGCAACGCGATCTCTACCGCCGTGGAGAGGCGTTCGGGTCCGGGCATACCCGGGACCGCGGGAGGCGTCGCGACCGGCTCGATTCCCTGCGCTCCAAGAGCACCGGGAATCACCAGCAGGCCGAGCAAAGGCAACCAAGCGAGCGCGCGCGTATTCATCAGCACAGCTCCTGCAGGCCGCCCGAAGGGGTGGGCGCGGGGCTAGCCGTGGCGCTCGACGGGGCGGCCGGGCGAGCTTTCGGGACTTGGGTTTCGGCCGCGCGACGCGCTTGTAGCTTGGCCTGCGCGCGTTCCAGCAGGGCCTCAAAGGGGTCGGGCCCCGTCGCGGCGGTGGCTTGGCGGGCTTGGGGTTGGCTCTGAGGACGGCTCTGCGGGCGCGGTTGGGGCTGCAGCTCGGGTTGCTGGGTCGCTTGAGGCTGACCGCTCTCGTGCTGCACCAACTCGGCGTCGAGCTCGGCGATCAACGAAACCTGCTTTTCCCCCAAACCGAGGGCGAAGGTGCGGTCGTAGCAACGCACCACCGCCATCTGCCGGCGCGCTCCCAGGGACAGCACCTCGAGCACTTGCATGCCTTTGCGCTGCCGGCCCACGCCGAAGGTGGTGTGGGAAACGAGCCGCTTGAGCCCGAAGGCCAACAGGATCAAGACCAAAGCCACTCCGCCGAGGACGGCGAAGTAGCGGGTTAGGTCAGGGCCCTGCGCCTGCGAAACATCCGCAGCGAGGGGAAGGAAAGTGAGCATCGACATGGGGTTGGCTGGAAGAGGCGAGAGTTCCTCGCATGCCTTCTTAGCAACCGGCGTGCCAACTGCTCCGGGCCGTCCCAACCCCGTTTTCACCCCTTGCACCTGTCGAGAAAACCGACAGTCGTTGCATCTCACCACACCTGTCGGGTTTTTCGACGGGGGGAGCTTGGTCGAACCGAAGCCCTAGGAAGTCGCAAGCATTCGCAGCCTACGCCGACACGTCGAGCGTCGTCGCCTTGGTGCGACCCGCCGACAGGTGATCCATCGTGTTCAAACTCACCTGATTGGTCTGCAGCATCGCTACGACCTTGCGCTGATCTTTTTGTAGGACCGCGGAGACCATGCTGTTCCAACGCAGCAGCTCCTGCAAACGCTCGCGCAGCCGTCCATGAGCGCTCTCCGGAAGGCGCTCCGACAACGTGTTCAGGTTCCCGAGCAACGCGAACGCCCGCTGGACGTCCGAAAAGCTGCGCCCGACTTGGGGATCGGACGACGGAACCCCGTCGAACTCCTCCAGACAGCGGCGCAGACCGTCCCGCGCCCCGTCCAAAGCCGCGAAGATCTCGGCTTCGTTCACGCGGCCTCTCCGGTCTCCAACTCGAGCTGTTTCCAAGCGTCGAGCAGCACCATCAGCACCTTTTTGACGTTCTCGAGGGGTTCCATGCTCTGATCCAACTGGGCGCGGAAGAGCTCATCCTCGCAGTACAGGTACAGACGCTCGAGGTTTTGGGGGACGGCCGCGTCATCCGACACCTCCTGATCCAACGCCAAGCGCAACTCGACCACGATGTCTTCCACCCGGCGCAGCAATGGCCGGAATTCGGAGTCCGTCGGTCCCCCCTCCAAAGCCATCGCTTGGCCCAAGAAGCGCAACGCGCCTTGGTACAACAAACGCACGATCTGGATGGGCGGCGCGTTTTCGATGGTCGCCGTCAGGTAGGCGCGGCTGGCGTCTTGCGGGTTCATGGGGATTGTGGGGGCTAGTTACTGGGAAGCAGACCGGAGAGGGCGGATTGCAAGGCGGCGCCTTGTGCGTTCAATCCCCCCATCAATTCCTCGAGGCGCGCGTAGCGCAGAATCAGGTTTTCACGGAACGACTCCAAAGCGCGTTCTTTGGCCTCGATCCGGTCCGTCATGCGGTCCGCCGTCGCTTCGAGGGTTTGTTTGCGCAGATCGAAGATGCCCGCGAGCTGCACGTCGGAATCCCCGTTCGGCAGGTTGCCAAACAAGCGGTCCAAGTCGCGCACAAGGTTGTTGAACAGACCGCTGTCCGCGGTTGCATCTTGGTAGTACTCGGGGGTGTTTTCCGCCGCACCCGGGTCCCGTTCGAAGCCATCACGGTCTACGAACAGGTCGGCCAACAGGTTGATGTTGTCGTTGATCTTGGACTCGAACTTGGTGGCATCCAGGGACATGCGGCCGTCGTTATCGGTCGTGATGCCCACCAGCGAAAGGGTCGAGAAACCCTCCGTATCGTTGATGACGGTGTCGCTCGAAACGTTGAACAAGGCGTTTTGGATCGCACGTCGCACCGCGCTCAGAGCCGTATCCCCGAACAGGGTCCCGGAGGTACCCACGCCGTCTTCGTCTGCAGCGGGCGTGAACGTGTTCTCTTCGTTGATGAAGTCGATCACGTCGTTGTAGGCCTCGATGAACTCTTCCATCTGGGACTTCATCGTGGCCCGGTCGGGCTCCACGCCGAAGGTCGTCGTGCCCAAGCCAACCAACTCCAGGCTGATCCCCGGGAAGATGTCGCTGAAGTCGTTCGAGCTGCGCTCGACCCGCAAGCCGTCCACCAGCGCGATGGCGTTGTTGCCCACGGTGATGTTGTTCGCACTGGTGCTTTCGCCCTGCGCGTCCGGGGGCGAGTTGTCGATGCTGAGATCGAAGAGCGTCGTATCGATGTCCGTGATGCGGCCGTCTTCACCGCTTTCCTTGCTGGCCAAAACCAGTTGGTAGGCCGGATTGGACGCCGTTCCGGAGTTGATCACGCTGGCTTGAACGTGATCACCGGCCACCTCGTTGATGCGTGCCGCGACGCTGTTGAGCGAGGAATCGGGCGCATCCACCTGGATGTCGTAGGAGGTGTTGCCCACCGTGAAGCTCACCCCTTGGAAGGGGAAGATCCCTAATGTCCGATCCGGATCGTCGACGGGGTCGAAAGCCCAGCGGTCGACGCTGGCCAGGCGCTGCACTTCAACGGTGTGGGAGCCTTGCGCGGCTTCCGCGCCGGCGGTCACCCGCGCGATGTTTTCGTCCGCACCGCTCACCGATAAGGACAGGAAACTGTTCAGCGTCGAAAAACTCTCCGCCTTGTCCTGCAGGGCTTTGACGAGGGTTTGGAACTGCCCGAGGCGGTCGATCTTGTCGCGCACTTCTTGGCGATCCGACTCGATTTGGCGGATGGGCAAACGCTCCAGCGCAACGAGCTGATCGATGATGGCACCGGTGTCCAAGCCGCTGCCCAGACCACCGAAGGAGATTCCGCTTGTATTGACCATGAGATGGATGGGAAGGAGTTCCGCCTTGGTTATCGGCATTTGGCGCGAGCGCTTGATCTACCGTTACGCAATCTCTGCGCTTGGGAACGGGCGGCGGGAAAGCCGGAAAGTTTTTCCGGTGTACGCAGATCGCGAGGGCCCAACCAACCCCCCAACAGCAGAAGGCCCTGCCGAAGCAGGGCCCTCGCCGTCATTGTCCGGAAGGATCCGGAGATCGTTTAGCCGAGCAGGCTGAGCGCCAGTTGCGGCTGGGCGTTCGCCTGAGCGAGCACCGAGGTGGCGGCTTGCTGCAGGATCGAGTTGCGGGTCAGGTCGGCGGTTTCGAAGGCCACGTCGACGTCGCGGATGCGGCTTTCGGCGGCGGAGAGGTTCTCGGTGACCGACTGGATGGAGCGGATCGAGGACTGCAGGCGGTTTTGGGCCGCACCTTGCTCACCGCGAACGCCACTCACCAGGGTGATGGCGGCGTCGATCGTAGCGATACCAGCGGCAGCAGCTGCCTCCGAGGAGACGTCCAGAGTATCGACAGACAAGTCACTGGCCGCCAACGCGTTGGAGAAGTCAAGCGTGATGGAGTCCCCAGAGTCAATGCCTACCTGAATACTCACAGAACCAGCAGAACCACCCGTGCCATCAAGCAGCGAGACTCCGTTGAATTCGGTTTCAGAGGAAATCCGAGTGATCTCGTCGCTCAAAGCCGTGAGCTCAGAGCCGATGGTAAGGCGGTCATCCGCGGACAAGGTACCGTTCGAGGCCTGAACAGACAGTTCACGCATGCGGCTCAGAATGTTCCCGACCTCGCCCAAAGCGCCTTCGGCGGTTTGGCTCATGGACAGACCGTCCATCGCGTTGCGGCCGGCGACCTGGTAAGAGCGGATTTGCGAACGCATCTTTTCGGAGATGCCGAGACCGGCAGCATCGTCAGCTGCGGTCGAGATGCGCATGCCCGACGACAAGCGCGCGTAGTTCCCCTGCAAGCGGTTCGTAACGTTGAACAAGTTACGCTGAGCGCCGATCGAGGCTACGTTGGTGTTGACACGAAGTCCCATAGAGTCTTTTCCTTGGATGGAGTAGATTTGGATACGGACGGCGATTCCCCGATGGCTCTTGTTCCTCCACGGTTTCCTGGGCACAGCGCTGAGTCCGCGTCAGCGTGCGGGTCCAGAAAGCAGGAGCTTTCGGGTGTTTTCCGGGCAGCTCGTGCGGCCGAAGAAGGCGCGCGGGGCTGCGGAGATTGGCTTGGAAAGAGCGGGCCAGGTCGATCGCTAGCTGAGAGCGGGGAGATAGGGGGACTGCCGGCGAGCGACAGCCCCCCCCTCAGCGATCGGCACTAGAGGCCGTTTTCTTGGTTATCCCTGGAGCAGGGACAGAGCGATCTGCGGCTGGGTGTTGGCCTGTTGAAGGATCGACGTGGCCGCCTGCTGCATGATCGAGTTGCGGGTAAGGTCCGCCGATTCGGCCGCCACATCGACGTCGCGGATCCGGCTTTCAGCGGAGGACAGGTTTTCCCGAGCGTTCAAGATGCTGCGCAGCGCACTTTCCATGCGGTTCTGCTGGGCACCAAGGTCGCCACGGGTCGTGTTGGTGAACGTCAACGCGTTGTCGAGGTCCGCGAGCAAGGCTTGCGCGTTCGCGGCCGACGTGATGTCGGTAGCGGCGAGGTTGAGGCCCGTCGCGTTCGCAACCTGCATGTCGTCGAGGGTCACATCGATGACCTCGTTCAGGTTGATGCCGACTTGGATTTCGACCGAACCACCAGGCACCGAACCGTCCAACAAGTTGATGTCGTTGAAGGTGGTTTGGGTTGCGATGCGGTCGATCTCTTGGATCATCGCTTGGTACTCGGCATCCAGGGTCAGACGGTCCTGGGCCGACAGGGTGCCGTTCGACGATTGCATGGCCAGTTCCCGCATGCGGCTGAGCACGTTGCTCACTTCCGAGAGGGCGCCTTCGGCCGTTTGGGCCAAAGAAATGCCGTCTTGGGCGTTGCGGGATGCCACCGTGAACGAACGGATCTGCGAGCGCATCTTTTCGGAGATGGCCAGACCCGCCGCGTCGTCGGCAGCGGTGGAAATGCGCAGGCCGGAGGCGAGGCGCGAGTAGTTCCCTTGCAGGCGGTTCGTGACCACGCTCATGTGGCGCTGTGCCGTCAGGGAGGCGATGTTGGTGTTGACTCGAAGGCCCATGATGAGGCTCCTTTGGTAACGGTCTCTAGGTTTGGTTGCTGAGTTGGAAGTCGATCGCTCGGCTTCCGGTGAGGAGGAGCTCGAAAGCTCGTTCTCCTGCCTCGCAGGGGTTCTCGGAGGAGGCCCTGATCGGTTGAGCCTGCAGTGGCGCTTTTCGCTGCTCCGCCGGACGCCTTGCACCAGGTCGGGACGCTCGCGCATCAAGGCGGTGCAATCGGGCTGGGAAGCGGGAAACCCTTTCCGGATCTCGATCGCAGCGAGCGCGAGAGCTTTGGCTTTGGGACTGGAAGCCGGTGGAGCCCGAATCCCCTGGTGAAGCCCGCCGCGAGCCGCCTACACTCCTCCCCATGGCCGCTTTGGTGCTGATCGCAGACGACGAACCGGGGGTGCGCATGGGTTTGAGCGCCCTGTGCCAGGAAGTCGGTTTCCGCGCCATCGAGGCGTCCAACGGCCGCGAAACCCTGGAACAGGTAGCGACGCACCAGCCGGACCTAGTGTTGCTCGACCTGTCCATGCCCGAGGGCTCTGGCATGGACATCCTGCCCCAAATCGTGGGCCAGGAAGACGCTCCGGCGGTGATCATCCTGACCGGCTACGCCGACGTGCGCACCGCGGTGCAGGCCATGCGGCTGGGGGCCGAAAACCTGTTGGAGAAGCCCGTCGACGCTGAAGACCTGCGGGAAGTGCTGGAACGCACCCTGGAAGGCCGTTGCGTGCGCGAGGAGCGCGATCGCTTGCGCCGCGAGCTAGCCGATCTGCGCCCCCATCAGATGGTGGGCTCCTCTCCGGCCATCCGGCGCGTGTTCGAACACGTCGAGCGGGTCGCCCAGGCTCCCAAATCGACGGTGCTGATCACCGGGGAGTCCGGCGTGGGCAAGGAACTCATCGCCCGGGCCGTGCACGACCAGTCCAGTCGAGCCCAAGAACCGTTTGTCCCTATTAACTGTGCCGCCCTCGCGGAGAACCTGCTGGAGGCCGAATTGTTCGGTTACGAACCCGGTGCGTTCACCGGCGGCAATCCCAAAGGGCACAAGGGCCTCATCGCGGCCGCTGGCGAAGGCACGGTGTTCCTCGACGAGATCGGCGAGTTGGCACCCGCCCTGCAGGCCAAGCTGCTGCGGGTCCTGCAGGAACGAACCTACCGCCGAGTGGGGGGCAACGTGGACCTCGACATGGCCGCCCGCATCGTAGCGGCCACCAACCGGGACCTGATCGCCATGTCGGAGGAGGGCGATTTCCGCGAGGATCTGTACTACCGGCTCAACGTGCTCTCCATCGTCGTCCCGCCCTTGCGCGAGCGCGCCGAGGACATCGCGCCCCTCGCGGTGAGCTTCCTCGTGCGCTTCGGCGAAGAGCTAGGCCGCACGTTCACTGGGTTCACGGCGGCTGCCATGGACAAGCTGCGCTCGTATGCCTGGCCCGGCAACGTGCGCGAGCTGCGCAACACGATCGAACGCGCCGCGCTGTTCTCCCGGGGCGGCCAAATCCGGCCCGAGCAATTGCACCTCGAAAACCACGCCCCCCTGGTCGCCAAAACGAGCGGGCCGCACCTGCCCCTCAAGAGCTACAAACTCAAGGACGTGGAACGGGACTTGATCGAGCGGGTCGTCAACGATTGCGCGGGCAACCGCAGCTTGGCCGCACGCGAGCTGGGCATCAACCGGACGACCCTCTACAACAAGTTGAAGGATTACGGGATGTAGCTGTGGGTGGAGTGCCGGCCCCCGAGCCCAGCCCCAGAAGTTCGTCCCGACCCCGCGACCAGAAGCGCTCCTGCCGTTGAGCGCACGCGATCGCAACATACCAAGGCCGCGCCCGACCCCGATTCCGTCGCGGATAGATGCCGGGAGGAGTGATTTGGGATACCGTCTAGGGTGAGTCGGGCGCGTGAGCGTCCGCTCCCCGCCAAGATGCCTTTCGAACCGACCTTCCTCCTGCTGCTGCTCGGTATCGCGGTCGTCCTGTTCGTCACGGGTTGGCTGAGCATGGAGGTGACCTCCATCGGCATCATCGTCGCCTTGGCGGTCAGCGGCATCCTCGAGCCCAACGAAGCGTTGTCGGGATTCTCGAGCCCGGCGACCATCACGGTGGTCGGCATGCTCGTCTTGAGCGCCGGGCTCGACCGCGCAGGCATCGTGGACTACGCCGCCCGGGTGTTATCGATGGGCACCCGCGCCGGGCTGCGCGGTTTGCTGGTGGTGTTGGCCATCCCAGCCATCGGGTTCAGCGCGTTCATGAACAACACGCCCGTCGTGGCGTTGATGATCCCGATCGCGCTGACCTTGGCGCGCAAAGCCAGGGTCGCCCCCTCGCGCATCCTGTTGCCGCTCAGCTACTTTTCGATCTTGGGCGGCACGTGCACCCTGTTCGGCACTTCGACCAACATCTTGGTGGATGCCCTCTACAAAGAGGGCGGAGGGCCTGGGTTTGCCGTCTTCGAGTTTGCACCCCTGGGCATGATCTTCGTCGCGGTGGGCATGGGGTACGTCTTGCTGCTGGCCCCGCGCACCCTTCCGGACCGCACGGCCATGGCGGATTTGCTCGCCGTGCAGGCCCCGGGGCGCTTCGTAACCGAAATCGTGCTGCGCGAAGGGAGCCGTTACTTGGGCAAACGCCTGTCCGAGGCTTTCCCCGAGGATCAAGACGTGAACACGTTGCAGCTCGTGCGAGGCGAAGAAGCCCTGCTGCAGCCCCATCCCGAACTCCAACTGCAAGCGGGCGACGTGCTGTTCGTCGAATCGACGGCCCGCAACCTGAACCACCTGTTCTCCGACCCCGAGTGGGAGCCGGGCACCGCCGTCGCCGACGCCGAGCGGGTGGAAGTGCACACCATGCTGTCGGGCGAAATCCCGGCCGCCCAAGATGCGTTGTCGACCGCAGACCCCAAAGAGACCGAACGCATCCACGCGGTGGACCTGCGCATGGCGGAAGCCGTGTTGACGCCCACGTCGCGCTTCTTGGACCGGCGCGTGCGGGACTTGGGCCTCAACCGCAAGCACAACATCCAGGTGTTGGCTTTGCGCCGGCGCGGTCGGCAGCACCAGTACCAACTGCGTGAATTGCGACTTTCCGCGGGGGACGTGCTGCTCGTGCAAGGAGAGCCCGACGCCCTGCGCCAGATCAACGACGATGGGGACTTCCTGTTGATCGAGGGGGTCGAGAGCACGCTCACCTTCCCCCACAAAGCTCCCATCGCCGCCGCGATCCTGGTCGGGGTGGTCATGGCCGCCACCTTGGGTTTGGCCCCCATCGTCTTCCTGGCCTTGGCGGGCATCGGCCTCATGCTGGCCACCAAGTGCCTCGACGTGCGCGCCGCTGTGCGGGCGATCGAACCGCGCATTCTCTTGCTCTTGGCCAGCACGATCCCGTTGGGCTACGCCATCAGCAAGGTCGGCTTGGCGGAGAAGGCGGCCACCGAATTGGTCCGCTGGGTGGGTACCGAAAATCCTTGGTTGTTGATCGGAACCCTCTACCTGCTGACCAACTTCATGACGGAACTTTTGTCCAACAACGCGACCGCGGTGTTGTTGGCACCGATCGCGTTGAGCCTCTCCGCGCAGCTTGGAGTGGACGCGAAACCCCTCTTGATCGCGATCGCGTTCGGCGCGAGCGCAAGTTTTTCGACCCCCATCGGGTACCAAACGAACACGTTGGTGATGGGGCCGGGTGGATACCGCGTGACCGATTACATCCGCTTCGGACTGCCGTTGAACATCATCATGGCGATAGCGGCCACGTTTTTGATCCCCGTGCTCTGGCCCCTTTAAAGGGGAGAGCCAACACGCGCGGCCCAGAACGGGCGCTTTCTTCCGCCTCTTGAGGGCACCTGTCGGAATCTTCCACAGGTGTTGAAAAATCCGACCCCGAAAGGATTCCCCCCCGTGAACCCGCTTCCAGGGTCACTAGGAACATCTTTCCGGATTCTGGCTCAATTCCATCAAGCATTTTTCACGGGACGTCGAAATTCCCGCTTGGCACCGGTCTTGCGATAGGTGCCCACGAGTTTCGACCATGAATCCCACCTACTGCCCGAAAACCGCCGAGCTGCAACAAGTCCTGCGGGAGGCCCACGGGCCTTTGCAGCACCTGCGGGCGTTCCTGAACGGCTTGCCTTCCGCTTCTCAGGGCGGAAGTCGCGCCGCAGCGTCCGAACAGGCTTACGAATTCGCATGTCGTGCCCTCGCACGCGCTGAGGCGGAGCGAGCGATCTGCTTGCAGGCACTGGCCGAGATCCAAACCCAACCCGAAGTTTGCGACCTCGCCGAACTCGTGCGCGGTGCGGCCTCGATTCTGCCCGCCCAACAGCAACCGCGCTTGTTGCTGGATCTGCCCGCGCCCTCCCAAACCCTGTGGTTGCCCCGCGAACGGGTCCAAAAGAGCCTCGCGGTCTTGCTGCAGCAGGCCTTGGAGGCCCAAAACGGCCCCGTGCACGTGTTCGCCCCCAGCGCGGGCGAAGGCATGCACATCACGCTGACCTGGTCCCTCGACGAAGGGGTCGATCAAGGCTGGTCGGCCGATTCGGTGACCGCGTTGGCTTTGCTGGACTTAGCCCGCCTGGAGATCGAGTGGAGCGCGCCTCAACTGCCCGCTCCGCAAACCGGCTTGGTGCTGCGATTGGAAGGCACCCTGCACCCCCACGCTCTGACCACGGGAGGCCGTTTTGCAGCTGCGTAAGCCCTACGTCCTGGTGGTTTCGGCCGATTGGGAACGCGGCCAAGAGTGGTGCGAAACCCTGGCGCAAGAAGGTTTCAGCGCCTTCGTGTGCAGCTCGGCGCGTGAGGCTCTGTGCGCTCCGCGCCCCGAAGTCCTGATCACCGAGTTCGACCTGCCCGACCACGACGGTTTGGAACTGTGCGAAGCCCTATCGGCGGGCGCGAGCCCGGTGGCCATGGTGCTCGCCATCGAAGAGGGCTCCTTGGATCTCTACCGCCGCGCGTTGGCGCTGGGCATCCAGCAATTGCTGCCCTTGGAGGCCACCGAAGAGGAAATCCGCACCGCTACCCAAGAGGCCCTCGACAGCCAACACCCCGAACGCCATCAGGGTTTTGAAGCCCAGATCGCTTCCACGGCGCCCGCTGCGGAGCAAACCCAACGGGATTTGTCCGCTTGGCTCTTGGTGCGCGGCATCGCGCCCAGCACCCGTTGCCGCATCGTGACCGCCTTGGGCGAAGCCCTCGAGAACGTTCGCTTCCACGCGTACGAAGGCGACGTGGGCCCGATCGACGTGGAAGCGTCTCTCGAAGGCGTGCAGCTCGAGCTCGTGATCACCGATCGCGGCGAAGGCACGGCCGAAGACACCCTGCAGGTCGCGTTGCGCGGTCAGGGGAGCGGATTGGCGCGCATGGCCGCTTTATCGGAAGACGTTTCGGTGGTCTCGCACCCCACCTTCGGCACCTGCGTGCGCTTGTCCTTCAACGTGCACCGCGCACGCTTCTCCGAATTCGAGAGCACCGAGTTCGAGGACTTCGACTTCCTGGCGCCCGATCACGTGCGCGCTTTGCTGCAAGGCCTCGGCGACGGTCACAACCCTGACGTCGTGCACCTTTCGCCCGCCGTCGCCGTCACCGTCGGACGCTTGCTCGCCGGCCCGGGCCCTTTCCTGGTCCACGAGTCGCCGTTGGCTAGCTAACCCCCCATTCCTATGAGCACCGAATCGAATCAAGCCTTCGACCAACCGGAAGACGAAGATCTCTTCGACTTCCCGGTGGCGCCCGCTTATTCGTCCGGCGGCATGCCGACGGGCGCTCCTCAGCGGGAGGAAGCCCCTTCCGCGCCCATCGAATCGGCTCCGAAGCCGACCGAAGCGACCCCCGCGAAGCCCGTGGCGGCCCCCGCGAAGCCCGTGACGGCGATGAACGAAGGGGACTTTGACCTCGACGAAGACCTGTTCGACTTCGGAACCCTCTTCGACGCGACCCAGCCCCTGTCCACCGCCGAAGATGCGGCCGCCTTGGCCGCGCTCGACGACCAAGAGTCCGAAGCGATTCCCGCGCCGGCCCCGGCACCGCAAGTGGCGCCCCAACCGGCCGCAGCTCCGAAGGCCTCGAGCCAACCCGCGCCGAGCCCCAAGGTGACCCAACCGAGCATGCCGCGCCCGACCGCCAATGCGGGAGCACCCACCGACAGCACGACCAGCGAACTCGTCGCGGCGGGCCTGGCCGCGCCGGACTCCATGGACTGGGGCCCGGAACCCAAGCGTGGGCGATTGATCGAGATCCTCGCGGTTTGCTTTTTGTTGCTCAACAGCGCCCTGATCCTGCTCGCCTGGCGTGCCGGGAGCGACTTCCGCGAAACCTTGGCCGCCGTCACCCGCACGGTGACCGATTCGGTAGCGGAAGGCCACGCTCGTGGGCAACTGCAAAACCCGTCGGTCGAGCGTCCGCCCTCCCAGGCCTCGTTGCCCGTGGAGCCGGACGTAACGAACACCGAAGTGAACGAACAGGATCCTCTCACGCCGTCCACCGCATCCAAACGCCCGGAACAAGCTCCTAGCGATCTGCTCGACATGCCCCAAGCCGCTCTCGAGCTGGCCATGGAGCGCATTGCAGCAGGTCGTTACGACGAAGCCCGCCGCGGCCTGTTCCGCCTGCTCGCGAACCGCGACCGCACCGCCTTGAGCGATGCCATGGTCGTGCAAGCAGAGATGTTGATCGCTCGCGCCTTCGCCGCGCAGGCCGAGGAGGTGGACCGCTAATGCTGCGCTCCCTGCTTCTGATCGGCTCGCTGGTTTTCACCAGCTCGGCGGCACCCGCCTGGGCCCAAGGCCCGACCATCGAGGCGCGTTACGACGCCGCGCAGGACGAAACCCTCGTCACCGTGCGCGCCGAAAACGCCACTTTCCACGAGTTGCTCGGCGTAATCGCTTTTGAGGTCGGCGCCACCCGCGGCACCAGCCTCGAGATCCTCGGCATGGACAAGATCGCGCGCAATCCGCGCGTGGACAGCTTCGTCGTCGACCGCCCCTGGCGTGACGCTCTGCGCTGGATCGCGGGTTCGGCCGGACTGTCGGTCGTCGTGACGGCCTCTAAGATCACCGTCAGCGAAGCGCTGCCGGACTTCCCCACGGCCCAAGAGTTGCGCATGCGCGCCCTACTCTCCTACCGCCAGATCGAAAACACGGCGGCGAGCAGCGCGATCATGCCCGACCTGCTGATCGAGAGCGGACAACTCTCTGTGCAACTGGGCCCCGACTTTGCGCGTCAAGCCCTGGGGAACTTTGAACAGATCCTGAGCGACTTCCCCACCAGCGACCGCTTGTGGGAGGCCATGTTCCTGTCGGCGGAAGTTTATGCCTCGATGGGTCAGTGGAACGACGCGGCACTGCGCTACCACGAGGTGGCCGATGCGGTCGCGATGCACCCCTACCACGAAGATGCGCGCCGCGCCATGGCGGTCGCCCTGTGCGAATTGGGGGAGTCCCAGACCGAGCAGCCCCTCGCCGCGCAAGAGAGCGGGCAAAAGGCCGTCATCACAATGCAAGCCTTGGACCGCTACTACCCGTCCGACGATCGCGTCGAGCAGCGCAAGCGGGCGTTGATCATGGGCCGCTCCCTCGCTTTGGCGGGCAAGCCGATCGAAGCCCTACGCGCCCTCGACATCGCTGCCGCCCGCAGCGCTCTGGCGGAAAACGACCCCGAGATCCTAGCGGTTCGCGCGAAGGCCTTGGCCCGCGCCGGGCGTCACGGGGACGCGTCGACCGCTTGGCTCGCCGTCTCGAAAAACTCCACGGGCCAAGACCAAGAAGTCGCTTTGATCGAAGCCGCGCGCCAAGCCCTGGAGGGCGGACACGAAATCGCCGTGCTCGCGATCCACAAACAAGCGGTGCGCAACGGTTTTGGTCGTCGATTGGAGCCCTTCCAGCGGGAAGCCAAGCTGCGCCTCGGCATTGCGACCGAGGTCGACGGCTACACCTTGAGCCAACAGCTCACCCGTGCGCAACACCTCTCGCGCCGGGGCATGTTCGCCGAAGCCGTTCGCGCCCTGCGCGGCCTGTACCTGCGCCGCGCCGAGCTCAAGAACACCGAACGCATCGAGATGGCATTGGCCTACGCCCGCGCCCTCGACAAGGAAGAACGCCCGACCGAGGCGCTCGAAGTGCTGCAAGTGGTGGCGGGAGAAACTACGTCCCCCATGGACCGCCGCCAAATCTACACCTTCGCCGCCCAAATCCTCGAAGGCCGCGGCGACTACGAGGCCGCCATCGAGGCCTTGCAAGGAAAGCTCTAAGGAGAACTCACGATGATGAAACAACAGTGGACCATCGCCCTGTGCGGCGCCGCCCTCTTCGGCATTCCGGCCATCGCTTCCCAGGAAGGCAGCGCCCTCAAGAGCCTGCAGTCGGCCATCGATTCGACCCAAGCGGCTCTGCAAGAACTGGTCAGCCTGGAGCCGCGCTTGGCGCAAAAGGACCCTGACGCGCTGCAACGCTTGATGGACTTGACCGAACCCGGCGTCGAGGACACCCAACAGGTGGACCAAACGATCGTGCGGTTGCGTTCCGACATCCAACGTTTGCAGGGAGCCCTCGACCAAGGCCCCTCTGCCAACGGCTCGGCCGTGCCGGCCAAGCCGACGACGGGCCTGCGCCCCGGTCAGCTCACGAACCGCTCCGTGGTCGCCACCGATCACGCCCCCACCACGGCACGTCCGGCCGACACGCGCAGCTTCGAACAACCCGGCTACTCGGCCGACGAAGTCCGTCAGGCCAAGCTGCACGTGCGCGCCGATCAGTTCCCGCAAGCCGTCGTGCTCTTGCGCAAGCAAGACCCGACGCCGGAAACCCGCTACTGGCTCGCGCGCGCCCTGCAAGGCACCGGCGAGCAGGTGGAAGCCAAAGACATCCTGCAAAAGCTCGCCGCGGAAGGCGAACAAGCCCACCGCTATGCCCGCTGGGCCGCCGGCGACCTGCGCATGATCGAGTTGCGCGAAAAGTTGGCGCAACAAGCCAAAACCCCAGCAAGCACGAAGAAGTCGTCCGACTAGACGACGCCCCAATCACTCGGCGCACCACCCCTTTCCTCCCGTGAACCCCCTCACCCCCGCCATGCAAACCCTGCAGTCCGATTCCGAGGACCTGCTGGCCAGCCTGCAGCGCTTCCAAAGCGTGTTGGCCGGATTGCAAGCCAGCCACCAACGCTTGGAGCAACACGCCAAGCGCATGGAGGCCGAATTGGAGGTGTCCAACCGTCAATTGGCGGAGAAGGTCACGGAGTTGGATCAAACCAACCAATACCTAGAAGCCATCCTGACCAGCCTGCCGAGCGCCGTCATCGTACGCGACGCCGACCGCACCATCACGCGCATCAATCCTGCGCTGGAGGACCTGTTGGCGGCTCCGCAAAACGGTTGGGTCGGTAGCCAAGCGGACCTGCCCCTGCAACGGGCCGAATCGGGCCTGCAGGCGGCGACCGGTCCGGAGGGACAGAAACGCACCGTGGCGCACACCCAAAGCCTCGTCTTCGACGCAGCAGGCCTCGCGCTCGGTTCGGTGGAGATCGTCTCGGATCAAACCGAGCTGGCCCGTACCACCGCGCGCATGCACCAGCAATCCAAGATGGCCGCCCTGGGCTCCATGGCCGGTGGCATCGCCCACGAGATCCGCAACCCCATGAACGCGGTGCGCGGTTTCGCGGGTTTGCTGCGCCGCCCGCACGTGGCCCCCGAAGACCAAGCGCGGTATGCCCAACGCATCGAAGAGGGCGTGCAAGAGGTCGAAAGCATCATCACCAGCCTGCTGAGCCTCGCGACCCCCAGCGGATTGCACCTCGAAAGCTTGCAAGCCGAGGACGTGCTGCACGAAGCCCTCAAGCTGGTGCAACGCGAAGAGAACACCCAGGCCGTGAACTGGCGCATCGAAACCAGCAGCGCGGCGCTGCAGGCCGATCGCATCCAACTGCGGCAAGCCCTGCGCAACCTGATCGCCAACGCGGTGCAGGCGCAAGACCATCAAGGTTCCTTGCTGCTGCGCTGCGGTGTGCAGGACGAGCAGGTCGTCTTCGAAGTGCACGACAGCGGACCCGGCTTGGCCGGTGGTGACCCGCGCCGCTGCGTCGATCCGTTTTACACCACCCGTGCCGAAGGCATGGGTCTGGGGCTGTCCCTCGTGGACAGCATCGCCCGCCTGCACGGCGGCGAACTGGAACTTTCCACCGATCCCTCTCACCTGGGCGGCGCCCTCGTCCGCCTTGTCCTTCCTACCTCCTGAAACCGCAATCCCGATGAGTCGGAAATTGATCTACGTCGTTGATGATGACGCGCTGTCCCGTGACTTCTTGACCGAAGCAACCAAGGCCATGGGGCATGAGGTTCAGGCATTTGAGCAGGCGGACTTGGCGGTGACCGCGAGCGAACGCCGCGTGCCCGACCTGGTGTTGAGCGACGTGCGCATGCCTGGCATGAACGGCATGCAGCTCACCCGCGTGTTGCAAGATCGCTACCCCGGCTTGCCCGTCGTGCTGGTCACCGCCCACGCCTCTCTCGAGAGCGCGGTGGAGGCCCTGCGTCTCGGCGCCGCGGACTTTTTGATGAAGCCCTGCTCCCCCGACAACCTGGAGGTTGTCGTCGAGCGCGTGCTGCGCGCCGGCCAACTGGAGCGCGAAAACGCCTACCTGCGCGGCGAAGTGCAAAGCCAACGCCCCGATACCATCATCGCACAGAGCCCGCCGATGGTGCAGCTCCTGCGCACCGCCTCCCGCGTCGCCCGTTCGCGCGGCACGGTGTTGATCACCGGCGAGAGCGGCACCGGCAAGGAGCGCGTGGCCCAATACGTGCACCAAGCCAGCCCGCGCGCCGAACACCCGTTCGTACGCGTCAACTGCGCGGCACTCTCCGAGTCTCTGCTCGAGTCCGAGTTGTTCGGCCACGAAAAGGGATCCTTCACCGGCGCGTTCCAGTCCCGCGTGGGGCGTTTCGAATTGGCCGACGGCGGCACGGTGCTGCTGGACGAAATCGGAGACATCTCTCCGAACATGCAAGCCAAACTGCTGCGCGTCCTGCAGGAAGGTGAGTTCGAGCGCGTGGGCGGCACGAACACCTTGCGCGTCGACGTGCGCGTGGTCGCTGCCACCAACCGTCGACTGGCCGACGAGGTGGCGGCAGGCCGCTTCCGCGAGGACCTGTACTATCGCTTGCACGTGCTGCCCCTCGAGGTCGCTCCGCTGCGCGACCGTCGCGAAGACATCCTGCCTCTGGCGCGCCACTTCGCGGGCACCTTCGCGCGCCAAAGCGGCGTGCCGGACCCCGCCTTTTCGGTCGAAGCCCAAGAGCGCCTGCTCCAGTGGAACTGGCCCGGCAACGTGCGCGAGCTCGAAAACGTCATCCACCGCGCGGTGATTCTGGGTCGTCCCGGACAGATCGAAGAAGCCGACCTGGTCTTCGGTCCCACCTCCGACGGTTCCGCGCCGGTGCGTACCAGTGGCCAAGAGCTGGATCTGTTCCACCCCGAATGCGCCGACGCCCTGGCCAACCACACCATGGCGAACATCGAACGCGTGGCGATCTTGGCCACCCTCGACGCGACCGGCGGCAACAAAACCGAAGCCGCACGACGCCTCGGCCTGACCGCCCGCACCCTGTCCAACAAGATGAAGATCTGGCGCCAAGCCGGCTTGGTCGCCTAGTCCCCGGAGAAGCTCCCATGGAAGTCCTAGGAAACCACGGCGATGTGCTCATGCGGCTGCTTTCGGCCGCCACCGAGCGTTCCCGCATCCTCGCGGGCAACATCGCCAACCAAAACACGCCGGGCTACAAGCGTCAGTCCCTGCAATTCGAAGAGCTGTTAGCACAGGAGCTCGAAAGCTCCCGCCCGACCCTGCACAACATCCAGCCGATGAAGCTGGTGGACACGCAGTCGCCGGGCACTCCGAACGGCAACAACGTCAACATGGAAAAAGAAGTCGCCGCCATGCGCGAGAACATGCTGCGTTACGAGATGTATAGCACCATCTTGAAGGGCAGCACCAAGCTCGTCGAGTCGGCCATTCACGGAGATCGCTAATCATGAGTGGAATTGATCGAGTCTTTCAGGCCATGCACATGTCGGCCAGCGCCCTCAAAGCCGAGCGCGCCCGCGTCGACATCATCGCCAAGAACATCGCCCACGCGAACACCACGCGCATGCCTGATACCGGCTTGCCGTACCGCCGTCAGGTGGCGCACTTCGCGCCCGTCTACGAGTCCCAGCGGGATGGTAGCGTGGACATCACGGGCGTGCGCCTCGCAGGCGTGCACAAGGACTACTCCACGCCCTTCGAGATCATCAACGACCCGGGCCACCCGGACGCGGACGAGGACGGCAACGTGTTGTTCCCCAACGTCAACACCATCAAGGAGATGGCGGAGCTCATCACCGCACTGCGCGCCTACGAGGCGAACATTCAGGTGACCGATTCCTTCGAGCGCATGGCCCAGAGCGGCCTACGCCTGGCGGAGTAACGGTAGGACAGGAGACGGAATCATGACGAACATCGGCGGAAACCTCGGTCTGGGTAGGACCAACATCGAGCAAGCCCTGCGCCAAATGCGCGAGCGTGCGGCGCAACTGCAGGGTCAAGGCCCCACGGAGGCGCCCAAGACGTCGTTCGAAAGCACCCTGACCCAGTCCGTCCAATCCATCGATCAGACCGTCAAGTCCTCTGAAAACCTGCACATCGAAGCCCTGCAAGGCGAGCTCGACTTCCACGAAATCGCCACGCGCGTCAAGCAAGCCCAGTTGAGCTTCGATTTCGCCATGCAGGTACGCAACAAGTTCATCGACGCCTATCGCGAAGTCATGCGCATGACCGTCTAAGGACCTAAACCATGAAACAATCCCTAGCCAACCTCTGGACCCTCCTGAGCCAAAGCAGCGCCGCCACCCGATTGGCGATCGCCGCGGGAGTGTTCCTGGCGATCGTGGTCGCAGGCGCTTCGATGTACCGCTCGGCGAACCCTCACATGGAGTTCTTCGTCGGCGACCTCGACAACGCCAGCTTCGCGCGGGCGACCAAGGCCCTGAGCCAATCCGGCGTGCGCTTCGAAACCTCGGTCGGCGCGCCGTACACCATCTGGGTCGAATCGGGCCGCAAGTACGACGCCCACAACGCCATCGCCCAGGCGGGTGCTCTCGACGCCGGCACCCTCGGCATCGACACCAGCGACGGCTCCAACCCCTGGGCCTCCTCCATCGAGCGCAAGCAGGTGGCCGACGCTCGCTACTGGCAAGAGGTCGAACGCCAACTGAACCAATTGCATTGGGTGCGGGCTTCCAAAGTGCTCGCCAAGATGCCCACCAACCGCGTACTCGGCCGGGCTCCGCACCCGACGGTGTCGGTCATGCTGACCACCAACGGCATGCGTCCGACGCCCGAACAAGGTCTCAACGTCGGCAACATCGTGCGGGCGGCGTTCAACGTACCCGAAGAGAACATCACGATCTTGGACCAAAACGGTCACATGATCTTTGACGGGCAGCGTGACGACCGTTTGGACGAGTCTTTGGCCTACGAACGCAACTTCAACGATGACTTGACGCGCACGGTGCAGACCCTGCTCGACGACATCTACGGCCCGAACCTGACCCGCGTTGCGGTGCGGGGCGAGTGGAGCTTCGTGAAGTCCGAGACGGTCGGCAACAACCTGCAGCCCGACAAACGGCTGATCTCGAAGAGTACCATGAAGTCCTCGCAGCCCTCGCCGGTCATGGAAGGCGGCCCCGCGGGACTGGAAGAGAGCTTCCTGGGGCCCACGGCGGCTTCCGGACCGGTGCAAAGCGACCCGGCCACCAAGACCGAGATCGACGAAAACTACAACTACGGTACGCAGACCACCCACGTGGTGGAAGACACGCCGGTGCTCAAGCGTTTGAGCGTCAGCCTGGCCCTCGATGCGTCCCTGCAAGAACAAGCGTCCGCGATCGCCGATCAGGTCAAGGCGGCGGTGGGCTTCTCGGAACAACGCGGCGACTTCCTCGCAGCCCATACGACCGCCCTGAATGGCGTCGAGCGGGACGAAGAAGGCAACATCGTGGCGCCAGCACCCATCGAAGCCGCTCCGGCTCCTAACCCCATGATGGGCTTGCTCGTCGAGCGTGGCATCGAGTTGGCGGCGCTGTTGATCTTTATGTTCCTCCTGGCGCGCTCCTTCAAAGTGTCGAAGAAGCAACTGCAGACCGCCGGCTCTCCGAGCTTCTCCGGTGCTCCCGGTGGAATCCCCGGTGCCGCTGGGAAGGGAGTCGATCCGGAAATGGAAGAAGACCCCAGCGCGATGGCTCGCATGCACGTGGAGAAACTGCTCGAAACCGACCCTGACCGGGTCAGCTCCCTGCTCACTCGATGGGCCATGGGAGAGGACTTCTACGCGAAGAATCAGTCATGAGCTCGGAAATCAGCGGAGTGCAGAAGGTCGCAGCCTTCCTGTTGAGCCTGGACAAGGACGTCAGCGCGGACTTGCTACGCCGGTTGGACCCCAAGGTCATCCCGTCGGTAGCCCAAGCCATGACGGACCTGCAGCCGGAGATGTGCACCGTGGAGTCGGTGGACGAGATCTACGGCGACCTGGCTCGCACGGTGTACAAGCGTTCGGGCGTGCGCGCTCAGGACGACTTCGAACTGCACGACATTTTGGCGCAGAGCTTCGGCCAAAAGGAGGCGGAACGCGTCTTGCTCGAGATCCACGAGCGCCGGCGCAAAAACCAGCCGTTGGGATTCTTGGAGACCATGTCGCCCGAAGTGGTGGCCCGGGTGTTGAACTCCGAATCCACCGCCATCGTTTCCCTGGTTCTCGCCCACGTCTCCCCAGCCGTTTCCGCGGCGGTGCTCAACACCTTCGACGAAGAGCGCGCGCTCGACGTGGTCAAGCGCATGACCGCCGTCGTCCCCCCCAGCATCGAAACCATGCTTTCCATCGCGGACGATCTCCAGGAGCGCATCCGCTTGGCCGCCTCCATGCCCGCGCCCCCGGACCCGGGCGACAGCCTGCGCACCATCGCCGATCTGCTGAACTTCTCGGAAGGCGAGACGGAGAAGGTCGTGCTGTCGGGCCTCGACGAGTTCAACGAGGAAATGGCCGATCAAGTGCGCGAGTTCATGTTCACCTGGACCGACCTGGCGAGCATCGAGAAGCGCGCCATGCAGAAGATCCTGGCCTCGGTCGACACCAAGACCTTGGCCATCGCCCTCAAGGGTTCGCCGCGCGACGTCGAGAACAACATCGTGTCCAACCTGTCGAGTCGAGTGAAGGACATCGTGGCCGACGAGCGTGAGCTCGCGGGTCCCATGCCCCTGTCCGAGGTCAACCAGTCCCGCCAAGAAATCATGGTCGCCGTACGCGCCCTGATGGAGGCTGGCGAATTCAGCCCCGCCAAGTCGGGCGAGGAGTTGGTGGAGTAGATGGCGGACTCGGTCCATCGGATCGCCGTCCCGGCCCTGCCGAGCGATGCGCAGGTTCAGCCGTTGACGCTGGCCCAACTCGACCGCCGCTTGCGCGCGGACGAGCGGGAGAGTGCGTATGCCCAGGGGTTCGAAGAAGGCGTGCGCCAAGCCCAGGAGCAAGCCGCCGGCGCTCTGCAGGCCGCTGTCGAACGACTCGACGCTTCGCGCGAAGCCGCGCTGGATCAATTGACCTCCGCGGCGATCGAGTTGTCGGTCGAAATCGCGCGCCAATTGGTGCAGGTGGAGCTCCAGGCGGGCCATTACGACCTCGAGCGCATCGTGCGCATGTCCTTAGCTCACTCCGGGCTGGGCCGCGGCGCCGCCATCGTGCAGGTCAGCCCCGAAGACCACGAACGTTTGGCCCACGTCACCTTCCGGCGGGGCACCGAAATCGTACCCAACACGGCTCTGGAGTCCGGCGACGTACACGTGGAGTCGCCCAACGGACTCTTGGTGCGTGAGATCGAAACCAGCCTGGACAGCATTCGCGAGCAACTCTTGGAGGACATCGCGTGAAAAGGCTGCTCGATCTCGCACGGTGCCAACGCCTGATCCAAGAAGGCGTGCGACCCCACTTTCGCGGAAGCGTCAGTCGGGTCACCGGCATTTTGGTCGAAGCGCGCGGCATCCCCGTGACGCTCGGCAGCCTGTGCCGCATCGAGATCAGCCCCGATCAAAGCGTGGAGGCCGAAGTGGTCGGATTCCGCGGCGGAACGACCCTGTTGATGCCCCACGGCGAATTGACCGGCATCGGCCCGGAGCAAAGCGTGTACGCCCTCGATCGACCCTTCCAGGTGCCGGTCGGGCCCTCGCTGCTCGGCCGCATGGTGGATGGCTTCGGGCGGGCCAACGACGGCAAGCCCGAGCTGTTCGAAAAGGAGTGGCGCGGGGTTCACCAAAGCGCTCCGCTGCCGAACGAACGCGTGCCGATCCACGAGCCCTTGCCCACCGGCGTGCGCGCCATCGATGGCTTGATTCCCCTGGGCCGCGGGCAACGCATGGGCGTTTTCGCCGGCTCCGGCGTGGGCAAGTCCACCCTTTTGGGCCAGGTCACGCGCGGTACCGAAGCCGACGTGATCGTGTGTTGCCTTGTCGGGGAACGGGGCCGGGAAGTGCAAGACTTCGTGCAAGACGTGCTCGGTCCCGAGGGCTTGGCACGCACCGTCCTGGTGGTCGCCACCTCGGACCGCCCGCCGATCGAACGTCTGACGGCACCTTTCACCGCCGTGACCCTGGCGGAGTACTTCCGGGACCAAGGCAAAAACGTTTTGCTGCTCATGGACTCGGTGACCCGTTACGCCGCCGCCGCTCGCGAGGTCGGGCTCGCCGTGGGGGAACCGCCCACCGTGCGCGGACTGCCGCCTTCTTTCTTCGCCAGCGTGCCCCAATTGATCGAACGCATGGGGCGCACCTCGAAGGGCAGCATCACCGGGTTGATCAGCGTGCTCGTGGACGGCGACGACCCCAACGAGCCCGTCGCCGACACCATGCGGGGCCTGCTCGATGGCCACATCCATCTGAACCGCGACCTGGCGCAGGCGGGGCACTTCCCGGCCATCGACGTGCCGGCCAGCTTGTCCCGCTTGGCGCCGAATCTGAGCGGGCCCGAGCAACTCGCGCACGCGCAAGCGATCCGAGCCGACCTGGTGACCTACCGCGAAGGCAAGGATCTGATCGAGATCGGCGCCTACCAGCCCGGCTCCAACCCCAAGTTGGATCGCGCCATCCTGCGCCGCCCGGTCATCGAAGCGTTCCTGCAACAGGTGCCGCAAGAGATCACGCCGCTCGCGGAAACCCGCGCGATGATGCAGCTCGTAGCCCAGGCCGGTGAAAGCACCGAAGGAGCCGCCTGATGCGCCGTTCCGAACGCATTCGCCGCATCCTGCGCATCCGGGAGCAGCAAGAAGAGGTCGCCCGCGCCGCTTGGATGAGCGCCCAGCGCGCTGCCCAAGCCCGCGCAGCGGAAGCCCAGGCAGGCCATGCCCGTTGGCAGGCCGGCCAAGACTTGCTCCGCCAAGCCCTCGCCCATCCCGATCCGCAGCAACTCCTGTGGACCCAGTCCGCCGTGGACGCGCAGAGCGACCAAGCCCTCACCCTGGGCTCCATCGCGCGTCGCGCCGACCACGCGGCCGAGCAAAAGCGCGCCCCTTGGGTCCAGGCCCGACAAACCGTGCGCGCCATGGAACGCCTCTACGAGCGCGCCGACCGCGTCGAACAGATCGCGCGCCGCGAGCGCGAAGCCCGAGAACAAAGCGAAGCCATCGAGGCCCACATGGCCCTCGTTAACCCCCTCGACGGCGATGCGACCCAAACACCTCTAACCACCGACAGCCATGAATAAACTGCTCCTACTCTTTGCGGGTGTCTCCACCGCCGGCCTGGTGCTGGTAGGCACCTTCGTGACGGCCGCCGCCATGCGCGGGGCGGACCTCTCGACCTTGCCCGTGGTAGGCACGCTGTTCCCCGAGCCGACCGAGGCTTCGATCGATACGGACGTGGAAGAACCCATGGCGGCGATCGAAGACGAGGTCCGCGACGATCGTCGCACGCCGGTTCAGGTGATCGAGTCGGCCGCTTCGCCCCTGCAGGCGTTCCTGCTGCCGACGCCGTGGAACGCCAGCGATCTAGAGCAGCTCGAACAGGCCCTGCAAAACCGCATGGCGGAGCTGGATCTGCGCGAAAACCAGCTCGAGGAGCGCGAAAGGCAGTTGGCGGAAAGCCAGCGGCACCTCGCCGACCTGCAAGCCGAGTTGGAAAACGTGCGCACGGGCCTCATCGAGGAGCGCGACGAAACCGACGCGGTCCGGGAACAAACCGAACGCGAGAAGGAGGCGGAAGCCGCTCGCCGGGTGGCCGACCTGCGCCGCATGTCGAACATCTTCTCCGAAGGAGATGCCGAAGAATCCTCTCGCATGCTGCTCGACACGTACACCCCAGAGCAGGTGGGCATCGTGCTGTCCGGTTTGACCGCCGAGAGGGTGCGCGAACTGCTGCAAGGCATCCAAACCGTCGACAGCAGCGCGTTGGTCGAAGTGGAAGCCAGCTACCGCAAACACAGCGCGCAATAGGCATTCCTACGGCAAGGCCCGCGAGCCTCGCCGCCCGCGTCTCACCCTTGGGATGCGCTGGGCGGCGAGGTTTGCGGCTTTTTAGCCAACTTCGCTTCCCACGGGGCCTTAGCACCCATTCGTCCCGCACCAAGGGCATCAAGCCATTCGGGCCGCTGGACGATACAGGAGGCGGCTCTCTTTCTAGCCGCGGGCCGCGGCGTGGAGGGCTTCGAAACCCCCACCAGCCCCTCCCACCCCGACCTCCCCTCCATTCATGGACCTGAACACCCTCATCGGCGGCTTCCTGACGAGCATGATCGTGCTCGTCGCGATGGCCAGCGGACCCGGTGGAGTGGGCATCTTCATCGACGTCCCCTCCCTCGCCATCGTGTTCGGGGGGACCATCGGGGTGACGATGCTGGCGTTCCCCGGCAACGACCTGAAACCCTTCGTCAAGATCATGTTGGTCACGGCGATGCGCAAGAAGGTGACCCCGACCGAAGAGATCGATCGCATCGTCGACTACGCCAACCTAGCGCGCAAGGAAGGTCTCTTGGCGCTCGAAGCCAAGCTCGAATCGGTGGACGACACCTTCTTCTCGAAGGGCATCCAGCTCGTGATCGACGGCTTCGGTGACGACACGGTGCGCGACATCATGGAGCTCGAAGCCGAGTGGGAGAAACAGCGCCACGAAACCGGCCGCAAGATCATGGACCAAATGGGCGCGTTCGCGCCGGCCTTCGGCATGATCGGAACCCTCGTCGGTCTCGTGCAAATGCTCCAAGACCTCTCCGATCCGAGCTCGATCGGCATCGGGATGGCGACTGCGCTCTTGACGACCCTCTACGGTGCGATGGGAGCCAACATGCTCTTCATCCCCGTGGCCGGCAAGCTCGAGATGGTCGCCAAACAAGGCAGCCTCCTGCGCAGCCTGATGATCGAAGGCATCGTCGCGATCCAGTCCGGCGAAAAGCCGCAGCTCATCAAAGAGAAGCTCAAGGGCTTCTTAGCGCCCAGCGTCCGCGAACAGATCGAAGCCTAGCCAAGCTCTACCAAGCCAACCGCCGTGTCCCAGGTCAAAATCAAAACGAACATCATCGACGGAGGAGTAGATGGCGCCCCCGGGTGGGTCGCCACGTTCGTCGATATGATTTCGCTGCTGGTGACCTTCTTCATCCTGTTGTTCACCTTCGCGAGCATCCAGGAATACGACACGTTCGCGTACCCGAAGAACATCATCGGAACCTCCGGAACGTTGGACCGAGCGGGCGGTCAACACATGGACGCGCCGGCCAACGACATCATGTCGGCGATGGACCTCAAGCGCGGTGGAACGAACCCGCACTCGCGTCCGGCCGACAAACTGCCCGACAACCTGGAGGAGATGGGCCAGCGTCTGACCAACGAGCACATCGAGTTCGACGTGCACAACGTGCAGGACGGCGTCCGCCTACGCTTTGATGATCGTGCAGGCTTTGCGCCCGGATCCGATCGCGTCAACCCGGTCTTGCGCAAGGCGCTCACCGAACTCGGTCACGTGCTCGAGAACTACCAACATCTGATCGTGGTAGAAGGCTTCACCGACGATCAGTTCCTCGCCACGCCGCAGTTCCCGACGGAAGAAGCCCTCTCGATCGCGCGCGCTCACGCCGCCGCCAAAGTCCTGCTGCGCGACACGCAAATCTCGCCGAAGACCATCCAATTGGCCGGTCTCGGCTACCGCCCCTTGCCGGGCCGAGACGGGAAGAGCGCCTTAGACCGCGCCGCGAACCGGCGCGTGGAAGTGCGCATCCTGTCCATGAGCGAGCACCGCGCCAAGCAGATCGAGGGAGGTGGGCAATGAAACCGGCCCCCGAACCCGTGATCGTCAAAGTGGTGGACGTCGTCGTCAAGAAGAAGGGCGCGCCCAGCTACATGGTGTCCTTTGGGGACATGATGACGCTGATCCTGTGCTTCTTCATCCTGCTGGTCTCGATGGCCAAGGAACGCAACTTCGGCATGCTCGCCAAGGGCATTGGGTCCTTCGTCGTGCAGCTCAAGTCCCACGGTTTGACGGGCGTGCTTTCGGGCGCGGAGAAGCAGGAAATCTTCGATCAGGTGCGCCGGCGCTTCAACCTGCCGCCCGAGCCGGACCCCAACCGCCGTACCGAACACGACAAAGCCAGCAGCCGCGAGTTGCTGCGAGCTAGCGCGGTGGAACTCTTGGACCCGCACCGCGAAACCGGTACGCCCCGCGTGGCCGCCTTCGAAGCGGGACTCGCCACCCTGACCGAGTCCACTCGCAACTACCTGGACCAGTTGGCTCCCACCCTGCTGCCGCGGCGCGGTCAGCTCTTGGTGTTGGAAGGCCACGCCACCGACGCCCCGCCCGGCGTCCCCGACCACGTGCTCGCGCTGCAGCGCGCCCAAGCGGTGCGCGACTACCTGCTGACCGAGCACGAATTCCCGTCCACCCGCGTCGAAGCGCGCGTGTGGCTCGACGAACTGCTCCGCGACGGCGCGAACACCCGCACGGTGGACGCGCGCCTCATCACCCCCAACAAGAAGTAACGCCAGCCCACAAGCACCATGGCCGACGAAAACAAGCAAGAGGCGCAAGCCAACTCCGAACAAGACGCGGAGAGCAAGCCCAAGAAGAACAAGGGCCCGATCAAACTGATCGGCGCTCTGGTGGGCGTCGTGGGTCTCGGCGCGGCGCTCGCCGTGATGGCGATCCCCAGCGGCCCCAAAGAAGTGCCCAAGTTCACGGGTCCGTACTTCCACCAACTGTTCGCCAAGCAAAAGACCTCCAACACGGTCGACAACGACTACAAGCGCTACATCAAAGCCAATCCGCAGGTAGAGTTTTTCGCCTACGACGCGAACTACATGCTGAACCGGGACTTGGACCCGTTGTACCAAGCGTGGCTGGATGACACTTTTGGCAACCTCATGGCCGGCAAGAGCCTTGAGGAGATCTTCGACAGCAGCGCCCGAGAGCGCTTCGCCCAAGAGATCCGCCACGCCGTCGAGCCCGTGCTGTTCCCGGTGCACATCGGCGAAACCGGTTCGCCCTTGGACGCCGACCCCGCCAGCGGCTTGCGTCCGGGGGACTCCTACCGCCAAAACACGTTCTCCGGTGCCTTCTGGGAACACACCCTGAAAGTGGACGGGGCGGCGAAAACCCTGTCCATCGACGGCGGACCGGAAGTGACCTTCCAGGGCAACGAACTCGACCTGAAAGTCACCGCCCCCTCCGGGGAATACATCTACGTGGACGTCACCAGCGTCGACCCCAAGTTCGCGGGCGACGTGCCACTCGGCGTGCACGGCCGTATCCGTCAGGTCTTTATCAAGGACTACCTCGCGCAGTGAGCGACTTGAGCGCAGAAGAGACCCAAGCCCTCCGCGAGGTGGCTGGGGATAAGGGGGACCGGGCCCAAGGCCTGGTGAGCGAGCGTAACTTCTCGCAGCCCCGGCGTCTTTCTGCGGATCGTCTGCAACACTTGGCCCAGACCGTCGGGGCGACCATGCAGGGCATCGGAAACCAGATGTCGGTGCCCCTCCGCTCGTTCCACAAACTGCAGGTCGTTTCGGTGTCCGAGGTCAACGCGAGCACGTTGTTCCAAGACGTGCAGGCGCCCTTCCTGATCCAAAACCTTCTGGTGGACGGATCCCTGGGCTGGTTGGTTTGGGACGAACGCGCCGCCACGGCCGCCATCGAACAAATCCTGTCGGGAGAACTGAACGAAGGCCAAGAGGTCGAGGCCCGTGAGCTCAGCTCCTCCGAAGCGCGCGTGCTCGACAGCCTACTAGGCTTGATCGTGCGTCCGGTGGCCGCCTCTTTGAACCTGGGCGCGGAAACCAAAGGTCTCGCGCAAGACGAAGAAGGCCTGAAAACCATGCGGGACGCCGGCCCGGAAGCCGATACCCGCCGCTTGATGCTTCACCTCGTCTTCGATGGGCCGGGCGGGCCGAGCGATATGCGCCTCTACCTGCCCAACGTCGAAGAAGTCGGCGGGGGACAGGGAGACCGAAAGGTCGATCGCGTTCCCGGCCACCTCGACCTCGTCAACCTCGAAATGTGTGTGCACCTGGGCAGCGCCAAGATCGCCTTGCGCGAATTGCTCGCCCTGGAAGTGGGGGACGTGATTCCCTTGCACACCGAAGTGGATGGCGAGGTCCACCTGTACGTCGAAGGCCACTCGATCGCCCAGGGCACCTGGGGCCAGGTCGGCGGATCCCTCGCGATGAAAGTCCACAAGATCGACACCGATCCTCTCTCCGCAGAATAGCTCTCCTCCTCCAGGCGACCCCTTCACCATGGCGAACCCCAAAGACCTCGAACAAGCCGTCGACCAAGCCGTCGAAACCGTCGCCGACCAACTCGGTCAACTCACCGGAGGCGAAGGCGGCGACCCCATCGGCCTCGAAAACCTGCTCGACGTGCCCGTACGCGTGACCGTGCAGATCGGCAAGACCAGCATGACCCTGGGCGAGCTCGTCGCCCTCGGCCCCGGCGCCCTGATCCCCCTCGACCGCGAGGCGCACGAGCCCGCCGACATCCTCGTCAACGGCCGCATCATCGCCCGCGGCGAGGTCGTCACCATCGACAACACCTACGGTGTCCGCATCAGCCAGCTGGAGAAGGAAGCGCGCTAGCGGTCCTCATCGACTGGAGCTGTACCCAGGTCCAAAGTTTCGCCTGGACCGAGGGTTACCGTCTTCCACTCGACCCAGGAGTCTGCGGGGTTGCCCGTGCAGATGCGATAGGTGCCGGCGGGGATGGGAGACACCCGAATTTCTGATTCAGGGCCCTGTGGTGGGGCGTAGTGCACCGATTGGGGATCGGCGAGTTGTTCGATGCGTAGGGTGGTCTTGGAGCGCATGACCAGCGCGCCAGGCTCACTAGCGCCGTCCGAAAGCTGCACCAATACATCCTGGCTACCGGGCTCGGCCTGAAGCACCAGGGAGGGAAACACCGCTTGAGCTTGCGGATAAACAGCGATGGGGATCGCCTGCTCGATGCTCGGATCCAAGAGGATGTGAAAAGTCCCATTGGCCAGACTTCGGAAGACGGTCACCAGGCTTCCCTGCTCGCCGGGAACGCCTCGCCAAACGCCGAGTTTTGCCCGCTCAACAGGTTGACCTAGGGCGTCGGTGATGCGGCCAGCGATGGAGTGTCGTGGGCTCAACACCATTTCCACGCCACTGGCCTCTTTTTCGGTCACCACAGCCCACGCTTGTTGACCCATCTCGTAGTCCTTGACTTGCAAAGTGACCGGTGGGTTGAGGAGATCGTGGAACTCAAAGCTTCCTGATTCGGAAGTTTCCGTCAGGGTGCGAACACGGTTGCCATCGGTGGCGTAGACCAACAGGTCAGCGGCAGGGTTGCCCGAAGCCTGCAACACTCTTCCCTGGATTCGAAATCCGGGAGCCATCTCAAAGGTTACGGCCGTGACCCCATGGTTTAGTTCAGGATGCACTTGCACCCATTTACGGTGCGTTCCCCAACCGGCGCGGGATGCGGTGATCTGAAGGTGCCCCAAAGCCAGCCCTTCTAGAAGAAACGTTCCATTCGCACCGGTCACGGTCCTGCGGGGTGATGGAGCAGGCTCGAAAACGCCATTTGAAGCTCTCCCAGCCCCTGGATTGGATTTCCCGACCTCGATGAGCACCCCCGCCATTGGTTCCCAGGAGTTCGACTCGATGACGGACCCTCGAACAGTGGAACCACCCCCAGGCAGGATAAGCTCCACTCCGTTTTCCTTCGCTGAGAGCATTTTGCGAAAGGAGTCGGTGTGCCCCTTGGCGCTCGCCTCTACGTAGATGGGGCTGCCTATACCCACGACTCGCAACTCGCCGTGGCGATCCGTCGTGCCCAAGGCCATCCCAACATCTTTTGGGAACATGAGGCGAGTCGCACGAACTTCGGCGTCCGCAATTGGCGTACCTATCTCATCGAAGACCTGCACCATTCCTTCGCCGGTGGGCACCGTGACTTGAACCGTTTGGATCTTGCCTGGCTCCAAATCCAGCGTCATCCGGGTCCCGGCAGCAAGGCAACAAAGCTTCCAACTTCCGGGTGGAACTTCGGAAAACACAACCAAACCCGAAGTGTCGGAAGATTGGACGAGGGCTAGCGCTTTGGGGGAATCTAGAGCGACTCGGACGTCCGCCATGGGTTCCTCGGAGTCGAACGCTACAACGTGGACACGCAGAGTTGCAGGCTGCTCAGAGGTGGACTTCTTATGTTCTGACGCCGCCTCTTGGCTCTTTCCGACCACTTCGCCGGGAGCCCGCAACCGATTCTGGTTCGGTTTCTCCAACGTGGAGGTGGCCTCTTGTGCTTCCGTTTGGATCGGCAGCCCATCCGGAGTCACCGATTCCTCCGAGCTGCTCCAGCGCAGCGAAACTACGGCCACGCCAACCGCGAACAAAAGCAGGAAAAAGATCTTCGGACGGTTCACTCGGCTTCCTTCGCTTCCTTGGTCTCGAAAGCAACGAGATCTCGGAGCCACTCGGGCAAAGGACCGTTCAGCACTTTCCGGAGCCCTCCGCGCGCGTCGACGATGCGCGTATCGCTGGGGATCGTCAAAATGGGTACGAACGACTCGTCGTGAACCCGCCACGCTTCCACGGTGTACAACATGGCCGAGACCGTTTCGCCGTAAACACGCAGGGTCAAAGCACGCGATGGATAGTCATTCCCTTGCGAATCTTGGCTCCACGCAAACATGCCGACCGTTAGAACCCTGGGTTGTTGGGAGGATCGCAACCAATAGGACTGGGGTCGGTTGTGGTCATCGACCCAGACGGTCGCCTGCCCCACGGGAGTACGTTCTGCCCTCCAGCCCCCTTCACCCTGGCTCTGCCACTCCCAAGCCGCCACGAGGTCGCTTCCGATCCGAGTCGGTAACGGGTCGAGTAACAATTCGGGCAGATACAGAGGAGCATTCGCTCCACCCGCTTTGGACACAAACAGTGCGCCGGGCGGTTTCGAATACACCAAGCCTAGTTTCGCGGAGCGAAGCTCGTGGGTGAAGGGCGCAGACAACGATCGTTGCAGACTGCAATCCTGGCCCTGGATCATTTGGAACCGTCCTGACTTCGGATAGCGCGAACGGTCAAGGCGGTGCTCCCAAAGGGTCGACGCCGCATCCAACGTGGCGACCACATCCACCCTTTCGTCGCCACCGGTGCGTAAGGCGGCTCGCAACCTTTCGTCGGCTTGTTGGGCTACTTCGGGCGGCTTCGCTTCCGCCAGGGTGCCGTTTTTCGGAAGAAGACTCACCCATTCGACTTGAAGTCGATACTCCAAGCTCTGTTGCGCAATTCGTTCGCCCACCGCCAGCCAAGGCAAGCTGGCCGCATTCGGGACCGTCCAAGCCTCGTCTTCCCCTGGGTGCGGCGAAGATTCTTGGGCGGTCGCCCAACGCACCGCGACGGTCTCCACCAGCCGGCATTGCGGCGGGAACGAGCGGGCTAAACCTGCGCTGGCAGCCAAGACGGCCAATGGCGAGAGCCAGAGGCCCAGCCTACAGGCCCGTGGAATCGAGGGAGCTTTCACGATCCCATCATCCACGCAACGCCGGAATCTGGATAGGGATCGATACGTTGGACCGGTCCCTGAGCGCTAAAACCGGTCCGGGGCGAAGAAGGCCGGGTCGAAGGCGGTGACGGGCTCGCCGGTGATCATTTGGGCGATGCCCTCGCCGATGGAGGGGGCGAGGTGGAAGTCGCTGCCGGAGAAACCGACGACCATGTAGAGGCCTTCGACGCCTTTGACGGGGCCGACGATGGGGCGCGAGTCCTGCGTCACGGTGGTGTAGTGACTGATGGAGCCTTTGGTCTCCATGTCCTTGTAGATGGGCATGCGCGGAGCCAAGGCCTCGCGGGACCATGCGATGAATTCCGGCGTAGCTTGTTTGTCGAGGTTGCGCAGGCTCTTGACCGGGGTCAGCGCTTCCGGGCCGAGGCGCCCGATGCGGGTCAGTTCGGCGTGCGGCTCGCAGTGCAGGTGGAAGCGCCGCGTCAGGTCGAGGATGACCGGGTGCGGCACGGGCATCAGCTCGAGCGGGTCCGGCTTGAAGCGCGTTTCCAAATCGGAGTCGCCGCTGTGATCGAAAACGTCTTCCGACTCGTCCACGTGATCCATGGGCGGGATGTCGAGGAAGGTTTCCTGCGAGCGCACCACGGTTAGGGGCAACTCGACCCCCAAGCCGCCGAGGATGCGCGCGGTCCACGATCCGGTCGCGAGCACGACGTTGGGGGTTTCGAAGAACCCCGCCGAAGTGTGCGCCCCGCGCACCTTGCCGTTTTCGATCTCGATCTGCAGGTCCCGCACGCCCATGCGCGTCGTCGCGCCGCGGCCCCGGGCGAGCACGCCGAAGGTGTGGATCGCGCGGGCCGGATCGATGTAGCCGCCTTCCGGCTCGAAGCTGCCGACGGCGTCGTCCGCCACTTCGATGCCGGGAGCCAGCTGGCGAATCTCCTCGGCGTTCACGCGACGCGTCTTGATGCCGAGGCCGATCTGCATTTCCAGATCGCGATCGAGCTTCTCGATGCGCTCCTGATCCGTACCCTCGACCACGGCCAACACGCCCGTTCGGCGCAAGCCCACCGATCGACCGGTGCTGCTCTGGATGTGGTGGTACAGGCGCACCGCATCGCGGGCCATGCCCGCCAAGGCCCGATCGGAGTAGGTCTGGTGCACGATCGCGCCGGCGCGCCCAGAGGACCCCGATCCGAGCTGCCCTTTTTCGATCAGGATGACCGGCTCTTTGAGCGGATCCATACGACTGGCGGCCTGCATGGCGATGCAGGTGCCCATGGCCCCGCCGCCCACGATCAATACCTTGCCTTTCATTGCTGTGCTGCGCCTCGGGAGAGTGGCTCCGTTGAGGGGGGCGACAGTGTACGAGGGCTCGTGGACAACGCCTACCGCATCGAGCGGTTTCCTCCCCTCAGAGACGCGCGAAGCGCCCGTTCGCACAACGAAACACGCGTCGAATCATCGTCGCTTCGGTCCGACGCCTGCCGGGGGAACGAAGGGAAGGGAAGCCCCGAGCCCTTGCCGGCGCAGGAGAGGGGATTCCCAGCGCACGGAACGGGGAGGACCCGGGGCCTCGCTGGGGTTTCCGAAGGACGGGGGCTAGAAGGGGTCAAGAAATGCTGAGAAACTAGCTGGCCCTATGAGTGCTCCCGAATCTACGCCCGCCGAGACGAATCCGGGCGGCGGCCTGCCGCCGCGCAAGACGCGACCGATCCAGGTCGGCTCCCTGACCATCGGGGGCGGGTCGATCACCGTGCAGAGCATGGCGGCGACGCGTACCCAAGACCTCGCGGCCACGCGGCGCCAGATCGAGCTGCTGGAAGCCGCCGGTGCCGATCTAATTCGGATCGCGATCG
>JAUHXY010000228.1 GCA_030426785.1 bacterium
GCCAGGCCCCGCATGGCGGTGAGTGAGACGCCGACGCGCTTCTTGACCAGGCTGTACAGACCGAAGGAGAACGCGAGGATCAGGGCGATCACGGGTGCGGTGCCGGCCTGGATGCCGAGGCGCTGATGTCACTGGCCCAGGAACCTGCCATCAAGGCCGCGCTGGTCAGCGCCACAGAAGCAGCGGTGGCACGCGGCGTGTTCGGTGCACCCACATTTTTCGTCGATGACGACATGTATTTTGGCCAGGACCGGCTGGACTTCGTCGAGGAAGCCCTGCGCAGCTGAGGTCAGGGCAGCAGCACCGGGTACAGGGAAAGCACCAGCATCTCCGCCCCCATGTTTTCGCGGCTGGGGGTTTCGGCGAGCTCACCCGGGAACGACGACGCGGGGAAGTCCCCCTTCTGCGCTTCGTAGTCCACGAGCAGCGTGCCGATCTGATCGAGGAACATGCGCGTATTCTTCGCATGCACCACGTCCGCGCTACCGCCCAAGGAGGTCACCAAGACGGCGAGCAAGATGCTCAGGATCACGATGACGGCCATAATCTCCACCAGGGTGAAGCCGGCTCGTCGCAAGGTAGGCGGAATGGACTGTTGCATGCTCAGGATCCTCAAGACCCCACTCGGCGGCGCACCACGCGCACCGTATCTAGGGTGACGTCGGCGGTCCGGTTGGTTTGCCCCTCCACGTACAAGCCAAAACGCAGGACCTGGGTGGAAGTCCCCAAGGTGGGCATCGGAATGCGGTCGACGATCGGCTCCCCATTCACGAACAGGCGCAGGAAGGCGTCCGAACCGACGCCGACCTTTTCGAGGCTCCATACCGCCACGCTTCCCACCGGCATGGTCGCCCCAGGGATGTCGATCGCGGGAGCGTCCTGCTCGCCGCGGCGCACGATGCGGTATTGGTATTGCCCGTCGGCGTTGCGCTGGAAGATCGCTTCGGCCTGCACGACGACGTCGCCCCCGTGCCCGGTGCGTTCGCGAGCCAAGAAAAAGCCGACCTCACAGCCGCGATGCTCCGGGCCCACCGTGACGGTGCCCTCCAACGACAGGAACGCGTCCGCCGACAACTCGTTGTAGATGCGCGTGCGACCCGTACCCGTGAACAACCCTTCGATGCGCACGGCACCGTCTTGCAGCTCGATGGTCGGGCCCAGGCCTTCTTTGACGGACCAGCCGTTGCCGATGCGGCCCGGTCGACGCTCGAAGCGATCGGTCCACAGCTCCTTGGAGTCGTGGTCGACAATGCGCGCGGACTGGGCTTCCGCGTACGCCACGTAAGGATCCTCGGGACCCGCGTTGCGGCGTCGGTCGACCCACTCGCCGTAGCGCGTGATCGCTTCTCGGCTGTTTTGGGCCATATAGTGCCACCAGGCTTCGCCCAAACCCGCAGCCGCAAAGTCGCC
The DNA here is from genome assembly GCA_030426785.1 of bacterium. Taxonomy (GTDB): domain Bacteria; phylum Planctomycetota; class UBA1135; order UBA1135; genus NORP259. Next base: position 1,411 of record JAUHXY010000228.1, read on the forward strand.
ATCGGCCTTCAAGGCCGCCTGGAAAAACTCCCGCGCCGCGTCCGCCTCTCCGCGGTCGTAGGCGTTGAAACCGGCCAAGGTCAACCACGCCGGGTTGTCCCCCTCGGCGCTCAGCGCGCGTTCCAAGTACAGGTGAGCCGCCTGGAAGTCCGAACGGGCGCGTTCGAGTTGCGCCATGACCACCAGGGCGTCGGGAAAGTCCAATTCCAGCTCCAACGCGCGCCGCAAGGAGGCTTCCGCCCCCTCCAGGTCGTCTTGACCCAGCAACACGCGGCCAAGGGTGAAGTGCGCCCAAGCGAAGTGCGGGTAGACCTCCAGGGCTTGCCCCAGGTACTCCAGCGCTTTGTCGGGGTGACCCGTGCGTTCGGCTAAGTAGGCCAACGCGCCCAAGGCTAGGTGGCTGCGGAACGGGTCGGCCTCGACCGCCAACTCGAGGTGGCGCTTCGCACGGGCCCAGTTGCCGAGGTCGATTTGCGCGAGGCCTTGCGCTAGGCCGAGCGCGAAATCCGCTTCGACCAATTCGTCTTCCACCGCCTGCACCGCTCGCTGCAACGCGGCATCCCGACCGGCGGGCGCGCCCAGGCGCGCGGCTTCGATCGCGCCCGCCAAGGCGCCCGGATCGGCTTCTTCGAGGCTCAACGCGCGCTGGAAGGCGCGGGAAGCTTCCGCGGGCTGGCCCAGGGCCAGCAGGGCTCGTCCGTGGGCCGTGCGCATCGCAATGCGGCGCGCTTTCGCGGGCACGCCCCGGGGCTCGTTTTCTTCGGCGGCCGCCAAGTGCGGCAAAGCCTCCGGGGCTCGGCCCGTGCTCAACAAAAGCTCGCCCAAGGACAAGTGCGCTTCCGCATGGCTGCGCTCTTCCGCCAAGGCTTGGCGATAGAGGGGCTCGGCGCGATCGAGCACCCCCAAACGTTCGTACAAGCGGCCCGCGGCCACCAACACGTCGCCGTTGCGCGCGTAGTTCGAGTTGTCGAGCAGGTCCGCGTACACGGCAAAGGCCTCGTCGAACTCGAAATTCACCTCGTGCAGCTCGGCGAGCAGCAAACGTCCCTCCAAGTGCTGGCCTTGATCGAGCGCCACCACCTGCCGACACAGATCGCGTGCGATGGAAAGAGCGCGCGGGGCTTCGCGGTGCAGGGTCAAACAATCCTGCGCCAAGGCCAAGGCCTTGCTCTGTTCCGCCGGAGTGATCGTGTCGCCGAGTTCGATGCGCCGCAATTCGATCTGGTTGGCCGGGTTGTCGGCAAACTGGAATTCGGTCACACGGGAGCGCGGGTACGGGATCGGAGCTTGGCCGGGAAAGCGCTCTTTGCCCGTTTCGGGCACGACTTCGACAAACAGAATGTCTTCCTGGGGCCGCAGCGCCAAGCCAAAGCGATCCTTGTTCACGATGCGACCAAACTGCTGCGTGGGCGTTTGGATCGAATCGTACAGCTTGAGGTAGGAGGCGATCTTTTCCGCCTGGCTGGGCTCGCCCATCTCCACCTCCAGGGAGGTGTCGCGCAGGGCCGCTTCCAACTCGCGCAAGGCCGACTGAGCCTCTTCGCTGTCGAGGTTGCGCAGGTCGGCGATGGCGCCCGAAAGGCTATCTTCCGCCGAGTCGATAGTGGCCTCTAGGTCCGCTTGCGCGAGCTCTTCGGGCAAGAGTTCGCTGTCGGTCAAGGCCACCTCCGAAAACAGGGCCGGCAGGTCCTCCACCACCGGGTTGCGGCGCAAGCCGGGGGCCAACTGCGCCGGATGCGGCCCAGCGCTACCGGGCGGCGCCAGCACCGCTAGGGGCTCGGTCGGCGGCAAGTGAAACGCCAGCGGCGCTAAGGGCTCGGTATCTCGCGGCGGATTGAACAGATCGCGGGGCCATTGCGCCACGTCTTCGGTCGTTGCCGGCAAACCCTCCGCTTGCGGGGCCGGATAGCGGGTCAACTCCAGCTCCCCACCGCGCGAACGCTGGCCCCTGGGGGCCGACGTGCTGAGATCCGAGTACACCCAGTACCCCAGGAAGAGCAGGGTCACGAGGAACACGACCTGATATTGATTCGGCTTCATCTAGTCGAGTTCCTCCTCTTCCAGCAGCGGGTGTAGGCTGATCGCGGTGCAAGTCATCGCGAGCCCCACCCGGTCCGGAATGCGTCGGTCGATCTGGGCTTCGAAGGAATCCACCACGGTGGCGCGGCCGTACTCATCGCTTTGCGTCGCAACCACCAGGGCGGCGACAGCCTTGGAAGACCCGACCAATTCGAATTGCACCTGCGTGCGCTCGATGGCCCCGACCCCGTCCTTGCTCTGGAAGCTCGGGTCGAGTTGCACCCGAATGCGATCGATGGATTGCACGCCGGCGTGGATCGCTTGGCGCACGGTGCGGTCGATCAGATCCAAGGCCATCAAATGGCGCGCGATCGTCTCCGCATCGTTGGTCATGAGCGGTTCGAGGTCCAAGCCGTCGGGCAAGTTCATGCGCGCCCGGCTGGCCAAGCGACGCAAAGACTCGCGCACCTCGTCGACCCGCTGGAAGTACAGGTTGCTGGCGGAGCCGGGATGGGCCTCGAGCGAAAACTCGGGGCGCGGCACAAACTCCACCTGCGCGGAGAGCTGTTCCATCGCTTGCGAAAGCCGCTCGAAATCCGCCTCCGCATCGCTGCGATCTTGGCTGCCGTAGTGCTCTTGGCGCAGTTCCCGCTGCGCCTCCGAGATGCGCTTGCGGATGGCTTGGTCCTTCTTCCCGAGGGAAGAGTCCAGCATCAAGAAGGCGATGAAAAACACGAGCACGCCCACGATGACCGTGGTGGCAAAGCGCTTGTTTTCCTGCCAGTAGTCGGAAAGGTTCATGTTCGTGGGCCCTATTCGCTGTCGGCGTCTTCGTCTTCCGGAACCGCGGGCCGATCCGCGAAGAAGGTCAGGTCCAAACCAAAGTTGGTGCGATCCACCGTGTGGTTAAGGGACGCGGTGGGGAATTGCCCCTGCAGCGCGGCGATCATGTCCCGGTGTTGCACCGTCGGAGAGACCGCGCTGTCGCGGGCTTTGCCCTTCACCCGCACCACCGGCCGCTCGCCCCCTTCGCGCGCCAAACCGAGCTCTTCATCCACGGCGCGGCCGACCTTGAGCTGGGTCACCCAGAAGTCGTCCGGCATGGATTGGGCCAAGAAACCCATCAGGGCTTGCGCCTGTTGGCCCGTGCCGCGCGACCAGAGCAACTCTTGGGTCGCGTCGTGCAAGACCTCGTTCTTGGTGAGCAGTTCGCGCGTACGTCGGTCGGCCGACTGGGCGCTGCGCACTTGGCGCGCGAGGCGGTTGGCTTGCACTTCGCCGGTGGCGATGCGTTCTTTGCGATCCAAGGCGTACCAGCCCAAATAGGCCACCGCGAGCACCGCCGCAGCGATCAAGAAAACCTTGCCGCCCCAAAACTCGCGTTTCTTCGCCACCGCGGCCGGCAGGATCTCGAGGGAATAGCTGTCCGGGTCCGCGCCCATGGCGGCCAGCCCCAACGCGGTCACGGCCTCCAGGCGGTACTCCTCCAGTTGCTCCTGCTGTTCGGCGGGCAGGCCCCCCACCTCGATGCGCTCGAAGGGGTCGAACACCTCCACGGGCACGCTCATACCCCGGGAGAGGTACTCGCTGAGTCCCTCGATCGCCGCGCTGCCCCCGCAGAGTTGCACGCGATGGATCTTGAGCCCGCTGATGCGAATCTGCGTTTTGCAGAACAGCACCGCGCTCTGCAGGAGCGACAGGATCTGCCCGGCCGCCCCCTGCATCGCTCGCTGCACGCGCTCGCCATTCGGCGTAGCAGCGCGGGCTCCGGGCTTGAGGTTCGCGTGTTCGTGCTTGAGTTGGGCGGCTTGCTGCGGCGAGACCTTCAACTGCGCCGCGATGGCTTGGTCGAACAACTCACCGCCCCCGGAGAGGTTGCGGGCGAAGAGCAGGTCGGGTCCGCGCACGATGGCCACGTCCATGTTGTCGTGTCCGATGTCGGCGATCAGCACCGTATCGTCCTGTACGACGCCGAAGTGCAACCAGGCGTTGTACAGAGCCACGGCCGAGGGAGTGAAGCTCTCGACCGAAGCTCCCGCTTCGCGCGCGCCTTCCAAGTGTTCCTCCAACAAGACGATGTCCTCGCCCCCCGCTTCGGGAATCTCCGGGAGCAGGTTGAAGTCGCTCGCGACCCCCTCTCCGGAAGATTCGCCGATCTCGGCGACCTCGAAGCGCATCAGCTTGCGCAATTGCCAGTCGGGCACCCGAGGAACGCGCGTGTAGCGCACGTTCATGTCCTTGCCCGTCAGCGCGACGCGCGCCCGCGAGAGCTTCGCCTCTCCGGGCAAGGCTGCCCAGCGGTCGGCGATGCTGCTGCCTTCGGCCTCACCCAGCACGAAGGACTGCAATTGAAAGTCCCCGCCCTTCCAGGTGCCGCGCAAGGCTTTGGCCGTGCGCGAACCGATTTCGATACCCGTTGCGACTTTGCCCATGACTATTCCTGCGACTCCTGGTTCTGCAGCCGCTCGACGAGGCGCGTCGCCCCACGATCATTCAAAACTTGCAGCAGGGCTTCCAAGTGTCCGGCTTCCTGCTCACCGGCCGAAGCAAAGCCCGCCATGTCGGCTTGGATCTGCTGCACCAATTCCTGCAACGGCGCCTCCAGCTCGCTGCCCTCGTACTGGGCACGCAAGTCCTGAGCTCGCTGCAGGCAATCCGCAAAGCCTTTTTGCAGTTGGAAGAAACGCGCCCGTTCCCACTCCGCTTCCACCCCTTGGATCGCTTCGAAACCGGCACGCAAAAGCTCGGATCGAGCCGCATCCGCCTTCGCCACGTCTTCGGCCTCGTAGGGATACCGATCGAGCATCGCTTTCCACGACGCCAACGCGAGACCGTACTGCCCGTCGCGAGTGGCCTTGCGCGCGGTGTCGGCCAGTTCGAGAGCGGCTTTGAACTCATCCCCGAAGCGCGTTTTGATCAACGGCCCTGGACCGCCTTGGCTGAAGATCGTCAGGCGGAACGAACCCTGCTGAGGGCGTCCGCTCACGCGCGCAGGGGCCGGCAAGGCCAGCCTCACGAGATCATGCCCCGTACCGAGCACGATGTCCGTGACCCCTTCCGCGTCGAATTCCGCGCGGCGCGGCAGGTAGCCTTCCGCGCCCATCGTGCTCACGCCTC
>JAUHXY010000005.1 GCA_030426785.1 bacterium
CGCCGGCCACGGGTTTGCCCTCGCGCACGACGCGACCGGTCAAGCTCGGTCCGGGCACCAACTCGATTTTGAGGCTCGCGCGCTTGCCCGCGTTGAGCTTTTGGTTTTGCTTTTCCGGCTTGGCGATGGCACCGGGCTTGAACGCCATGACGGTCACGTGGCCCGGCGCGAGCCCACGGATGGTGTTTTGCAACCCGGGTTGGACCTCGATCGGGTTGATGCGATACCAGGGGAAGGTGCGTTGCCCACGCATGCTGTTGATGCGCTGTCCGCCCGCAGGAAACAGATACACGAGGGCCGGACCGCGCGTTCCCACGTTGCCGAGCACTTCCAGGTCCAAGATGGCTTCTTTTTCCAACTGGAAGACGAGCCGATCGGGGTCCACTTGCGCACCGCGCGCCACGGGCAACTGCTCGCGGTACAAAGCAAAACCCTCCGCCTCCACCTCCACCAGGATCTGTCCTGCTGTGGTGCGGTAGACCTCGAAGCGGCCCTCTTCGTTGGTGGTGGTGCGTTGGCCGTCGACGGACACCTGCGCGTCGGCGATGGGCTCGCCGCGCTCGTTCTGCACGCGGCCCGTCACGCGCGCCGAGGAGCGCGGTCCGAAGGCGATGTTGAGCTCGGTGTTGCCGAATTGACCCAAACGCACTTCGCGCAACGACGAGTAGCCACGACCGGAGTCGGCGCGCACGATCGAAAGACCCGGGTACAGGTCGCTGGCCAAGAAGGTGCCGTCCGACGCGCAAGCCAGCTCGCGCCCCTTGTTTGCGCCCGCCTCAAAGATCACCCGGCCCACGATGGGAGCCCCATGGTCGTCGTGCAGCCGACCCCGCAGGACCGCCTTTGCGCCTGCCCGCATTTCCTTGTCGGATGCATCGGGCTGACCCGGCTGGATGAGTACCAGATCGACCTCCAAGGGGTAGCGGGCGTCCACCGCGGGCCGCACCGGGGCTTCATCACGCAGCTTGGGGGCTTCCCGTAGGCCCTGCAGGTCGACGGTCTCCGGCTCGAACGCTTCGGGAACCTCGGGCGCCGCCGGAGCTTCGACCCCGGGGGTCGCGACATCATCCGGGGCGGTCGTGCGCTGGGAAAACCAGAGGTACAGGCCCCCGGCGAGGGCCAGGGGCAGGAGGAGGATCAGGGCTCGCATGGACGATCAGGTAGGCAGGGGCCGGCCGAAGAGGGCCCCTCTTGGCCCGGGCGGAAGCGCACTCCGCGGGGCACGACAGCACGGCGGGGAACGGGAGGGAGATCCGCCGGGCGGGCAGGGCAATATAGTCCCTAAGGGTCCATACGTTTCGAAAAGCGGGAAACTTCCCAGCTTCCGGCGCTCTTGTCGGGTCTTCCTCGCACGAGGCAACCCTGGCCCCGGAATGGTCCTTGGGGAATCCATACGGGCAGCCGAAAAGGGTCGCTGCGTCCCACGTCCCCCGCTATCGTGGGCGCTCGTTTGTGCCGGCGGCTGCCATCCGGCCAGGGTGGCCCTTGCTCTCCAGCCCCGCTGCGACCCCTCCCCTTGGGAACACTGAAGGGATCCCCCTATGCCTAGCTACGAAATCGTCGAACTCCTCGGAGACGGCATCTCCTCCGAGTTGTCCGCCAGCGTGCACTCGGTAGCCGAAGCCCTGCCTTTCGACCTGCGCTTCGTCCCGATGGACCTTTCGGACGAGAATCGCAAGAAACAAGGACCGGCCATCTACGACGAGGTCGAAGCCCAGGTACGCCAGTTGGGCACGGCGCTCAAGTACCCCACCGCGACCACCGACGAAAGCCCGAACCGCGTACTGCGGACCCGCCTGGAGTTTTCCGTCATCCACCGGCCCGTGCAGACCATCCCGGGCATCGAGACCAACTTCACCCAGAGCATCGACATCGATGTGGTGCGCGTGGCGACCGGGGGCACCTACGAGGATCCGGGCATGCGCATCGGGCGGGACACCGCCGTCTCCGTGCGCGTCATCGAGCGCCACCCGACCGCGCACGCCGCACGCTTCGCTTTCGCTTTGGCCCAGCGGCGTGGCAAGGGGGTTTGCTCCACCAGCAAGTACACCATCCAAAAGGCCACCGACGGGCTCTTCGAGGAGACGGTGGGCTCGATCGCCAGCGAACACCCTGACATCCCCTACCGGCGCGAGCTGTTCGACGCGCTCTTGGCGGGCATCATCATGGCCCCCGAGCGTTATGGCGTGATCGTGTGTGCCAACGAGTACGGGGACTTCTTGTCGGACTCCGCCTGCGGGCTGATCGGCTCGGTGGGCCTGGGCGACAGCGCCTCCTTCGCCTTCAACGACGAGGGGGAAGTCACCATCGCCATGTTCGACCCGTCGGGCGGAACGGCCCCGGACATCGCGGGCAAGAACCTCGCCAACCCCACGGCAGCCCTGTTGGCCATGGGCAACATGCTCAGCCATATCGGCGAAGACGCCTCGGGGCAAGCGCTGCGTCAAGCGGTGCTGACCGCGATCCAAGACGGCGCGCGCACGCGCGACATCGGTGGCGACCTCAACACGACCGAGTTTACCGAAGAGGTGGTTCGGCGCGTGCAAGCGGCCATTCCCGCCTAGGCGGCGCTCAGGCGCTGTCCGACCAGCGCAACCGGCGGGTCAGGAAGTCCTGGATGAACTGATCCAGGACGACGTTGTCCTTCTCGGCCTCGCCGGGCAGGAACACCATGCCGATGTAGTCTTTGCTGCCGTGGTTTTCCTTGCGGGCCACCTCGAGTCGCCCTTGGACCATCGCGTTGGTCTCGGGGGACTTCAAGCGGAACTTCAAGGTGTCCCCGACTTCGAGGCGTACGGCTTGCACGTGATCGACCCACGCGCCGATGCCAAGCTCGGAGAGATCGTGCACGCTGGCTTGTAGACGCATCGCTTTGCGGCTGAGGCGCAAGCTGAGGTGACTCGACCCCACACGCACTCGGTCGGTTTCGCGGCGGTTGAAGTACTTGCCGAGCTGGTCGTCCAGCTGGCTGTAGAGATCCCCCGAGTTGATGAACTCGATGCCCACTTTGACGTAAAAGCGGGCGGTGGTTTCGATCGAACGCACCATGCAGGGCGAGGTCACGCTCCAACCCTCTTTGGAGTGCTCGATGCGTGCCGCGATGACCTGATCCATGTGAAGGTACGGCACCGCATCGCGGGAGACGCGCACGTTCGCACCTTGGATGCAAAGATCGTCGAGGCGCCCTTCGAGGGCCCGATCGAGCGTGGAGTCCAAGTTGAGCAGCACGACGCCATCGAGCTGGCCGACCATGGCCCCATTTTGGATGGGCTCGAGCGACACCTTGAACTCGTCGCGGTTCTTGGGAGCGCGGCGCAGTACGCGTCGACGATCCTTATCGGATTCCGTCGTCTCGGCTTTCTTCCGGAAAAACAAGGGGTGAGCTCCTGGTCGAATCTGCCCGCCTGTCGACCCGCCGGCTTGTGGGTGCCGGCCCCGAGTCCACAGGAGGGAGGGGACTGAACCCTTCGTCTTCCCCAAGAGGCCATCCTTAGAAAAAAGCCGTTCTCGGAGCAGGTCCTGATCGCGAAACGTGAGGGCTTGGAAATTCTTTCCGCCTCCGATCGTTCCAAGGTTGGCTCCCCGGTTTCTCGTCGTTTGGTGGGTTGTCTACCAAGCCCCAAAACGGGCACCATGGCGCGCCCTTATGGATCCGCTCCCGTCCACTGATTCGCCCACCGCCATCGACGGTCGCAAGGCTTCCCAACGTTGGCTGGCCAGCACCGGTTGGCTCGTCGCGGGGCGTGCCATCGGCTCGTTGTGCACCTTCGGGATCCTATTTCAACTCGCTCGATCGCTCTCCCTGCCCGCCTTCGGTCGCATCACCTTCTATATGGCGTTGTTCGCGGTGCTGGGCAACCTGGTCGACCTCGGGACCGGGCAAACCCTGATCCAACGCAGCACGCGCGAGCCGGCTTCGCTGGGACCGCTCTTGCGTACCGCGACCCGGGTGCGGTTTGGCATGGCGGCTCTGTGCGCGGCGGTCATGATCCTGTGGGCCTGGTGGGCGGGCGAAGCCGAACTCGGCTGGCTAGCAGCTTCCGCCGCCACCCTGTTCGCCTCGGTGTGGGAACTGAGCAACACCCCAGCGCGCAACGCGATGCGTTTGCGTACCCCGGTCCTGGTACGCGCCGGGGGCTCGTTGCTCTCCCTCGCAGCGGTCACCTGGTTGCTGCGCACCGGAGAACACCGTGTCGGACCCCTTCTATTCGCCTTGTTGGCCGGGGCCGCGTTGGCGAACTGGGGCCAGCACATGGTGTTGCGGCCGCAGTTGCCTCCCAAAGCCCGCCAAGCCGCGCCCTTTCGCCCGTACTGGAGTCTGACTTGGCCCCTGGGGATCGGAGCCTTGTGCAGTCACCTCGCATTTTGGATCGACAACGCGCTGATCCGTGGCTGGTTCGGAGATGAGGTTCTGGGGCTGTACAACCTGCCGGTGCGGCTGTTTTCCTTTTCGATCCTGGTGGCCGTGCTCGCCCCCAGCGCGGGCCTCGGCCTGAGCCGCGGTATTGGTCGTGAGCAGCCCAAAGGCGACGGGGACACCCGTTCGGCTCGATATCTCGGCCAGGCCGTGCGCCAGGGCCGCTTGGGCCCGGTCATCAGCCGGATGGCACCGCCGTTGTTTGCGGTGGGCATCTTCGGCGGCACCCTCCTATGGGTGTGGGCCCCCGACGTCTTGCCGTGGTTTGGACCCGCTTTCGCCGATTCCTTGACCGTGATGCGCATCTTGGTGTTCGCCTTGGTAGCCGTGCACGCGGGAGCGTTTTGGACGATGGCTTTGGTCGCGGCTGGCCAAACGCAGCCGTTGCTGCGCTGGACAGCGAGTGGGCTCGCGCTGAACTTTATCGGGAACCTGCTGGTATTGCCGATTTGGGGGATCGAAGCGGCCGCGGTGACCACGGTCGCGACGGAGATTTGGATTCGCGGAGGCACCCTGCGGTACCTCATGCTAACCGGAGTCCAACCGTTTTCCGCCTGGGGGGCGCGCACAGCGGTTATCCTTTCGGGAGCCCTCGTGGCGGGTTGGGTTTGCGCCCATGCCTTGCTGCCCGCCCTGCGTTGGCTGATGGAAGTCACCGCCGGATGAACCCAACCCAAGGACTTTCCCCCGCCATGCTCCCGGTTCCGCCCGCCCCGCGAGGTGCCTCGATTCTCGCATGACGTTAGCCCTCGATTATCGGCCCGCGATGGTGAATCGCGAAGGCATCGGCCGTTACGTGCGCGAACTGGTGCGCGGCATGGTCTTTGCGCGCAAAGATCCGCCCATCAAGCTGTTCGCCGGCACCTTGCGCCCGTCCGCCTACACTCGCGATCAATTGGGTTTGCAAGGTTCGGCCACGCAAATCTACCGTCCACGTGTTCCCACGCGTCTCTTCCGCCGCTGGTTGCGCTTTCGCGGTATGGGCATCGATGAATGGCTCGGCGGTGCATGCGTCTATCACCAAACCCAGTGGAGTCCGCTCGAAGTGCGCAAGGCCGCCGAAGTGAGCACCATCTTCGACTGCATCTACTCCTTGGACGCTCAGGGCGGCCCCATGCCCGGCTTTCTGCCCCCCGCAGCCGCCCAACGCATGTTGGAGCAAGCTCAAGCCCTAGCCGACCGCAGTGCCCGCATCCTGGTTCCCAGTGAGTTTGTCGCACGGGAAGTCGAAACCTGCCTGGGCGCCGACCCGGCCAAGGTGCGCGTCATCCCCTTGGGTTGCGACCACTTGCCCCCACCCAGCAAGCCTCCGGAGTACCTGCCCCACGGAGTGCCCTTCCTGATCACCGCCGCGCGCATCGACCGGCGCAAAAACCATGTGTTGGCCTTACGCGTGTTCGAGCGACTGGTGGCCTTGGGTTATCCCCATTCGTGGGTCGTGGTCGGACCGTTGGGTTACGGCTACGAGGATTTCGTGCACGCGTTGCGGCACTCGCCTGCGCGGCATCGGGTGCGCATGCTGCGCAGCGTGGAAGACGGCGATTTGGCCAGTTTGCTGGCCGCAGCGGACCTTCTGTTGTGGCCTTCTCGGCAGGAGGGATTTGGTTTGCCACCCCTGGAGGCGATGGCGAACGGTACTCCGGTCGTGACCAGCCGCAACTCCTCGCTCACCGAGATCTGCGGCTCGGCGGCCCTGTTGGTGGATACCGACGATGAGTCCGGCTTCGTTGAGGCCTGCCGCAAGCTCATCGAAGACCCCGAGTTTTCGCGCCGGCAAGTCGAGGAGGGCTACGAACACGCGACTCGCTTCACCTGGCGTGAAACCGCACGGCGCACGCTGGCCGTTTATCAGGAGCTCGAACAAGAGCTGGAAACCGGTCCAAAGACCTAAGCCCGGGCCCTCCAGCCCCCGCGAATCCCAGCGCGGACAGGACGGAGTGCTAGCAGTCGCGCCCGCGGCGCAACGCACCCAAACCCGATCCCAGCCAGATGCATGGCTTGGGCAAAGCCTTAAGGGAATTGCCACCGCTGCGTGCGCCCATCCACCCAAAGCGTGCCGGCGGTCCGCACACGCAGCCGCCCCCACACGGTTTGGCCGACCAGCGCCAGGCTCGCTCCCGCATGCCAACCCGCAAGGCTCGGACGGTTCGCCGAGATCTCGGGCGCCGCGATCGGAAGCAGCCCGCTTTCCCAGCCCCAACCGTTGGCCAAGGGTGGCGCGTTGGGATCGATCGGCCCCCATGCCCACAACGCTTGGGCACCCTCACCCTTGGAGAGGGATTGCCAGCGAGGGCCAGCCACGTCGCAACGCAGGGCGGCGCGCACGCCTTCGTGCTCGAACAAGAGGCGCGCTCCCGCTCCTCCGGAAGACCCGAACGGAACCAATTGGAACCCGGCGAGACGCGCTTCGGCACCGGGCCCGGCGGGGCGCAACCAAAATACGAGCGAGCCGTCCTGCACCATCACGCGAAACGCCACCGACTCGGGCTCGTGCCCCATCGCGTCCAGCGTGAGGCATGCAACCAGCCCTTGCGCCCCTTCCACGCCGATGCTCGTGTCTTGCGCTTGGCAGTGCGGCTTGCCATACACCAACAACAGGTAGGTACCCGCTGGCAAGTCGTGCAGGACCACGCGCAGGTCCTCCCCATCCGCGTGCACTCCATCCCGCAGCAGCGCACCCAACCGTTCGCCATCGCGGCACTGGACCCAACTGGACGCCCCTTCGATCGATAAGCTCACGGCGGTCACCTGTCCCGCCAGATCGCGCAGGGACCACCGGGCTTGCCGGGTGTAGCCCACCCCGTTCCAGTAGCCGGGCTGGTGCGCTTCCCCGCCCACCTCGGGAGCGGTCCGATCGGCTTCGCCGATATCGACGTTGAAGCCGAGCGCCTCTTGGGGAGCCTGCGTTGGGCTCGCGAAGCTCGCTGCCCAAAGGCCCAGGATGGTCGTCCAGCTCATCGTCTTCCGTTCGCGCTTGTCGAGGATCCGCTCGTGGGTGCCGTCGTCCCCACGGACCACGCACCGCTGCGGCGGATCGGCAAGCTACCAAACGCGCAAGCCGGCGCGGACGTCCTTAGGCCGTTTGCGGCGAATCGGGACGGCCCGGCAGGGCCTCGACCGAAACGCGGGTGCTGTAGATGCAGGAGCCGCCCCCCAGGTCGCTGCGTTCGCTCGAAACGAGCGTATTGACATTGCCGACCGAGGCGGCCTCGCTCTCGTTCCAGAAGCCGCTGACACCCAAGGCGTCCGGAGGAAAGCTCGCATCGAGGGTGGCCGGCAAGTGGACCGATCCCACGTCGTTGTACACCCGCAGCCAAGTGCCCTCATGGGCGCCGAGTCGCTCGGCCAAGTCGGGGTGCAGGTGCACCTGCGGGGATCCCAAGCGAGCGAGGTGCCGCTTGCTATGCAGGTAGGTGGAGTTGTGCGTCGCTTTGGAGGGAGTGGGCCAAAACCAGAATTCGTGATCGCCCCCACAGCCGTCGTCGGCCACGTACTCGGCCATGGCCCCCGCGCCGGTGGCCTCCAGTTCGGGCGAGTGCAACTCGATGCGGCCGCTGCGCGTTCCCCAGTCGGGGCTGGCCTTCCCGTTCTCCCTCGGCGGCTGCGGCGCGGGGGCGAGTTTGACCGGTTGATGGGCCAACAGTCGCTCCCATTCGGATTCGGTGAAGCGCGCGCGATTGCGCTCCAAAACCCGCAGGCACCAATCCTCGTGCGAGCCCGCCCAAACGGATTCGGGCAGCTCCAACCGCTGCGCGATCGCAGCAAAGGCATCCAGATTGCTGCGACAAGATCCTCGCGGCTCGAGGGCTTGCGGTACGTAGTGCAACCAGCGGTGCCCGTAGCTGCGCAACAGGTCGGCTTGATCCAAGAAGGTCGTGGCTGGCAACACCACGTCGGCGAGTTGGGCTGTAGCCGTCCAAAACAGCTCGTGCACCACCAGGAAGTGATCCGCGCGAGCCAAGCCGGCCCGCACCAACCGAGTATTCGGAACGGTCACAGCGGGGTTGTGGCCCCACACGAGGGAAGCCCGAAAGCGCCCGCTTTCGAGTTCTGCGCCGAGGTTGACCAAAGAGATGGGCGGCTGATCGCACCCGGGCGGACGCAACGCCACCCCATCGAGCTCGCTCAAGTCCAGATCGAAGTGGTCGCCACTCTCCCAGTGCACCCGATCGGCGATGCCGAGCACGGCGGCGTAAGAACCGAGGGCACGCATGCTCATGCCACCGACCTTGCGCCGGCAAAAACCGATGCCGAGCTTCAAGAGCGGCGCTTGTGCCTCGTGAAACCATTGCGCCACGCGCTCGAAGTCCGCCCGGTCGAGGCCGGTGACCGCGCACACCTCCTCGATCCCATAGCGTCCCCGCAGGTGCGCGCGGAATTCTGCGGCGCCTTGCGCGTTCTGTCGAAGAAACTCCAGATCGGCGCGACGGCTCTCGAAAGCGAGCTGTGCCCAGCCCAAAGCCAAGGCCGCGTCGGTTCCCGGCCGCAGCACGAGCCCTTCGCCCCCGTGCTTCTCCAACCACTCGATGGTATCGCTGCGATAGATGTCGATGGCCGCCACCCGCGCGCCGTTTTGCAAGGCGCGTTTGAGCTTGGGCAACAGGTGCGACATGGTGCGCGCCGCGTCGCACCCCCACAACAGGATGGCATCGCAGGACTCGAGCTGTTCCAGATCGAAGCCCGTAGCCCGCCCGAGAACCGCCTGAAAACCCGCCTCCGCGGTCGCATCGCAGATCGTCCCGTCGTTGCGCGTAGCCCCTAGCGCATTCAGGATGCGGCCGGGGAAGCGTCGGCCGAGCACGCCCATGTTACCGGCGTACTCCAGACTGAGGATCTCGGGACCTGAGAGTGGGGCCAGCTGCTCTGCGATGCGATCCAGCGCCGCATCCCAAGTCGTCGGCTGCATGCGACCGCGCCGATCGCGCATCCAAGGCTCGGTGATGCGCTCTTCGGAGGTGACGATCTCGCCGTACCAAGAGGTCTTGGCGCACAAAACCCCTTGCGACCAACCGTGTTCGCGATGGCCGCGCAAGCGCACGAACTGGCCGGCGGCATCGGTCTGCACCTCCAAGCCGCAAGCGTCGGGGCAGTCGAGAAAACAAGCGCTCGGGGTCCACTCCATGGCATCAGGATAAAGCCCCATCCGCGCAGGTAGCGAGACGCGGGAGGTCCATTCTTGGGGTGAGACCGGGAGCGGATCCGCCCAGGGACCTTCCTAGGCGGCGCTGCCAGCCCAGCGGACCGGTTAGCGCCGATCCATCCAGTCGAGCACGCCTTCCTCGGCAACGAGCGCCTCGAGTTCGCTGCGCTCCTTGGGGCACTCGGGGGTCAGGATTTCGCAGCCATCCTCGGTGATCACCACCACATCTTCGATGCGGATCCCGATCCCCGTGGCTTGCTCGTACAAACCCGGCTCGATGGTGAACACCATGCCCGGACCCAACGTCACGTCGCCGGGGGGCGGCGGATCGTGCACTTCCATGCCGACCCAGTGCACCGCACCGTGGGCCATGAATTCCTTGAAGCCCTTTTCGGTCAAAACCTCGGTGCAAGCTTGGTTGACTTCTCCCAGCGTCGCACCGGGTTTGGCGGCGGCGATGCCAGCCAATTGGGCCGCTAACACCGCGTCGTAGAGCTCCGCTTGTCGCTCGGAAAAGCGCCCATTCACCGGCCAGGTGCGCGTGATGTCGGTGACGTACTTGTCCACCTCGGGGCCAAAGTCCACCAACACCAGCTCGCCATCCTCCATGCGACGTACCGATGCATTGTAGTGCAGCACGAGCGCATTGTGACCCGAACCGACGATGGCGGAGTAGGCGGGGCCGATCGCGCCGTGGCGTTGCTGGACCCACGACATGAGTGCCGCGAGATCCCATTCCCCCATGCCCGGGCGGGAAGAGCGCACGCCCTCCATGATAGCGAGGCCGCCGGCGCGCGAAGCACGGCGGATGGCCGCTAGCTCCTCAGGCTCCTTCACCAAACGCAAAGTGCGCAAGGGGCCGGAGATGTCCTCTACCTCGCGATCGAAGCGCTCCTCGAGCTTGGCGATGAACGCGGCTTCGCGCGTAGGGCGACCGTCCCATTTGTCCGCGCGCTGCGCCTTGTCGAAACGACCGGCGGTATCGTAGCTGCCCGACAAACCGATGTGGGAGGCCGCAAAGGTGTAGAGCGTTTCGCCCGGGTCGAGCAGCTCTTCGATGGTTTCTTCCAACTCACCTTTGGTGCGCAGATCCTGGATCCCGGTCAAGTCTTTGATCCACTGATCGTCCGTGTCCCAGATTTCCCCTTCCCACTTTTCCTTCCAACTGCTGGGCCGGTTGACGAACAGCACCTCTTTGCCGGTGGCAACGTCCATCACGAACGCCACGTTGGGGCTTTCCACACCGGTCAGGTACCAGAAGTTCTTGTCCTGGTGGAAGCGCACGTTTTGTCGTGGCCCGGGCAACCCCCGCAAAACGACGACGCCGGGGGACAGTTTCTCGCGCAAGGCCGCGCGCCGACCCGCGTGAAACTCTTTGCCCAAACCACAGATCGGGTTGCCGTTGGAGCGCTGTTCCATGCTGCCCGCCAGGGCGGTGCCTTCGAAGGTCGGGGCTTGGGCTTTGGGCGCGGGGGCGTCTTGGCTGACCGCCAAACCGGTGAGTCCGAGCGCGACCATGCTCCAGGGAAGCCACAGTCGAGGGTTGCGATGGGAGGCGCGGAAGGTTGAGGCAAGTTTCATGCTGTCTAGGGTAGCGCTTGAACGCCGCGTTCCGCGTAAGGAATGTGTGGTGTCGATCGTCCTTAGGCGTGAAGATACCCCCATGCGCATCGCGGTCGACTGTTCCCCCTTGAGCGTCCCCCACTCGGCGGGCATCGCCCGGGTGGTACAGCAGACTTTGGCCGCGCTGGAAGCCCGTGGACGCATCGAAATCGTGCGCGCCCAACCCGCCCCCGGCGAGTCCCTGCGCCGCTGGCGACACCGCAGCTGGCCGGCCCAACTGCGTGCCGGCTTCCGAACGAATTCCGGCCCCATGGCGGGAGTGCAGGGGGTGCAGACGTTGCAAGCGGCTTTTCCCCTGCGGGTCCCTCAGCCGTGCGTCCCGACCCTGCACGAGTTGAGTTGGAAGCACGGCGTGCGCGAGCCCGGACAGTGGCGGCGCAAAGGGTGGTGCGCCCTAGCCCGCCGGCGGGCGGCCGCGATCGTCACCGCCACGCAGCACAGCGCGCGCGACCTGGGAATTCCCTTGGCGGAAGAAGGCGGACGGCTGCACGTGATCCCATGGGCAGCTGCGCCGGCGTTCCAGCCGGAAGTGGCTACCGATGCGGACGAGGCGCTGCTGCGCTCCCATGGTTTGCAGCCGGGTTCGTACTGGCTCGCACCAGGAGGCTTGCGACCCAAAAAACGTCCCGAACGGTGGCTCGCGGCCCTGCGGGCTTGGCCAACCTCGGCAGGGCCTTGCCCGACCGTGGTTTGGACGCAGACGTCCTACGACGCTTCCCCGGCAGCGACTCGGCCGTCCGAGTTCGCCGACCTACCGCAAATCACCTTGACGGACGCTACCGACGAAGAACTCGCGGCATGGATGCGGCATGCGTGCGCCATCGTGATGCTGTCCCCCAGCGAAGGCTTTGGGTTGCCGGTGTTGGAAGCCCTGGCCTGCGGAACCTCCGTCGTCGTGCCGCCCCACAGCGCACAAGCCGAAGTCGCGGGGGACGCGGGCATCGTCGCGGCAACCTCTGCGCGCGACGACCTGCTGCAGGCGCTTCTGCGAGCCTACCGGGGGGAGGGCCCCGACCGCTCCGCGCGATTGGCGCGCGCGGCGGAGTTCTCCTGGCAGCGCACGGCGCAAGGGTTCGAAGCGATGTGGGAGACGCTCCTGTGAGAGTCCCCCATCCCGAGTCCCGGGGCGTCTTGTTGGAAGCCCTAGCACTGCATCCCGCCCCCGGCGGAGCCCTGCGCTACGCCCTCGAGACTTGGCCGCGCCTCGCCGCCCGTTTGAAGGCAGAAGGCCGCGATCTGCACGTTTTGCTGGCCCGTTCCATGGATTGGTCGACCGAGCAACAAGCCGCTTGGCGCGCGGCGGGCGTGCACCTGCACTTTGCGGAATGGAACACGGTTTCACCCCGCACCCGGTGGCGACACGCGGGCCATAACGTGCGGACCACTCTGCAGAAGTGCCAACGAGCCGGCCAACCGATCGGCCTGCTGCAAACCCAAGGCAGCGTTCCGTTGCGGGGTTCGTTCTCCGGAGTTGGCGGTCCTTTGCGACGCGTGCACCTGTGTCATGGGGTGCGCCCGTTGCGTCGCGGTTCCCGCTGGAAACGCTGGATCGCGAAACGCGCCCTGCAGCGCTGCCTAATGGATGTCGAGGCTTGCATCGCGGTCAGCGAATTCTTGCGCGAGGAATTGTGGGCCCTCAGTCCATCGCTCGACCGCCGGAACACGTTCGTCGCGCCCCCGGGAGGCGACCACGCCGCCTGGACCCTTGCGCCTGGCGTAGAAACGGCGCGGCGCGTGTTTTGGCTCGGCCCAGCGGCGCCGCACAAAGGGGCGATCACGTTGGCGAAAGCCTGCGCGGACTTACCGCGCGAAATCCCGATCGTTTGGTCGGTGAACGCTTTGGAGGCGCAAACTTTGTTCGCCCACTCCCCGGGCCTGCGCGACCGTGTGCAACGCGTCGATCCTCCCCCGATCGATCGACCGATGCCCTTGCCCGCCGATGCGTTGATCGTCCTGCCCTCCGAATTGGAGAGTTTCGGACTGGTGGTGTTGGAGGCCCTTTCCTCTGGTCGACCGATGGTGGTCAGCGACCTTGCGGCCCATCGCGAGGTGGTGGGTGCCGCCGACCAAGCGGTGCATTGGTTTGCTGCGGGTGACGAAGAGCAACTGCGAGCAGCTATCGTTGGCGCTTTGGGCAGCGAAGCGCCCGAAGCTCGGGATGCACGGCAGAAGCGAGCGCTCGACTTTCGATGGGACCAAACGGTGGAAGCGATTTGGCAGGCGTGGTGGCCCGCACAAGCCGCTAGCGTTTAGGGGGCTTCCGAAACGTCCGGCTGCTGCCGGGCTTCGCGCAAACCTTGGGTGAGCTGAAAAGATCCATAGGCCAACGCCGCCAACAGAGCCAGGGCGATGAGCCCGATCAAGCCACGCTGCCAGCCGGGTCGCTGCGCCAGATCTCCCCGAGCCCAACCGCTATCTCCCGCCGTGTGCGCGTACTGCAACACCGGCTTGCCGCCGGGGGTGGGTTTGGCCTTGCGATGGGCCCGGCGTGCTTCCTCCAACGGAGAAAGTTCCGGTGGCTGCGTGGGTACCGGAATGGGGGTGGTCGGTCGCTTGGGTGGTTCCGGAGCGGCGGCAGGACGAACCGCAGCGGGACCCGGCGCGCCCTGCTCCCAATCCCCTTCGAGGACCACTTCGTCGGCTTCGGCTTGTGCGGGTCCGCTCGTCGGTGGAGCGAGCGTTTCGATGCGTAAGCGCAGCTCGATGTCTGCCAGACGAAAGATCGCTCCGTCGCTCAACAAGACCCGCGGGACCCGTTCGCCGTCGAGGAACGTCCCCGAGGTGGAGTCCAAATCCTGCAACAGCACGCTCTGTTCGGACTGGCGCACCAGCCGCGCGTGACGACGACTGATGCCCGGATGCGGCAGGTGCAAATCCGCACCTTCCGCCCGGCCGATCAGGACTTCGCGCTGCTCGAAGCGCTCCACGCGGCCGACTTCTTTGCCGCTGAGGATGTACAGGACGAGGGTCATGAGGATTCCATAAGGGCCGCTGGCCTACGCGCATCCTAACGGGTTCGCGGGGCCAGGGCTCGTCTCGCGTGGCTCCCCTAGGCGCGCTCAAGGCGAAAGTTTCGCACTCGGCCGCGGGGAGCCGGGAATGCGGCCTTTCTGCACGGTTCCACGGTGACGATCCGTAGAATGCGCGGCATGCAGGCCCACGCCCCCGCCATCGCTGTGCAGGACCTGACGGTGCGCCTTCCCGTCGGTGCCGGCTGGCGACGGCGCACGATTTTGGACCGCGTGAGCTTCACCTCGCCCGCTGGAAGGGTCCTCGGCCTCTTGGGCCCCAACGGATCGGGCAAGTCCACACTGCTGCGTCACCTCGCCGGCGTCATGCGGCCGAGCGCGGGCAGCGTGCGCTTGTTCGGCATGGACGCGCGCGCGGCGGAGGCGTTTCAAGCGGTCACGTACTTGCCCGAGGACTCGCCGTTTCCCCGCGACTTGCGCGCGCTCGACGCGCTGCGCTTGCTGTCGAGCTTGCGCGGGCGCACCGGCAAAGGCGCCCAGGCCCAGTGGCTCGACGCCCTCGAGCGCGCGGGGTTGGCCGATCAGGCGCGCCTTCCCCTGGGCCGCTTTTCGCGCGGGATGCTGCGTCGTTTCGGACTGGCACAAGCGTTCCTCTTCGAACCGCGACTCGTGCTGCTCGACGAGCCCACCGCCGGCCTGGACGCTCCTGGCCTGCTCGTATTGGAGCAGTGGCTCCAGGAACACAAAGCTCGCGGCGGGAGCTTGGTTTTGTGCTCCCATCACTTGCAGGACTTGGCGCAACACGCCGATCAAGTGATCGTGTTGTGGCAAGGTCGGGTCGTGCGACAGGGCGACACCGAGGAACACTTGGGGGCCAAGGGGCAGCAAGCGTTGACGTGGTCCCAAGGGCCTGCAGCGGCGGAGGCGGTGCGCTGGTTGCAAGCCAGCGGAGCGTTGGATGTGCAGGCAGGCCCCGCCTGGCGTTCGCTCGCATCCCTGTACGGCGATTTGTCCAACACAGAACCACCGCAGGCCACTGCCCCAAGACCACAGCCATGAGCCGTGCTTGGTTGGCCTACGAGGGTCGGCGGTGGCTGTGGAATCGCTGGCTTTGGTTCGGAGCGGCGCTAGCGATCGCCGTGGTGGCTTGGCCTCCTGCGGAGCAGGGGGTGCCGCACGCCACTCGACCCGAACGCGTCGCGCGCGGGGCCATGACCTTCGGCGTTTTGTGGTGGGGTTGGCTCGCCTGGGTCGGTTGCCACTTCGGAAGACGCTGGCTCACGGCGGAGGCGGCCTGGGTGTTGCCCACGGGACAAACGGCGCGTCGGGCCTGCCTCGTCGCCGGGCTCGCGAGCGCCGTCGCAACGGCGCTCGTGCTGCTGTTGGGTGTTCTGGGCGCGGCTTTCGTCGGTGGCGATGCTTGGCCCGCTTGGCGCGTGCACCAAACCGCGCCCCTGAACGCCGCTCCGGCGCTGGGTCCAGAGCAACGTTTGTTGGCACCTTGGCCGGAGGCTTGGCGCAACCGAAAGTGGAAAGCGGGCGACCAGCTCAGTTTGTGGGTGCACAGTACCGGGGGTGGCGCGCCCACCACGCAAGCGTCCTTTCTCGCAGGACCGGGATCGCTGCTGGAGTCGGGCCTTCCTGCAAGTCTGAGCCTTGAGGAGCGCATCGACGGCGCGCGTCGGCTCCAAACCACCGTCCCCGACACAGAACCGCCGACCCATTGGGCGGTCCTCAACCACGGCCCGGGCGAACTGGGATTGCTCGCTCGGCGAGGACTGACTTGGTTGCAACCCGAGTCCACCGGACGCTTCTTGACCAGTTTCGGCGCGCGCTTTTTCTGGGCGAGCGTTTGCATCGCAGCCGGTGCTCTGCTGCTCGGATCCTTTCTACGGCCGTGGTTGGCGTTTGCCTTGTTGGGCAGTTTGATCGTGGTTGCATGGCACGGGCCGCCCTGGGCCTCGGCCTACCTGGCACGGGACGCTGCTTTGTGGCGCTCCGGGTTAGGACCCGCGCCCTGGGAATGGGGACAGTCAGCCTTCACGTGGTTGGCAAGTTTGGCCGGCGTCCTCTCCATGCCTTGGCTCGTGCAGCGCTGCTTGGCGTCCCGAGGGGGTGCACCGTGAGAGGCCGCTGGTTCGCATGCCTCTGGCTGGCTCTCGGGCTCGCGATGCTGCTTTGGGCAACCGCCCAAAACCCGCAACGTTCGAAAGGCGGCTGGCTGCACCCCCTGCGCGCGTTGGTCGCCAGCGTGGAGTGGACTCGCTTTCATGCAGAGGTCGGTCAAGGCCAGTGGCAAGAGGCTTACGTGCGCGCTCGGCGCGCCCTGCGCTGGGACCCGACCTCCCCGGAAGGCTGGTCCACCCTGGCCCATCACTTCCTCTTCCGGCGCGCATCGGCGGAAAACGAGCCGGACCCCGAACGCCGAGTGGCCTGGCTGGCGCGCGGGTTGCACGTCTTGCGGGAAGGCCAAAAGGCCAGCTTCGCCCCCGCGGAGCTATGGCTGGCGGAAGGTCAGACCCTCACCCTGTGGATCGCGGGACTCGCCGAGGAGGAGGACCTGCCTTGGCCCGGCGGCGGGGAAGCGGCTTGGCAGCTCGGGTTGCAGCGCTTGCAGCGCGCGCTGGAGGCGCAGCACCCCCAAGCCCCCCTCGTCCTCGAACTGGCGCGCAAGGTCGGCCGAGAAAACGGTTGGAGCCCAGGCCCACCCTAGAGCAGGGAAGAATTCTTGCGAGCCGTGGGGCCGCGGGACCGCTACCATGCGCGCCCGTGTTGGCGCTGGTCGAACAAAGCTTCCTGAGCTCAATCCACTCCCGCTTCGGCTATTGGGCTCCGTTCTTGGTCCTGGTCGGCGCGGGCTGCGGCCTCCCCGTTCCGGAGGAGGTCACCATGGTGGGCTCGGGCTACCTGGTGCACAAAGAACTGGTGGAGTTCTTCCCCGTCGTGGTGGTCTGCTGGGTGGCGACCCTGATCGGCGATTCGGTTCCGTTTTGGTTGGGGCGCCTCCTCGGGGACAAGGCCCTCAACCTGCCGTTCAGCCGGCACATTCTGCATCCCGAGCGCTTTGCGCTGATCCAGAAGCGCTTCGAGCGCCACGGCAACTGGGCCATCTTTACCTGCCGGTTCCTGCCGGGTTTGCGCCTGCCCGGGTTCTTCGGGGCGGGCACCATGAAGATGCCCTACCCGCGCTTCTTGTTGTTCGACGCGCTGGGCGCCAGCGTGATGGTCCCGATCTACGTGTTGGTGGGCCGGACCTTCGCCGAACACATTGGCAAATTGGAGCAAGGGGTCAAAGATTCGACCCACTGGGTGGGTCTGGCCCTGCTGATCGTGACGAGTTTCTTGATCGTTAGCCTGTTGGTCCGGCGACGCGAGCGCCAGATGGCCCGCCTGCCCCGCGTCGAAGAGCCTAGCGATTCCGCGCAGGAGACGACCCCGGCCAGCCCGTCCCCCGCTCCCGGGGACGACCCGCGCTAGGCTCCGCCGGGCCCGCCCCGATGGGGCTTTGCGAGTCACCGCCTGGGACCGGGCCTTGGGATTTTGCAATTCTCCCGCGGCGATCGTGGCTGGAGGTTGACCTGCCCCCGCCCGGCCATAAGGTAAGGGGCCCTTTAACCCAGATAGGCCCCCCTTTCGGCCCTTTTGGAGCGCTACTCCCGTAGCGACCCCCCTCAGCCATGACTGATCAAATCCTCCTCCTGGCGGCCATTTGTGCCGGCCTCGCCCTGATCTTTGCGGTCATTAAGTACCGCCAAATCATGTCCCGCGACGCGGGCACCCAGGAGATGCAGGACATCTCCAAACTGGTCCAACAAGGTGCTGCCGCCTTCTTGCGCGCGGAGTACATGTGGTTGACCGTATTCGTCGCGGGCGTGTTCGGCGTCATCTTCATGATCGAAGCCGATGGCTTGGGTCCGAAGACCGCCTACGCCTTCGTGGCAGGCGCCGCCGCATCGGCCATCGCCGGCTACTTCGGCATGCATACCGCCACCCGCGCGGCCGTGCGCACGACTCAGGCAGCCACCAAAGACTTGTCCAGCGCTCTCGACGTGGCCTTCTCTTCGGGAACGGTCATGGGCATGAGCGTGGTCGGCCTGGGCCTGTTGGGCGTCGCCATCTTCACGATGGTCTACGCCGTGGACGGCGTCATCAACGAGGCGGTTCTGCAGCAAGTGCTGGGCTTTAGCTTCGGTGCCTCCTCCATCGCGCTCTTCGCGCGCGTGGGTGGCGGCATCTTCACCAAGGCCGCCGACGTGGGTGCCGACCTGGTGGGCAAGGTGGAAGCGGGTATCCCCGAGGACGACCCCCGCAACCCGGGCACCATCGCCGACAACGTGGGCGACAACGTTGGCGACGTGGCTGGCATGGGCGCGGACCTGTTCGAGTCCTACGTGGGTTCGCTCATCGCGGCCATGACCTTGGGCGCCTTCGCCTACCAGGGTCTCGACGGCCAAATGGGCATGATCATGCTGCCTCTCGCGGTCGCCGCGTTCGGCATCCTCGCCTCGGCCGTCGGCACGTTCTTCGTGAAGGCCACCGACGAACACCACCTGCACTCCGCCCTCTTCAAGGGCCTGGTGGTCGCCTCGGTCCTCGTGATCGGCGGCACGGCTGCGTTCGTGTTCACCGGCTTGCTCGATTTGCCCGAAACCCTCAAAGCTGGCTACGAGGGCAACGCCTCGATGGCGCTCTTCGTGGCGGTCATCTCCGGTCTGATCGTTGGAGTCTTGATCGGTAAAGTCACCGAGTACTACACCGCGATGGAAGCCAAGCCGGCCCAGTACATTGCCAAGCAATCGCAAACCGGCCCCGCGACCAACATCATCCACGGTCTGGCGACCGGCATGGAGTCGGTGGCCCTGCCCGTGATTTTGATCTGCGTCGCGATCTGGCTGTCCTTCTTTATGGCGGGCGTCTACGGCGTAGCCATCGCGGCGGTCGGCATGCTTTCGACCCTGGGCATCTCGCTCGGCGTGGATGCGTACGGCCCGGTGGCCGACAACGCGGGTGGCTTGGCCGAGATGGCGGAACTGCCCCCGGAAGTGCGCGAGCGTACCGACGCCCTCGACGCGGTGGGTAACACCACGGCGGCGATCGGAAAGGGTTTCGCAATCGGCTCGGCGGCCTTGACCGCCTTGGCCCTCTTTAGCGCCTTCACCGAAGCGGCCAACATTCGCATGCCCGAAGGAGAAACGCTCAGCCTGCAGATCTCCGATTCGCAGGTCATGATCGGCCTCTTGATCGGGGGTTTCTTGCCCTTCTTGTTCAGCGCCATGACGATGCGCGCCGTAGGTCGCGCGGCCAACCTGATGGTCGAGGAGATTCGCCGCCAGTTCCGCGAGATCCCCGGCATTCTGGAAGGCACCGCGAAGCCGGATGCCGCGCGCTGCGTGGCCATTTCGACCAAGGGATCCCTGAAGCAAATGATCCTTCCCGGTGCGCTCGCCGTGGCCGTGCCGGTTTTGGTCGGCAAGTTCATGGGCGTCGAAACCCTGGGCGGTCTGCTCGGCGGTGCCCTCGTCACCGGCGTCATGATGGCCATCTTCATGGCCAACGCCGGCGGCGCTTGGGACAACGCGAAGAAGTACATCGAGAACGGCCACGAAGGCGGCAAGGGCTCGGAAGCTCACAAGGCTGCGGTCGTGGGCGATACGGTCGGCGACCCCTTCAAGGACACCTCGGGCCCCAGCCTCAATATCCTGGTCAAGTTGATGACCGTGGTGAGCCTGGTGTTCCTTCCTTGGTTCTTGGCCTAACGGCCTGGCCTTGGTTCTTGGCCTAACGGCCTGGCCTTGGTTCTTGGCCTAACGGCCGAGACCTAGGCGGCTTCGGGGATTCGATTCGAACCCCGATTCCGAAAGCCGGGAGGATCCCTCCTTCCGGCCGCCACGCAGGCGGAGCGAGCGCAAACTCGCTCCGCCTGCTGCGTTCTCGCTGTTCCGCGCCGTTTGGTGGGTGTTGCCCCCCGCGTGGATCGGCTATCCTCCCCTCAGCCGGGGGGCCGGGCACGCGCAGCGCAGGGACGCGCTGCACGCGAGCTGAAACGCCTCCCCCCATCGGAGAATCCGTCATCGAAACTCGTCAACTCGCCGCAGCGGCCGCTTGGCTGGCCGACCAAAAAAAAGGAGAAGACATCCGCGTCTACGACGTGGGTGAGCAGGTCAATTTTGCCGACTACTTCGTCGTGATCACCGGCACGTCGCGCCCCCACGTGCGCGCCATGTACGACGAGATCCACTACCGGCTCAAACTCGCCGGTCGCACCCATTCCCGAGCGGAAGGGGTCGAGCTGGGTTGGTGGGTGTTGGCGGACTTCGGCGACGTCGTGGTGCACATCCTGCAGCCCGAAGCGCGGGAGTTTTACTCCCTGGACGACCTGTACGGAGATTGCGAACAGCTGGATTGGGCCCAAGAGGAGTTGCCGCCCCTGCCTGCCGAGCGGGTCTAGAACTCGATGGACTGGCACGCTCCCGACGAGAGTGCTTGGCAGCGGGCCAAGGAGAACGGCGCCTACGTCGTGCTCCTGCTCGAATCGGATTGGTGCCCCTTCAGTCGCCGATTCCGCGAACAGACCTTGGAGTCTCCCGAGGTGCTACAACGACTCGCCCACGACTTTGTGTGCATGCGCGTGCCCGCCGATCGCTATCCCGAGCTCGATCGACGCTTCGGAGGTGCCGGTTGGCCTACCCTGGCGCTAGCGGACGCGGACCAGAACCCTTTGGATCAAACCGGTCCCCTCAAGGCCGGGGAATTAGTCGAACGGCTCGCCGCCTGGGCCGAAGGCCGGCCGGGTGTCGACGCTCCGCAGGATTTGGAGATGGCCTCCGTCTCCGAACAGGTCATGCAACGCTTGTTGGCGAGCGCGGACCCCGAGTACGGCGGGTGGGGCCAACGGCAAAAGTTCCCCCACCCCGAGGCCCTGCACTTCGCTTTGGTGCGCTGGTCGCGCGAGGGCGACCCGCGCATGCTGCGCTTGGTCACGCACACCTTGCAGCACATGCAAGCCGGCGCGATCCACGATCGGGTCGAGGGTGGCTTTTTCCGCTACGCGCGCACCCGCGATTGGGGCCACCCTCAGTTCCAAAAGATGCTGGGCTCGAACGCGCAGCGCATGCTGGCGTACGCCGAAGCCTACCAAGCCTTGGGGAATGAAACCTTCCGGGACACGGCTCTCGGCATCTACGACTGGATGCAACAATCGCTGTTGCAACCCGAGATCGGCGCCTATTCAGCCAGCCAAGACGAAGACTCGGAGTACTACCACCTGCCGACGCGCGAGCAACGCGCTCGCCGGGAAGCCCCGCAAACCGAGACTTGGATCTACACCGATCGCAACGCGGCGGCCGTGTGCGCCTTGCTGAAGGCCAGCGTCGCTTTGGATCGCAATGACCTCGCGGAGCAGGCCCTGCGCACCTTGGACTTCCTGGTGGAGCATCTCTACCGGCCGGGCAAGGGCGCCTATCACGCGTGGGACGGCAAGGCTAGCGGGACCGGCTTGCTCGCCGATCAGGCCGCTCTCCTACGCGCCATGACCTGGGCGATGCACAGCACGGGCACGCGCAAGTACTTGGATTCCGCCGTCGAGTTGGCGCGCTTCACCCTGCACGCCTTCGGTGCTGGCTTGCCTGAACGGGTGCGGCCCATGGATGGCAGTTTGGTGGATCGACTGCACGAGATTCAGAGCCGGGGCGCGGTTGGGGAACGCACAGAATTGCTGCCCGCCAACGCCCAGTTTGCGGAAGCGCTGTTGCGCTTGTCCTACATGGCGGAAGCCCCGGATCTGCGCCAGGAAGCCGCTCGCATCTTGGGCGCGTTCCGCCACGACTGGCCACGCTTCGGCATTTCCACGGCTGACTACGGGCGGGCGATCGACCTGTTCGTGCACGAACCGGTGCAGGTCACCATCGTCGGCCCGCGCCACGGGGATCTGACCCGCGCCCTGCGCCGCGAAGCCCTGCGGCCCTACATCGCCAGCCGCGTGGTGCAGGTCCTCGATCCCGAGCAGGATTCGGCCTCCATGGAGCAAGCCGGTTGGCCGACCCAACGAGGCGAAGCGGAGGCGGTGGCATACGTGTACCAGGCGGGTCGATGCTATGCGCGCACTTCCGATCCGGCACAGTTGCCGTTCTTGATGACGCGTTTGGGACAAGAGCGGACCCTATAAGGGGGCGGCCCTTGCGCCCGGGCTGCCGCCTAGGCCGCGGAGTCGAAGCCCTTGGCGCGCGCAATCGCGATCGCGACCGGGATCACGGCCAGGACGCCGCCCACGGTGAGCGCCGCGAACCACATGGGGGGCTTGACGTTCATGAGGTTCATCACCGTGAACACGAGCATGCCTCCTCCGACGGTGGCACAAATCCGGGGGATTTGCTCCTTCGCCATGAAGGCGGCCCCCAACGCTCCCGCCAACGTGCCCAGGATCGTACCGCCGGCCACCAACAGGTACGCCAGCGCCGGCAGAGAGTCCTGGTACGCCTGCCGCTGCACCGGATCGTTGAGATCGACCCCTTCCGGGGCCGGATGCATGCGCACCGAGGTGCTGATGAACATCATCATCACGAGGATGGCCGTGATGAATCCGGCGAACAGAGCGGCGATGCGGTGGGTCATGGCCGGATTCTACCCAAGCTCGGGTTGGGTTTCCCGGCTCCCTTCCCGGCGCATGTCTTGATGCTCGATGCCGTCCAGGGGGTAGGGCTCCCCCACCGGTCGAAAGCCGTGCGACCGATAGAAATCGACGAGGTACACCTGAGCGTGCAAATGCACGGGATGCGCGGGCCAGACGCGGGTCACCGTTTCCAAACAGCGCTGCAGCAACGCATGGCCGAGTCCTTGCCCCCGCCGCGCGCCGTCCGTCACCACGCGGCCGATCGCGACCTCGGAACCATCGACGCCCGGTGCCAGCAGGCGGGCGTACGCGACCAGTTCTCCTTGCGCCGAACGGCCCAACACGTGGCGCGTCTGCGCGTGCCGATCCTCCACGGTGGGGTCTTGGTAGACGCATTGTTGTTCGACCACGAACACGCGGCTGCGCAACTCCAAGAGATCGAACACGTCCGTTGCGCTCAACGCGGCGAAGCGGCTCACCGTCCAGTGGACCGACACGGGCCTACTGCCCTCCCTTGAAGAGCGGCAACAGCGTGGTGGCTAAACGCCGATACAACTCGCCGGTCGCACGAACGTCCCGTAGGCAGTATTCGCCGATGTCCTCGATACGACCCTCGCGATAGGCGCGGCCCACCTGGCTGCCGTCGATGGAGCCCTTTGGGCTGTCGACGTCGAAGCGCCGACACCAGTAATCCAAAGAATAGCGATCGCGCGTGGAACCTTGGAAGGTGAGCACGTCGAACAGATCGCAGTGTTCGGAGAGATCGTAGCGGTAGGGCACCAACTGCCGAGACGGCGGCACGTGCAACTGCGCCGAGCGCACCATCAGCACGGGCCCGTCGTAGCCGCGACCGTTGAAGGTCACCAAGCGCGAAGATCTTCCAGCCCCATCGCGCCGGCCGACGATCTCCCAAAAGCGTTGCAGGATTTGGGTTTCACTGCCTCGGTAGATCTTGGAGTGCGGCACCTTCTCCCAGGTCTGCTCTTCGCTCTCTTTGCCCTCCAACAGGATCAAACCTCGGTCCTGCTCGACCAACCACATGCCGATCGCGATGACCTTGCCGAGCCCCGGGTACAAGGCCAACCGTTCGGGTACCGCATCACGCCGCGTAGGGTCCTTTTCGCGCTCCAGCAGGTACCCACGGGTGCTTTCATCCACCTCCTCCCAGGTGAATCCGGCCACTTCGATGTCGAAGACGATGGTCGATCGGGATGGTGCCATGGGGCTTATCCTACCCGACCGCCGCCGAAGTCCAGAGCCAGCCCCTAACGCAAGACGCGCCGCGGATCCCCATCCACGGCGCGCCTCACGCTGGCGAGTTTTTGGCCCCCTAGGCCCGACGCACCGCCCAAAGGCGCAACGTCAGGATCCCGTAGGCCAGCAGCAGCCAGAAGCTGCCCCCCATCACGGTGCGCCAATCCCCATGGCGCGCCGGACTCACGGCATGACAGCCGCCAAAACTCAGGTTTTGGTCTACCCCACTGGGCAGGTTGTAGGTGAACCCTTGGCTCAACACGGACGCTTGGGTGGTGCTGCTGTCCTGCACCATCAAGGAGCTGTAGCTGGAGGAACTAGCAGGGCTGACCACTTGGATTTCATTCGCGCTCACCACGGTGACTTCGCTGGCGGTAACGCCCCCCTGGCCGGTGGTCGGGTCCGCACCAAAACGCACTTGCGTATTGCTCGTAAAGCCGGAACCGAAGATCGTCACCTGCGTGCCTCCTCCGGACGGACCGGAGTTGGGCGAAACGCTCGACATGCGGGGGTCGGGTTGCGCCAGGAAGACGAAGGAGCTCGAAGCCTGCTCGCCACCGGGGTTTTCCACCAACAAGGTGTGCGGACCGCCCGGGACCGAAGGCTGCGTGACAAAGGTCAAGGTCTGGTCATCGATCACTTGCACTTGACTTTGGAAGACCCCGTCGATTTGCACGGTCGCGCCGGGCACGAAGTTGGAACCGGTCAACGTCACCGTCGTACCGCCGTCCGAGGCACCCAGGGTCGGGAAGGTCGTCGAGATGCTCGGGTTTGCCTGCGAGGTAAACCCGTCCACGAGCCGTCCTTCGACTCCGCTGCTGTCGATGACCACCACGTCGTGCGGACCGGCGACCGTAGCCGCCAAGTTGAGGTGGATGGTCGTCGCGTTCGCGACCGTACAGCCGCCCGGCTCTCCATCCACGTAGACGCGGTTGCCGATCACCACGCGGCTTCCCGAGCGAAAATCCGTTCCGGAGATCGTAATGGCATAGCTACCCGCACCCGGGCCAGCGCTCGGGGTGATGTTGGTGACCGCGGGGTCCTTGGGCGTGACCTCCAGCGCTCCCGGCAACAAATCCCGATCGCCGCCCAGGTTGGTCACCAACAGATCGATGTGCCCGTCCGGGGCGTTACCGGGCACGGTCACATCGAAGGTCACCTGCGTGCCGCTCCACAGGGTGGGCGTAATCGTCACGGTGGGGTCCGAACAGGTCAGGGTCGAGCCCGCGACGAGCCCGCTCCCGCGTACGGTGCGCGAAACCGTGCGGCCCGCGATGACGCGCAAGGGGTAGTCGTCCGCCACGCGCCCCAAGGAGATCGCCACGTCCCCGTCGACCGATTGGTCTCCCATCGCTTGGGTTTGCCCGTTGCCGACGGTCACCTGGCCCAAGTACTTGGACTCGAAGTTGGTCACGATCGTGTGGCCTGCGGTCAAGTTCGACGAAGAGACCGGTTGATCCAGCGGATCCGCCCACACGTCGTAGATGCCGCCGGGCAGACCTTCGATGCGGAAGACTCCGTTTTCGTCGGCCAAAGCGCTGCCCGTGGTCCGTCCGAAGCCGTCCGTCGCGATCACGAATCCACCGGGCACGACACTCGAGTCGGAACTGCGCTTCAGAGTGCCGGTGATGGTCGCGAAAGCCACCGCCGGATAGATGTCCCGCAACCCGCCGATGTCGTCCATGGACAAACTGCGGTGCAGAATGATCGTGGGATCCACGTAGGGGAACATGGTCGAACCGGCCACGCCCGAGTGGTCGAGGCCCAGGAGGTGCCCCAGCTCGTGCGCAGCCACGTCCTGGATATCGAAGCGGCCGGGGGTGCCCTCCGTCGTGAACAGGAAGTCCTTCCCGTTGAAGATCACGTCGGCGTCGATGATGCTGCCGCTGGTGAAAAACTCCAGCGGGGTGATCGCGACGACCCCGGAACCGCCGGGGAAATAGCCCGACGAGTTGTTTTCGTCGAAGGTCAACAGGCGGATATCGTCGGAGGCCCAATCGGTGCGTGCCCGCTGACTGGGGTCGGTGTTTTCGACGAGTTGCACGGTCGTATCGGGCACAAGGTTCCAAACCTCGGCCGCGTTGCGCAACGCAATGTCATCGCTGACACCGGGTACATCGGCCGAGCCCATCTCCTGCACCACGAAGGTCAGGTTGCCCGGGTTGGACCATGAGAGTTCTTGTCCGTTGCCCGAATAGATCAAACGCACGTGGGCGGCCACCGCAGCGCTCAGGCCGAGGCCCAGCAGCAAGGCATAGAGGCTTCGTTTTTGGATTCGCATGGCGTGCCTCCTAGCGCGGTTGGGAAGCCCCATAGGCTTCGCGGGCCAATCGATCCGTCACACGCGCTTGCACGCGCGCGCTCAACTCGGCGTAGGGCATCGCATGCACCGCGCCCGGCTGGCACAAGTGCGCGACATCGCCATGACTCGCTTCGCCGCAGGCGGAGCTCGCCAACTCGACGCCCCCGTGGCGCACCGCGAGCCGCTGACCGGCCCGATCGCTCATGAGCCGGAACTTGCCTTGCGCCAAGCCCGTCGGCATCGCCATGGATTCACCGTTCAGGAACAGCAGAACCTCTTCCCCCACCTGAATGCGCGGCATGCCGGGCAACATCAGGCCGCGCCCGTTGGCGAGCACTCCGCCGGGCAGACGCACCACATCCACGGAGTCCCCGTAGAACGTGCGCCGCCGCAGCAGCTGGTACTCGGTCACGATGCGACCCCGCTCGTCGCGCAGGGTGCGCCTTCCGGTGATGCGCGCCTCCAGGATGCGATCCGCACGATCGACGAGGTCTTCGACCTCCATGCGCACCGCAGTGCCCGCTTGAAGGGTCGGTTGTTGAGTTTGAAGGCGAACGAGGCCTACGGAGAGGCCGCCCGTCGCCAGGGCGAGCAAGATCCAACGCATTGGAGTGTGGGGATTGGGGAAATCACGAAGGCTGGGGAGAAATGCACCTTCGTAAGTGCTCCCTCATCGCCGTCGAAAAGGGTCATCCTTGAAGAAAAATGGAATTCCTAGGGAGGGCCCAATTCGGCGCAGCTCCGTGCCCCGAAACGTGTCCGCCGCCCCCGGGGATTCCTAAGAATGGCACCCTTTCCGATCCCGCTCGACTTGGTTGAGGTTCGAGCTAGCCAGGTCCCGATGAATCTGCCGATCGCATTCCTGCGTCCCCAGCACCCGACCCCCATGACGGAATCCCAAGCCCTGAGAAAGTTGCTGAAGAGCAACCTCTCGATTCCCACCATGCCTGCGATCGTGCAGAAGATCTCCACTCTGATGCGCGACCCCAACACGGGCACGGCGGAGATCGGCAAGCTGGTGGCGGAAGATGCTCCTTTGGCGGCCAAGGTCCTGCGCATCGCCAACAGCGCCTACTACGGGTTGTCGAACGAGTGCATGTCGACCGAACATGCCAGCACGATTCTGGGCCTCAACGTGCTGAAGAACATCGTCACGCAGGTGTCGGTCATCTCCCAGTTCGAAAACTTGGAGAAAGAGACCGGTTTTGATGTGTCGGTCATCTGGAAGCGATCGGGCTTGACGGCCCAAATCGCTTTCAAAATGGCCCCCCACTGCAAGGAAGTGCGGGTGCTGTCGCCGGACGAGTTTTACGTCTGCGGCTTGCTGCACAAGGTCGGCCAGATCGTCATGCTCGACAACATCGGCAAGCCCTACGCTAAGCTGCTGACCGTCGCGAGCCACAACCCCGGCAGCACGCAGAAGCTCGAGAACATGAAACTGGGCTTCAACCACCAGGACGTGGGCGCGTTGGTCGCCAAACGGTGGGATTTGCCCGATGCCCTCATCGACGCGATCCAATTCCACGGACAACCGATCGAGGCCATCGGACCGCGTTTGCACGTGCACCTGATCACCGTAGCCAGCCAAGCCGCTCGCATGCTGATCGACCACGAAGAAGAGAAGGCGACCAGCGTGCTGCTGCGCAACGCCTCAATCTTGGGCATGAGCTCCCAGGTGGCCGCGAGTCTTCTCGATGGGATACAGATCGAAGAGGAAGGGATGGCCTAGGCGGTCTCCTCGGGGCGGCCGGACCGCCAACCGGCTCAGGGCGGGGTAGGTTTGAGTCCTTGCCCCATGGAACCCGAACGACTCCTCCAACGCATGTGCCAGCGCCACAGCCTGCCCTTCGAGGCGGGCAAGGCCCTGCTGCCGCTCATCCAGCGAGCCTTGATCTCCCCCGACAAGGTCCGCGATCGCATATTGACCTTGGTCGATCGCAACCTAGCTCGCCACGCCGATGGCAAGAGTCCTGGCTCCACCCTGGCCGCCGTCGAACGCGACCTGGACGAAGAGGTTCTGCTGTCGGTCGCCAAGGTCCTGCACAACTGGAACACGGGCGGGAAACCCAACCAGTTGGGTTGGGACCTGCCGGGACTGTTCCCGAATGGGCTCGATCTAGATTGGTAGAAAGGGGACCAACAGGCCCCGGGATCCTCCATCCAAAACGCCACGCAGCCGACTCTTCAGCCGGCTGCGTGGCGTTTTAAGCTGGGTGCCCCTCGCAGGGCGCCCGGCTTAGCGACGCGGACGATCGCCCATGTGGCGACGCATGTCGTCGAGGGCTTCGCGCAACTCTGCGAGTTGAGCCCGCATGGCTTCCAACTCCGCCCGCATGGCGCGTAGATTCACTTCCTCGGGGCCTCCTGAAAAACCCGGACGCTGGATGCGCGCCTTCTGTTGCTGAATCCGTTCGGCATCGCGATGGGCTTTCTCGCGCTTCGCTTGGGCGGCGCGGCGCCGCTCGATGCGCTGCTTCTTCTGGGCTTCGGCCTTCTTTTTCTTGGCTAGCTCTTTCTGCTTGGCTGCCTTCTTTTTGATGGCTAGCGCCTTCTTTTCGACCTGGGCCTTGGCTTGGCCACAGGTGCAACCGCAGTTTTCGCAGCCTCCTTTGGAGGAAGCCTTGGCCTTCTTCTGGACCAACCAAGCCTTCTTGGCCTTTTGTTCCACCGCTTGGCGTTCGGCCGCTTCCTTCTTGGCTTGGATGATCCAAGCCTTCTTCTTGGCGACTTCCGCGGCCGCATCGTGACCACCGTCGGTGTGGTACTCAAAGACCTCTTCGCCATGGCCATCGGGGGTCACGACTTTGACGTAGACCTGCGCCTTACCGACTTGGCCGTGGTCCCCCAAGTGCTTCTGGAGGGCCTTATGAACCTCTTGGCTGATGTCGTGATCGATCGCGCCGGATTCCGAGACCCACTCGAAGGAGATGTCGCCGTGCTTGCCGTCCTGAGCTTTCTGCACGAGCTTTTTGAGCGTCTTCGCGTCCATTCCGTGCACGTGGAGCGCATCGTGCAAGCCTTCCAACTCGACCGTCTCTAGGACCTCGACCAACGTTTCATGGCCACCGCCCTCGGGATGATTCACGTGCAGCCAAGTCATGTCGCCATCATGTTCATGGGGAGCATGGTCCGTGGCATCCCCCTGACTCTGACCACCGAAGAGTCGAACACGTTTCACTTCGTGTTTGGGTTCTTGGCCCTTCTTCTCGATCTCTTCCACCAAAATGGCGTCTACCGTTTCATCCCCTTGGCCGGGTTTCTCCGCTCCCCAGCGGAAGACCGAACGCTTGGGCGCTTCTTTTGCCTTCGGAGCGGCGCTCGCTTGCTCGGGGCGCTTGCCCAACGACACGAGGAACAACTTTTCCTTACCCTTGCGTTGGACCACCACGGCGACTTGATCGCCCACTTCGTGAGCGCGGATGGCCTCGATGAGCGCATCGGTGTTCGGTGTCGCCCGATCGGCCACGCGCAGGATGATGTCACCGACCTGCAGGCCCGCTTCATCGGCCCCCGTCTTGGCGTACACGTCACCCACGGTGACGCCATCTTTCTCGGTCCCCCCGATCGCGATGCCCATGTAGGGTTTCTCGGCCGAGACGGCCTTCTGGACAACCGGCTTGCTGTCCGCGGTGACTTGCACGCGCCGCAACGGCATGGGATTGCCTTCTTGGGCCGTGGCCAGGGAAGCGGGGAAGGTGGCGGACAACGCCGCCGCGAAAGCCAACAGTGTCGGGCGATTCATAGCTTGAGATGGGGCTGAGGCCTCGGGATCCGCGCCGGACGTGGCGCCGGAGGTTTGCAAACAGGACTACGACCTGGGTAGTTCCTGGTTGGCGAGGAATCGGGAAGAATTCTTCTGCCAAGGCACGATAGCCGCTCCTCGGGCCTTTCAGGGGCCCCACTGACGCATCCCTTACGGGAGCTTTTTGGGGACCGGCAAGTCCGAAAGCCGCCCCGGGCGAGGCAAATCCCCCACCAGCGGCCACAGATAGTCGGTAAACGCCTCGCTGACGTCGTGGTCGCCCGCCAAAAACTCGGGGCCCATCTCCTTGGTCTTTTGCGCGACGTTTTCCAAATCCGTACACCCGTAACGCGGGATGTAGACCCCGCGCACCACATCGCGCTCGATGATGATCGATCCATGGGGCTGCTCGCCTTGCAGCGCGACCTGGACCGCGTGCCGGCCGACCTCACGAGCCTCTTTGGCATCCTGCTCGGACACGATCCCGAAGTACGAGCGCTGCAAGTAGCCGAAGGTGTCCGCGCGCACGCGCTCCTTCGGACCGACCACCTCGCGCACCTTCTCCGCGAGCAAATCCCCGAGCACACCCGTCCCTGACAAACGCATGTTGCCGTGCGCATCCATCTCGCCGGAATGAGCGATCAACTCGCCCTCCGCCGTATGGATGCCCTCCGAAACGGCGATCACGCAGCGACCGTGGAGGGCCATCGCATCCTGGACGTGCGACTGGAACGCGTCGATCGAAAACGGCCGTTCGGGCAAGTAGATCAAGTGCGGCCCTTCGCCGGGGCTCGTGCGCGCCAAACGCGCCGAAGCCGTCAACCAGCCCGCATGCCGCCCCATCACCACGTTGACCTTGATGCCTCCAAGGCTGCGGTTGTCCTCATTGTCGCCCAAGAAGGCCTGGGCGACGAACTTGGCCGCCGAGGGATAACCCGGGCAGTGGTCGGTGACCATCAAGTCGTTGTCGATGGTCTTCGGAACGTGATAGAGCCGCAGGTCGTAGTCCATCCCCTGCGCGACCTGATGCAAGAGGTAAGCGGACTCCGCCGAGTCGTTGCCTCCGATGTAGAAGAAGTAACGCACGTTGTGAGCCCGGAAGACCTCGACCATGCGCTCGCACTCCTGCGCGTTGGGCTTCTTACGGACCGAGCGCAACGCGGCACAGGGCGTGCGCGCCACCCGCTCCAAATCCCCCGGACTCTCCAAGCCCAGGTCGATCAGGTTTTCGTCGAGCACGCCCTGCACCCCGTTCAACGCGCCATAGATATGACCGATCTCGGGAGCCTGGACGCAGGCCTCCACCACCCCGACGAGGCTCTGGTTGATCACGACGGTCGGACCGCCGGCCTGGCCGACGAGTGCGTTTGCCTTGGGTTCGCTCATAGGGGCTCCTGCGCTGCCGGGACGGGGCCCGGGCCCCCGAAATTAGTCCCTGAGCGCGAGCGGGGAAAGCACCGGACCCCGCCCGCAGAACAGAATTCGATCCACCGCCCCAGGAGCCCCTGGAGCAAGCTTGCATCCGCCCCCCCGCCTGCTATCCTCTGCGCCTTGTGACGGCCCATGGCCGTCCCCGAATCGCCCTTCCTTGCCTTGGGGCTGCGGCTTGGCCGCGCTGAGGTTGTCTACCGGGTGGTTTGGTGCGGTGGCCCGGGTGGCGGAATTGGTAGACGCGCGAGACTAAGGATCTCGTGGGGTAACACCCGTGCTGGTTCGATTCCAGTCCCGGGCACCACTTTGGCGGGCTGACGGAAGCGTCGGTTGGCAGTGAACACGGCGATCAGCACGGGTGTCGTCTTTTATTGGCGAGCGCCTGACGGCGCTCGACACTGGCGTGCTGGTTCGATTCCAGTCCCGGGCACCACTTTGGCGGGCTGACCGCGAGCGTCGGTTGGCAGTGTGAGCTGCAGTCAGCACGGGTGTTGTTGTTTTTTTAGCGAGCGCCTTACGGCGCTCGACATGGGCGTGCTGGCTTTGGCCAGGGAGTTTGGGTGTGGAGTTGCCCTGGTTAGCGTCGATTGGCAAGGGTGACTGGTTTGTTTGCCTTGTTGTAGCTCTGGTTTGTTGAGGAGCCTGTTGGGTTGTCCTTTGGACCCAGGTTGCTGGGTGGACTGGGGTCTAGGGAGTGCTCCGGGCGGTGCTCGATACCCGCTTGTGGCTTGAGTTTGAGGGCCCCTAGGGTTTGGGGTTATTGGGGGGTGGGGAGGGGGGTGTGGGCGCGGAGGGCCAGTTTGAAGTGTTTGGGGTCCAGGCGGAGTTGGAGCAGGACGTGGTCCATGGATTCCATGTAGGTGATCTCGCGGTCGCGCTTGGCCATGAGTTTGGGGGTGTTGACGACTCGGTATTCGTCGGCCCATTCCGTTAAGCGTTGGTCGACGATGGCGCGCAAGCGGTCGACCTCGGCGGTGGAGAGTTGGTTGATTGGGCGGCCGCCGAATTGTTCGTTGCGCACCTCGCGTTCGACGATTGGGCGCTGTTGGGCCCAATTGATGGAGTTGAGCACGTTGTCCTCCGCCCACTGTTTGGCGATTTTGCGGAGCGTGGGCGCGGCTTTTTTGGGGTTGAACCAGACGATCAGGTTGGCCTTGTCGAGCGCTCCTTCCACTTGGCGCCGGAAAGAGGGCAGCTCCGACAAGCGCTGGTAGCCGCGGTCACCACCTTGGAAGTAGGTGCGGCGCAGCGCCTCGAACATGCGCTCGTGGTTCGTGATCCAGAAGTGGTTCTCGTCCGTGAGCATGGTCGCCATCATGCCCGTGCCGGGGATCAACGGGGACCAAAACTCGCGGGTTGCGAAGCCACCCGAGTCGTAGATGTAGTAGCCGGTGTCGTTGGGATTGGCGGAGTCGTAGCCCTTCAAGCCGAACTTTTCGGGGTTGCGGCCCACCATGTCGCGGATGTCGTCGAGCTTTTTGACCGAGTCGGCGCCCTGCGTCCAGGTGACCAGGGTCATGGCGAACACCGGCATGCCGTCGGTTTCCGCTTGGAATTCCTGCCCGTCTTTGCCCCGCGCGATGACGGGGCCGTAATCGTTTTCGCGCACGATCAAGGCCATGCGGTTGCGCAGAGAAGATCCCAAAGCGTCGAGCAGGTCATCCAGGCTCTTGAAGTGACCGGTGCTCTTGACGGCGTCCTCGATGTTCGAACGCATCGCTGGCTCGACCGAGTCGAAGACCTGAGCCAACAGGTCGGCGATCGGGCCGTGCATGTACGCGAACAGGACGCAGTCGGCGGGTGCCATGCGCGCCGCCGTGCGCAGCATTTGATCGCGCTCGAAGCCGTCGACTCGATAGAGCCGGGACTGGAAGGGGGTCACGCTCTCGGAAGAGAACGTGCCCGACAGATCGATCTGCACGCCGTGATCGAAGCGCACCAAGCCGTGCACGTCCTTGCAGGAAGGGGCCTGGATCAAGCGTCCCAAGAAGGCTTGCGAAAAGCGATCGCTCTTGGTGTTGGGCCAGGGCCCCCCCTTGCCGAGGGACTGAAAGGTCTTGCCCACGTCGAGCAACACCTGCAAGCCGCTCTCCCCCACCTTGTCCTCCACGCGCATGATTTGATCGATGTAGCCCGCGCTCAATGCCAGGGAGTCCTTGCCCCCTACCGCCTTCAGCGCCGGCCCCCGCGCCACCAAATCCTTGTGGTTGCCCACCACGAGCACGTCTTGCACGCGCGTAATGAAGAGCGGCTTCTTCAATTGCCCGCCCGTCAGTCCGTAAACCCCGTCTTGGCTTTCGACGACGAAATTCTGGCCCGAAAAGCGGCGTAACAGTTTGGGGTAGCGCAGGACGGCCGCTGCCAGCTTTCCCGGCCAGCCCACACGACCGCAAATCATCCATTGCGCGTTGCCGAGGCCCTGACCGGCGAAGTTCCCGGCGATCGCGACCTCTTCGCCGCCGAAGATATCCAAGGGGCCGAGGCCGAGCGGCAATTGGCGCGTTTGCTCGCGGATGCGTTCGACCAGCCCGTCCAGATCGTTCTTTTGGGTCCAAGCCTCAAACTCCGGGGAACCCGACCAGACCCGCCATCCCTTCGTATCTTCGATCTGGTCCCAGGCCGCCAAGACCGGGAATTCGCCGAAGTCAGCGGCCAAGTTTTCCTTCGCCAGGAAGAAATCCACCTGTCGCGGAATCAAACCGGCGACCGCATGGGGCCACTTGGACTCGAAGGGTTTGAAGAGAAAGGTCGAGAACGCGAAGTACCCGAGGAACAGGAGCACGGCGAGCGAGATCGCCGAAATCTTGAGGATGCGTTTCTTGCGGCTCATAGTCGTTCGGGAATTCTAGCGGCTCGTTCGCTCGGCTAGGCGCCCCAGGTCGATTCCCGGTGCCTTGCGCCCGGTCCGACGCAACGGGGGGAAGTACTGCAAGCGCTGGAAAGGAGGTGGACGCAGGACCAGTGGGTTCCTTCCCCGCCGGAACCCAGAAATCGTCGATTTGCAGCGGGCCAGGCCATTCCCCGCACTCGATCGCTACGCCGCGGCTCCGAGCCCGATTAAAATGCGACCATGCAAGAGAATCGCCGCGCAAAAGCCCTGCCGGGGTCGGCCACCCTGCAACTCGCCGCACGCGCCAAGGAACTGGCTGCACAGGGCCTGCCGGTGCTCTCCATGGCCGTAGGCGAGCCCGACTTCGACGCTCCCGCGGCCGCGCAACAGGCCGCGGTCGCAGCCGTCGCAAGCGGCCAGGTGCGCTACACCCCCGCTGCGGGGCTGCTCGAGCTGCGCACCACCATCGCCCAGCACGTGGAAACCACCCGCGGGTACTCGGTCGACCCGCAACACATCGTGGTCGGGCACTCCTGCAAGCACATGCTCTCCGCCGCCTTGGAAGTGCTGCTGGAGCCGGGGGACGAAGTCCTGTTGATCACGCCAGCTTGGAACAGCTACGAGGCGCAGATCCAAATCGCGGGCGGACAGCCCGTGTGGGTCCCTTGCCAGTCCGACCTGCGCCCGGATCTAGACGCGCTCGAAAGCGCCATCGGTCCCAGAACCAAGGGAATGCTGCTCAACTCCCCCAGCAACCCCTCCGGCTACGTGTGGACCCGCGCGGAATTGGAGCGGCTCGCCGCGTTGGTCGAAGCCCACGACCTGTTCGTGCTGTGCGATGAGATCTACCGCCGCCTCGTGTTTGACGGAGCGACTTGTCCTTCCTTCACGAGCCTGGACGAGCGTTTGCGGGCGCGCACGGTCCTGGTCGACGGTGCTAGCAAGAACTTCGCGATGACGGGGTATCGCATCGGCTACGCCTTGGCTCCTGCGCCGATCGCCGCGGCGCTCGGGCGGCTTGTCAGCCAAACGACCGGCTGCCCCAACTACGTATCGCAAAAGGCTTACCAAGCCGTGCTCGCGCAAGAGCCGCCCGAAGTGGAGCGCATGGTAGCCGCCTTCGAGGAACGTCGCGATTTCTTCGTTCCCCGTCTGCGCGAACTTGGCATGGAATTGCGCACTCCCGGTGGTGCGTTTTATGCCTTTCCGAACATCGCGGCGCACTTGCGAGGGCGCACGGCGACCGAGTTCTGCGCGCAGTTGCTGGAACAACAACACGTCGCGGCGGTCCCAGGATCGATTTTTCACGCCCCCGACCACATCCGCTTGAGCTACGCGTTGTCCTTGCAGGACTTGGACGAAGCCTTGCGACGCATCGCCACGTTCTTGGCAACGCCTCCAGCCTGAAACGCAGGCGAATCAGCCCTCGCGGGGTAAAGCGTAGACGTTGCGCGCCCCTTGGAATTCGGCCTGCGCAACCGCTTGGACCTGTCGCAGCACCTCGGGATCCGCGTCGCTGCACAACACATAGAACTTCCACAGATTGCGGTACGAGTTCTCCAGATCCGCCAGCCGCGGCACCCGGTCCCCGAAGTGCGCCAGGGGCAGCACTTGGCTCTCCCCCGGCCAGCGCACGTGAATGCGCGCTTCTTTGAGCTGCATGTGCTGCGCGGGGCAATACACGATCACGTGGATGCGTTTGCCGGTAGCGAAGTGCACCGCATCTTCGATGCGTTGTTCGACCGCTTCACGCTCTTTCGCGCCGCCGTTGGCGAAGAAGCGCTCCACCAGTTGGGCTTGGATCGCTTCGTTTTCGTAGGCCGGAAAGACGCACGTGCGCTTGTACAACCGTCGGTGTCGGAACCGCCGGATGAGGTCTCGCACCCGTTGGCCCGTCGCTTCCGGCAGCTTCGTACTGGCCCTTTCGAGCACTAACAGCATGGAATCGTCCGTGCAATCGTACAGGTCCTCCTCCGACAAAGCGCCGCCGCGCACGCACAGGTCGACCGCCCGCGCCACCAATGCCCCGGCGCTAACCTTGGCGTGGTGGTAGTACACCCGTTCGGAAAAGAAGTAGCGCGCGTCCAAAAGCCGCACGACCTCGCTCAGGATGTCCTCCCGCAAGAGATCGTGCTTGGACAGGTCGATGTAGAGGTTGCCGCTGGCGCGATCGATCTTGAAGTAGCTCGTCACCCGCTGGTCGACCTGTAGCTTCAAGCCTGTGAAGTACGCGTCCCGCGCCAAGTAATCCAAAATGTCGGCCGCAATGGTGCCCGACAGGAGCTGCATCCAGTAGGAGGGCACTTCCTGTCGGCCTTCGGTGCCCGGCTTCGTCAGGATCGAAAAGACGGTGTCCCGCACCCCCAATTCCTGCAGGACCCGCCCGAGGGCCCGATTGGGAGCCAACATGCGACGGTAGCGATAGGCGGAATCATGGCGCTCAAAGATCCCGTCCTGGTCTTCGATGTTGTGCCCGAAGGGGATGTGCGTGACGTCGTGCAGCAGCGCCGCGATGCGGATCACGCGGGCTTCCTCGTCGCCGATCGCCAAGGAGGCGGCCGGTTTGAGGTGGAAGGAGAGGTTGACCGAGTCGATCAACTGCTGCACGCAGTGCACCGTTCCGATGGAGTGATCAAAGCGCGTGTGCAGCGCCCCCGGAAAGACCAAGTACGTCGTCCCAAGCTGCTTGATGCCGCGCATGCGCTGCATTTCCGGCGTATCCAGCAGGCGCAGCTCTTCGTGGGTGAGGTACACGTCCCCGTGCACGGGATCGCGGATGACGCTGTACTGTTTTTTGGCCAAGGGGTTCGATTCGTCGGTGGCGCAAAGAGAGCGAGGCCACAACGTGAGGGCTCGCCGTATGGTTCGGGCGAGCATCGTACTCTTCCCGGCCGGCTTCGTCTTGGTTCCGTGGAGAAAGCTACGCGCACGAAAGCGGATCACACGCAGCGGTCCCACTCTCCCATCGACTCCCAAATCGGCGACGAAAAAGCCGTGGCGTCCCCCAGCGCAGGCCCCTACCCTGCCCCCTATGAGCGACACGCTGCGCCTCCTCGCCATCGAGCCCTGGCTCGGCGGCAGCCATCGGCAGCTCCTGGAGGGTTGGCGCCGCCACTCGAATCATTCGATCGAGGTGCTCGGACTCGCCGCTCGGCATTGGAAGTGGCGCATGGCCGCCGGCGCGCGCACGCTGGCACTACGCGCTCGCGAGCTACCGCGCCCCGATGCTCTGTGGGTCTCCGATTACGTGGACCTGCCCCAGCTCAAGGCGTTCCTACCGCGCGATTGGGCCGACGTGCCCACCCTGCTCTACTTCCACGAGAACCAACTCACCTACCCGCGCTCGCCGCAGGACGACCACGCTTACGACTTCGGTCCCGCTTGGACGAACCTGACGTCGGCCCTGTGCGCGGATGGGATCGCGTTCAACAGCGAGTACCATCGCAGCGAGCTCGCCGAAGCCACGGCTGAGTTGCTGGAGAAGCTCCCCCGCCCGCGCCCCACGGAGGTGCTCGAGGCGATCGCGGCGGCCGACGTGTTGCCGCCCGGTATCGACTGGAGCGCGATCCCTTTGGGATCGGGTGCTCCGCCCGATGCCCCCCTGCGCATCGTCTTCAACCATCGTTGGGAACACGACAAGGGTCCGGACGCTTGGCTGCGCTTAGCCGCCGAAGCGATCGACGAAGGCCTCCCGATCGAACTCGTGCTGCTAGGCGAACGCAGTGCCAAGCCGTTGCAGGCCGGCCAAGCGCACCTGGAAGCTTTGCGCGGGCACATTTTACACCGCGGACGGGTCGAAAGCCGACAGACCTACTACGAGTGGCTAGGCCGCTGCGACGTGGCGATCTCCACCGCCCACCACGAGTTTTACGGCATGGCCATCCTCGAAGCGGCGGCCGCTGGCTGTTTGCCCGCCGTTCCCCATCGATTGGCCTACCCCGAGGTGCTGGGCGCCAACAACGCGGTGCGCAGCCTCTACGATCGTCCGGAGGACTTGCTACGCCGCCTGCGCCATTGGGCCCTGGAGCGGGATCGTTTCCGCGACTGGGAGGCCCGCCGGGCGATTCGCGCTTCGGTGGAGCGGCATGCCCTGGAGCACAGTGCCCGCGCTCTCGATCAGCGCATGGAGGGTTTGGTGGAAGCCGCCCGCACGACCGGCACGCACCGTTAGCTCGCGAAGCGCAAGCGGTCGAGGACACCGATGCCGGGCGCTCTTCCGCCAGAAACGGCGAAACCTGCCCGACGGGGGCAGGTTTCGAAGGCAGAAGCCGACCGCCCGGGGCACTCGAGCGCTAGACCGTCGCCGCGGCGAACATGCCGGGCTGGTAGGCCGTGATGCGGCCGACGATCGCGCTGGCCGCGACCGTCAAGGGTGAGGCTAGGTACAACTTGCCGGGGCCACTGCGGCCTTGGAAGTTGCGGTTGATGGCGCTCACAGTGACCTGTTCGGCGCTCTCGGAAACGCCGGGACCACAGCCGATGCAAGCCCCGCAACCGGGGTCGATCACGCGCACGCCGGCGGCGGCAAAAACCTTGTCGTAGCCCTTGGCGCGCGCGTAGTCGCGCACGGCCTCGGAACCGTACTGCACGATCATTTGCACACCATCGGCCACCTTGAGGCCCTGGTCGAGAGCTTCTTGCAGCACGCGCGCGTAGTAATCGAAATCGTCTTCTTTGCCCGCCGTGCAGGAACCGGCGTAGGCGATATCGATGCGCACATCCCCCAGCTCGGCGATGTTCTTGCCGTAGGTCGGGTCCCCGGGCTCCGCCACCATGGGCTGGATCTCCGACAGGTCGATGGTGAAACGGCCGCCGTCGTAGACCGCGTTTTCGTCGGGAGCGACGGTGCCAGCGCGCAGCGCTTCACGGTCCACACCCGGCCGACGGGCCGCGATCCATTCGATGGTCGCGTCGTCCGCTTCGCAGATGCCCGACTTCGCGGAGCATTCGGTCGCCATGTTGCACAGGGTGGCGCGCTCGTCCATCGACAGCGACGCCAGTCCAGGCCCGCCAAACTCCATGATGCGGTCCAAGGTGTCTTCGCGCTTGGCGTAGTGATCGAGGATGAAGAGCATC
>JAUHXY010000229.1 GCA_030426785.1 bacterium
CTGGGTGAGGCTGGGGGAGAGAAAGGCAGGGGGCAGATTACAGGATTTTCGGCTCTTGGAACTCACCAAACTCATCGCGGAGCACTTGGGCGATTTCCCCCATCGTGCAGTCGGCATGCGCCGCGGCGACGAATCGCTCCAGCAGGTTTTCCTGCGTGTGGCAAGCCTTGCGAATGGCGTTGAGCTCGCGCTCGACGGCTTCCGCATCGCGCTCGGCCCGCAAGCGAGCCATGTTTTCGCGGGCTTCCGCCTCGGTCTCGCCGCGAATCTTGTGGATTTCGATGGTCGGGCCGCCGTCGTTTTCTTGGTAGGTGTTGACACCCACAATCTTCTTGGTGCCCCGCTCCACGGCCCGTTGATACTTGACCGCGGAGTGATGAATCTCGAGCTGGAAGAAACCGTCCAAAA
The DNA here is from genome assembly GCA_030426785.1 of bacterium. Classification (GTDB taxonomy): domain Bacteria; phylum Planctomycetota; class UBA1135; order UBA1135; genus NORP259. The sequence goes on from JAUHXY010000229.1 coordinate 409, forward strand.
TGGCAGGAACGACGCCTCCGCGCTCCTCGATCTCGCGGAAGTAGGCTTCGGCCTCTTCCTCGAGGCGGTTGGTGCTCGCCTCGACAAAGTACGAACCGGCCAAAGGATCGGCCACGTGCGCCACCTCGATCTCGTCGGCGATGATCTGCTGAGTGCGCAGGGCGATCTTGACAGCTTTCTCCGTGGGCAGAGACAAGGTCTCGTCCATGGAGTTGGTGTGTAGGGACTGCGTGCCGCCGAGCACCGCGGCGAGGGCCTCGAAGGCCGTGCGCACGATGTTGTTTTCGGGCTGCTGCGCGGTGAGGGAAACCCCAGCGGTTTGCGTGTGGAAACGCAGCATCCAGGACTTGGGATCCTTGGCGCCGAACTCCTCGCGCATCTTGCGCGCCCAAATGCGGCGAGCAGCGCGGAACTTGGCGATCTCTTCGAAAAAGTCCAGGTGGCTATCGAAGAAGAACGACAAACGCGGGGCAAAGTCGTCCACGTTCATGCCCGCAGCGACCCCGCGGCGCACGTATTCCATGCCATTGGCCAAGGTGAACGCGAGCTCTTGCCCGGCGGTCGAGCCCGCCTCGCGGATGTGATACCCGGAGATCGAGATCGTGTTCCACTTGGGCACGTGTTCGGCGCAGTAGCCCATCACGTCGGTGATCATACGCAGGGCGGGTTCCGGCGGAACGAGCCAAGCGTGTTGGGCTTGGTACTCCTTGAGGATGTCGTTCTGGATCGTTCCGCGCAGCACCTTCGGGTCCACGCCCTGCCGCTCGGCGCAGGCGATGTAAAACGCCAACATGATCGGCGCCGGCCCGTTGATGGTCATGGAGGTCGACACCTCCCCCATCGGAATGCCATCGAACAAGGCTTCCATGTCGCGCAAGGACGAAATCGCCACGCCGACTTGCCCCACCTCGCCCAGGGACATTTCGCTGTCCGAGTCGTAACCCATCAGGGTCGGGAAGTCGAACGCGACCGACAGCCCGGTCTGTCCGGCGCCCAACAGGAACTTGAAGCGCTCGTTGGTTTCACGCGCCGTGCCGAAGCCGGCGAATTGGCGCATGGTCCACAACCGGCCGCGGTACATGCTGGGGTGCACGCCGCGGGTGTACGGATACTGTCCGGGCCACCCCAGGTCCTTGTCCGGGTCGAGGGTGACGTCCTGGGGACCGTACGCGGGCTGCAGTTCGGTGCCGGACAGCGATGTGAAGTCCGCCTCGCGCACTTGGGCGCGCTCCATGGCGGCGCGCCACTGGGCGGCTTGATCGGTAGAGACGACGGAAGGGCTGGCGGGACTCGTCACGGGGTGGGCTCCTGCGGTTCAGGGGTGCGGGCCTCCAAGCTTTGAGGCCACGAGGTGGGAAGGCTGGCCACGAGGACTTCCAGGATACGCTCTGCTGCGCCGTGCGGGGTGCGCGAAGCGGCGATCATGGCCCGCGCGGAGTCCGCCAAGCCGGAACGCTCCCAAACCTCGTTGTCGAAGCCCTCCCGCAGCACGCGGTGGACCTGTTCGAGACGCTGCTTTTCCCGAGAGGCTTGTAAGCGACCCTCCTCGGCCATCCAAGCGCGATGCCGGCCGATCGCTTCCAGCACCCCGTCGACTCCCTTGTCCTGGCCTGCGCTGGCGGACACGACGGGGGTTTCCCAGACGTTTTTGCCAGCGGTGCGGATGTGCACGGCCTCGGACAGGTCGGCCAGCATGCGGTCGGCGCCGGGACGGTCCGCTTTGTTGATACAGATCACGTCCGCCACTTCCAGCAAGCCGGACTTCATGGCTTGCACGCCGTCGCCCGCTCCAGGGCACAGCACCACCAAAACGGTATCGGCGGCTCCGACCACGTCGTATTCGGCTTGCCCCACCCCTACCGTTTCGACGATCAATTCATCGAACCCGTGGGCGTCCATGACGTCGAAGGCATCGACCGTAGCGCGGGCGAGTCCGCCGTGACTGCCGCGGCTTGCCATGGAGCGGATGAAGACACCCGGGTCGAGGGTGCGGTCCTCCATGCGGATGCGGTCCCCGAGCAGGGCTCCGCCCGTGTAGGGGCTGGAGGGATCGACGGCGAGGATGCCGACGGTCTTTTCCGCTTGGCGCAAGTGCCGCGCCAGTTGGTTGACCAAGGTGCTCTTGCCAGCTCCGGGCGGACCGGTCACGCCGATGCGCAAGCTGCTGCCCACCTTGTGGTAGACCGCTTCGAGCAGGCGGGCGAAGCGTGCGTCACCGTTTTCAGCCCACGTGATCGCGCGGGCCAACGCACCGCGTTGGCCTTGCAACAATCGCTCGGCGAGGGGGGCGCGCTCCACGGCTTTAGGCGCGCAGGAGCGAGCGGGCGATCACGATGCGCTGGATGTCCGTAGCGCCTTCGTAGATCTCGGTGATGCGCGCATCCCGGAACAGGCGTTCGACGTGGAAGTCATCGGTGTATCCCGCCCCGCCGTGGATCTGCAGGCATTCGTCGGCGCAGAAGTTGGCCGTCTTGGAGGCCATCAACTTGGCTTGGCTCGACATGCGGCCGCAGTCCTGGCCTTGATCCCGTAGCCAGGCCGCGTGGTGCACCAAGAAGCGCGCCGCATCCAGGTGCGTCGACATATCCGCCAACTTCCATTGGATGGCCTGGAAGTTGCCGATGGGCTGGCCGAATTGCTCGCGTTCTTTCGAGTATTTGATGGAGGCTTCCAAGCAGGCGCGGCCGATGCCAACCGACTGGCTAGCGATGCCGATGCGACCCCCGTCGAGGGTGTCCATGGCGATGTGGAAGCCGCGGTTGACCTCACCGAGGATGTGCTCGGGACCCAAGCGCACGCCGTTCAGAATCAACTCGTTGGTGGACGACCCGCGGATGCCGGTCTTCTTTTCGGCCTTGCCGACCTCGAAGCCGGGCGTGTCGGCGGGCACCAAAAACGCGGTGATGCCCTTCGCCTTCGAGACGGTCGGGTCGGTGCGCACGTAGATGATGAACAGCCCAGCTTGCTCGCCGGTGGTCACCCACAGCTTGGTGCCGTTGAGTACCCATTCGTCGCCGTCTTGCGTCGCCGTCGCGACCAAAGCCGCAGCGTCGGAACCTGAAACCGCTTCGGACAAAGAGTAGGCGCCGATCACTTCACCAGAGGCCAGCTTCGGCAACCACGCTTGCTTTTGCTCTTCGGTGCCCCATTTGTCGATGGGCGCACAGACCAGACTGGAGTGCACCGAAAGGGTCACGCCGGTCGCCGCGCATGCGCGGTTGACCTCTTCCAAAACCAAAGCCAAAGCGACGTTGGAGAGTCCACTGCCCCCATAGGCCTCCGGCACGGTCAGACCCCACAGGCCCAACTCCGCCATGGCGGGGAACACGCTGGGGTCGATTTTGGCCTGGCGATCGTGTTGGGTCGCCAACGGCATGAGGTGATCGTCAGCAAAGGAGCGAGCCATGTCGCGCACCATGCTGAGTTCTTCGGTCAGAGCAAAGTCCATGGAGGGTGGAGAGAAGTTTGGGGAGGAGGGGCGGGAAGCGGCCGGATTAGGCGGAGTAGTCGTAGAAGCCTTTGCCGGACTTTCGGCCCAAGCAACCTGCGGCCACCATGCGTCGCAACAGCGGGCAGGGACGGTACTTGTCGTCCCCCAAGCCGCTGTGCAGCACTTCCATGATGTCCAAGCACACGTCCAAGCCGATCAGGTCGGCCAAGGTCAGCGGGCCCATGGGATGGTTCATGCCCAGTTTCATGACCGTGTCGATGCCCTCTTTCGTGGCCACGCCTTCCATCAAGCAGAAGACGGCCTCGTTGATCATCGGCATCAACACCCGGTTGGAAACGAATCCGGGGTAATCGTTGGCTTCTACGGGCGTTTTGCCCAAGTCGGTGGTGGCCTGCATGATGCTGGCGACCGTCGCGTCGGAAGTCTCGTGGCCGCGGATGATCTCCACCAGCGACATGAGCGGCACCGGGTTCATGAAGTGCATGCCGATAACCTGATCGGGGCGCTTCGTGTTGGCGGCGATCTCGGTGATGGAGATCGAGCTGGTGTTGGTGGCGAGGATCGTTTCGGGGGGCGCGACCGCATCGAGCTCGGTGAAGACCACCGACTTAACTTCGGGACGCTCCACCACGGCCTCGACGACCAAGCCGGGCATACCGATGTCGGCGATCGACGAAACCGGGGTCAAACGCGACAAGGTCTGGTCGACGTCGCTTTGCGTCATGCGCTCTTTCTTGAGCAGGCGACCGAGGCTCTTTTCGATGGCGGCCATGCCGCGCTCCAGCGCCGCCTCGGACTTGTCGACCAAGGTGACCTGACTACCGCGCACGGCGAAGACCTGGGCGATGCCGTTGCCCATCGTGCCCGCGCCGACGACGGCCACGTTTTGGAAGTGAGGTTGGGTCATGCCAAGTTCTCCACGGCCAGGGAAACGGCGTTGCCGCCGCCCAAACAAAGGCTCGCCATGCCATTCTTCGCCTTGCGGTCCTGCATGGCGTACAGCAGGGTGGTCAGAATGCGCGCTCCCGAGGCACCGATGGGGTGGCCCAGGGCCACGGCACCGCCGTTCACGTTGACACGCGCGGGGTCCAGATCGAGCACGCGGCGCAGGGCGATAGCCGCCACGCTGAACGCTTCGTTGATTTCGTGCAGCTCGTAGTCGGACGGGGCCATGCCCATCTTCGTGGCGCATTGGGCGATCGAGCGCTCCGGGGCCATCATGACCCACTCAGGAGCGCAGCCGCCCGTGGCGTACGCGCGGATGCGGGCCATGGGCTGGACGCCCAACTTTTGGGCGCGTTCTTCGCTCATCACCACCAGGGCGGACGCACCGTCGTTGATCGAGGACGCGTTGCCAGCGGTCACGGTGCCATCCTTCTGGAACGCGGGGCGCAGGCGCGCCATGCCTTCGAGGCTAGCATCGTGGCGGATGTTTTCGTCCTTCTCGAAGGGCACCGGCTCGCCGCGCCGTTGGGGAACGGGGATCGTGAAGCGCTCCGCGTCGAAACGGCCCGACTTTTCGGCTTCCGCCGCGCGACGGTGACTCTCGACGGCAAATTCGTCCTGTTCTTCGCGGCTGACTTCGTACTTTTCGGCGACCCGCTCCCCGGTGATGCCCATGTGGAAGTCGTTGTACTTATCCCACAAACCATCGTGCACCATCGAGTCGATCAGTTTGGAGTGTCCGAGGCGCATGCCGCTGCGCGCATCCGGCACCAGGTACGGCGCGTTGGTCATGCTTTCCATGCCACCGGCCAGCACGCAGTCCACGTCGCCGGCACGAATGGCTTGGGCGGCGAGCATGACGGCTTTCAATCCGGAACCACACACCTTGTTGATGGTCATGGCGCCCACGGTGTCGGGCACGCCGGCCGCCAACGCGACCTGCCGTGCGGGGTTTTGGCCCAGGCCTGCGGAGAGCACGTTGCCGAAGATGACCTCTTCGATCTCGGACCCTTCGATCCCGGCGCGGGAGAGAGCTTCTTTGGCGGCCAAAGCCCCGATTTCGGGGGCGGAAAGGGATGCGAGGCTACCTTGGAAGGTGGCGATGGGAGTGCGGCACGCACTCGCGATGACGACGTCTTTCACGGGGAGGAAAACCGATGTGGGTAGGAATCAGGGCGAACAGTATAGGGACCCCTTCGGAGCCGTCCTAGCCTCGAACCGCCGAGACCGTGAGGCGTCCGGTCCGGTTGCTCCGAACGGGACCCGGCTTCGCACCTAGTTGCACGGGTTAGGCCTCCCGGGCATGGGAAGGCGGTCGAGCTCACGCGGCCGAACACAACCGCCGTAAAGCTATACCCAACAATCACTTACAGCAGAAGGGGACATGCAGGCCTTCCCACCGTTCCTTCTTCCCCCCTCCCAATGCGGCAAAGCGGCCCCCCAGCGTTGATCTGCTCCCCCCGATGTCCTCTGCTGCTAGGGCCTGGGGAGGCACGACAAACCGCAAACCGTGCACGACATCGAGCTCACTCAAGGGCTCCGAAACCGCGATGAGGGCTGCATGGCCCTCTTTCTTGAGCGTTATCGGGGTCTCTTCTACCACTGCATTGGCCACTTCGAGGGGGATTGGGCCAACCGCGACGATTTGTACCAGGACTTGGTTCTGTACGTGCTGGAACGGCTCGACAAGGGTTCGTTCGACCCGGAGAAGGGTTCGCTCGGCA
>JAUHXY010000230.1 GCA_030426785.1 bacterium
GCCCGGGCCAAGATCAAGCCCGTGCTGGTCTTCGCCGATGATGCTCACGAGGTGATCGATCACATCCGTGGCAAGGTCGCTGGCGTCGTGCTTTCGGGCTCGCCGGTGGTCAGCAGCCACCGCGGTCTGACGGTCACCAACCGCTTCGCTCGCCTGCAGAGCGCCGGCATCCCCGTCGCGTTTGCCAGCCAAGCCGAAGAGGGTGCGGCCGGCCTGATCGACGTGGCCACTATGGCGGCTGCCGAAGCCTGGAGCCCGGCGGGCGCTTTGCGCGCATTGACCGCGGATGCAGCTTCGATGCTGTCCCTTTCGAACCACCTCGGCACCCTGCAGACCGGTCGCGCTGGCGACGTGTTGCTGCTCGACGGTCCGCCCCTAACCCCCAGCACGAGCATCGTGCACGTGTGGGTGAATGGCGAACCGGTCAGCCGATAAACCCCCATCCACCCTCCTGCGAATCCTGATCACGAGGACATCCCCATGAAATCCAAACTGCAGTTTGCGGCTTTCGCCGTCTCGTTGAGCTTGTTCGGCTCCGCAGCGACCGCGGCCCCCTCGGAGCGCGGCGATCTGGAAGCGCCGGTTGCGATCAACGGTGTCGAGCCGGGCGCCCAAGGCGGCGTCGGACTGGCGATCGTCGGCAAGAAGTTCGTGCTGGCCGAATGGGGTGGGCGCTCGGTGCTCGACAACGGCGTGTTGCTCGTCAAAGACGGCAAGATCCAGAAGGTCGGGACGCAATCCGAGGTGACCATCCCTGCCGAGTACCAAATCCTCGACGTGGGCGATCACTGGGTCATGCCTGGGTTGGTCGAAATGCACAACCACGTCGCGGGCCGCTTCGGCCTGAACGACATGGTCTACCTCGCGAACCCTGGTCTGCGCGCTTCGGCGGACGTGGAGCCGGGCAACTCCATGACCAAAATGGGGCTTGCCGGCGGGGTCACTTCGGTGCTCTACATCCCCGGTTCCGGTACGAACGTCGGCGGGCAAGGGGTTTTGCTGCGCACGGGTTTCGATACCTACGAACGCTGCGAGATTCGGAACCCCGGATCCCTCAAGTTGGCCCAAGCGGGCAACCCCGAGCGCTGGTTGATGCGCCCGGGTCGCACGCTGATGAACTACAACACGCGCAACACCTTCCGGCGCGGTATCGCCTACGCCAAGAAGTGGGAAGCCTACGAGAAGGACGGCGGCGTCAAGCCGCGCGTGAACCCGCAGTGGGAGATCTTCCGCCACCTGCGCAAGCGCGAAGTGCACATCTCCACCCACACGCAGATGTACCAAGTGGTGCTCAAGACCATCACGATGGTGCACGACGAGTTGGGCTTGCCCTTCTTCATCGACCACGGCACCTTCGATACTTGGCGCCTGGCCGCCGAAGCGGAAAAGCGTGAGATCTTCGGCGTGCTCGGTCCCCGCAACGTGGATCCGCCCAGCCGCTCGATGATCGCTTGGGCCGGGAGTGCTCCCGAGCGCATGCAAGGGGTGGCCGCCGGCTACCAAGCGCAAGGTTTCACGCGCATCGGCTTCAACACCGACTCGCCCGTCATTCCGCAAGAGGAACTGCAGCTGCAGGCCGCGATCGGCGTGCGCTACGGCCTCGATGACGCCGAGATGGTCGCCCTGCGCGGTCTGACCATCGTGCCCGCCATGGCGGGCGGCATCGCCGACACGGTGGGCAGCCTCGAAGTGGGCAAAGATGCTGACATCCTGATCACCACGGGCAACATCACCGACCCGCGGCATTCCGTTGAACTGATCCTGCAGCTCGGCGAAGTGGTGTACAACCCGCAAGAAGAAGGCCGCCGCTGGTAGGCCGATCCCCAAAGTTTCTTATGCGTTTCCTCGCTTCACTCCTCGCAGCGGCCACCCTGAGCTCCGGTGCCCTCGCCGGTGGTCCGGTACCGGAAAACAGCGCTGCCTCATTCCTCGCCGTGAAGGCGCCCAAGGTCTACGTCGGGAACGGCGAAGTCCTCGAACACGCGGTGTTGCTGATCGAAGACGGCAAGATCATCACGATCGGGGAAGACCTTCCGATCGAGCCTGGCATCCCCATCATGGAGCTCGATGAGGATCAGGTGATCATGCCCGGGATGATCAATGCCTACAGTCGGCTGGGCAGCTCGGACAACGGTCCGAACGGCACCAACCCGCACGTCAAGGCGGCGAACGGCTTCTATCCGCCCTCGCGCATCAGCGAGTACATGGAGGCGGGCATCGTCACCGTGGGGTACTACCCCCCCGGACGAGGCATCCCCGGCCAAGCGGCCGTGCTGCGCACCGCACCCGACGCCGAAGGTTCGCACGTCCTCAAGGACTCCGCCTACGTCAAATTCCTGCTGCGCTCCTCGAAGTCCGAAAAGGACCGCGTGCGTTCGATCTACGAGGACATCGAAAAGCACAAGGAGAAAGAGGCCAAGAACCGCGAGAAGTACGACAAGGCCAAAGAAAAGGCCGAGAAGGAAAAGGACAAGGACAAGAAGAAGGAACTGCTGAAGAAGCTCGGCGAGTACGAGCCGCTGAAGCCGGACCCCAAAGTCCAAGCGATGATGGATATCCAGTCCAAGGAGCTGCACGCGCTGCTCTCGTTGGATGGCGCTGGCACGTACCTGCACTTCCTCGATGCCCTGGGTGAGGAATCCATGGCTTGGTCCCTGCGCATTCCGATCAGCATCGAGAGCGACTTCGGTCACATCGCCAAAAAAGTGGGTGACGAAGGCCTGCGGGTCATCATGGACCCGGTCATCAGCAACAACCCCGGCACCGTGCAACGGCGCAACTTGCCCGCGGAGTACGCGAATGCAGGGGCCAAGCTGGTGTTGATCCCCAACTCGGATGCGTGGAACCAAGCCGATGAGTGGCGCAAGGATGTCGCCATGATGATTCGATCCGGGCTCGACGCCGACGTCGCGCTGCGCGCGATCACGTTGGAGCCCGCCCACATGTTGGGGCTCGGGGAAACCCACGGAAGCCTCGAAGTGGGCAAGGTCGCGGACCTGCTCATCCTCAGCGCAGACCCCTTTGAAGCCGGTTCCGAAGTGGAAGCGGTCATGATGAACGGAAAGATCGTGCACGGCGAGGTGGGCCTCTAACGCCATGAAGAAGAGCATGTTGCAGTGGTTCGGAATCCTTTTGGCCAGCGTGGGGGTGCTGCACTTCAGCGCCGCCCCGGCCTTTTCGCTGACCCCTACGTGGCAGGACGAGGAGTCCGACGGAGGGGAGGGCAGCGAATCCGACACCGATCAAGACGAAGACGAGGCCGAAGACAAGGACCGCTGGTACGCGGTGGTCGGCGGCGACATCTACACGGGAACCGGAGCCGTCCTGAAGGGCGCGACCCTGTTGTCCCACAACGGCCGGATCGTGCAGATCGGCTACAACGTCGATATTCCGGAGTCGGCCGAGGTGCTGAGTGCTACGGGCTATCGCGTGTATCCGGGCATCGTGGCGATCGCTTCGACCGGCTTGTTCGGCGGGGGCTCTGACCTCGCCAACTCGGTCGACCCCTACTCGCAAGGCATGTTGCTCGGCTTGGCCAGCGGCATCACCAGCGCGGTGCAGGGCGGTGAGATCGCCAAACTCAAGCGCGGCTTCATCGAAGGTACCGTCATGCGCAGCAACTTCTTCCAAAGCATGCGCCTGGGGACCAACAACCCTTCCGGCAAGATGCAGTTGCGCGAGAAGTTCGAAGAGGCCTCCAAGTACCTGCGCAAGTACCGCCGTTGGCGCAACGACCGCAGCAAGGACAAAGGCCCTGAGCCGAAGGCTACCGGCATCGACATGGGCATCGTCGCGGTGCTGCGCGGGGAACGCCGTGCGTACTTCAGCGAGAGTCAGCGCGCGGACTTGCTCGACATCGCAAGTCTGGCCCAAAAGTACGGCTTCCGCCCGGTCATCAGCGGTGGTACCGAAGCCTGGACCGTAGCCGACGAGCTGGGCCGTGCCGGGGCAACCGTGATTTTGACCCCGCGGACGCGCAACGATAAGAGCGAGCAGCTCGTGCGCGATGGCGGATCTAGCATCGAAAACGCTGCCATTTTGCACCGTAGCGGTGTCCAAGTGGTCGTGCGTTCGCCCAGCCAGGGCAACAGCACCATGGGCGGCATCGCCGGGCGCGACGTGATTCACATTCCCATCTCGGCCAGCTTCGCCGTGCGCGGCGGATTGCCCGAGCAAGCGGCTTTGGAGTCCATCACCATCAACCCGGCTCGTATCGCAGGTGTGTCCCATCGCATCGGGACGTTGGAAGTGGGCAAGGACGCCGACTTCATCGTCACGGACGGAGATTTGCTGCACTACGCAACCTTCGTGCAGTGGGCGGTGGTCGACGGCGAAATGGTCTACGACAAGCAGGCGGAGATGTACTACGCCCACATTCGCCCGCGTGCGGAAGCCGCTCTCGCTCCGGCCATCAAAACGGATCCGGGTGAAGGCGAAGAGGAGTCCAGCGAAGAGGCCGGCGAGGGCGAAGAGTCCGATGAGGACGCCTCTAAAGACGGGGACGACGAGAAGGAGTCCGACTCCTAGAGCGAGTCTTTCGCCACCACGCCGGGCCCTGTTCCTCCGCTCAGGAACAGGGCCCGGCCTCAATTGAGGGTTTCCGGCGACGGTCCCCGTTTCGTGCCGTATCATGCACTGGTCGTCGCCCCTGCCCCCGGCGGCCAGCTGAGACCACCCCCCAACACGCCACCCCATGGTCCTGCGACTCTTAATGAGCACCTTGGGCTCCAGCCCGAGGACCACCCGCAACCTGAGCCAAGAAGAAGCCTTCAAGGCCTTCACCTCGATCCTCCAAGGGGCGGAAAGCGACATCTTGGTGGCCACCTTCTTGACGACCCTGCGCTGGAAGGGGGTCACGGTCGAAGAGCTGTCGGGGTTTGCCCTCGCCGCGCGCCAGATGGCCGACATGCCCTGCAAGGGGGTCGAAAACCTGCTGTGCGTGAGCGCACCCTTGGACGGCCACGACATGGTCCCGCCGCTGGATTCGGTGGCCTGTCTGATCGCCGCTGGGGCCGGACAGAAGGTGCTGCTCTTGACCGACCAATGCATCGGGCCGCGCCGGGGGCTCACCGCCGCGCACGTCCTGGGCCAACTCGGGGCCTCGATGACCTGGGACCCGCGCGAAGCGGAACACTGGATCGAACGCGCGGGCTGCGCGGTGTTATCCGTCGCTGGGGTGTTGCCCGCCTTGGTGCCCCTGCGCAAGGTGCGCGGTGAAATGCTCGTGCGCAGCCCTCTGGCGACGATCGAAAAACTTCTGGCTCCCTCGCACGCCGCCGTATTGCTCGGCGCCCAGAGCGGGCCGGTGTTGGGTGCGGCGATCGAGGTGGTCAAAGGCCTGGGCCATCCCCGTGGAATCGTCATCCAAGGCGAAGGGGGCGGTGTGATCCCGCGCTTGCGCCGCCGAACGAAAGGGATCGAGTTGAGCGAAGGTTTCCTGTGTCGCTTGACCGTCGAGCCCCAGGACTTCGGCCTGTACGCCGACAGCGAACCGGAATTGCCTATGTACGGCCCCCCCGAGGAGGGCAAAGGCGCCGCCGACAACGAAGCCCTCGTGCACGCCGCAGGCCAAATCGCAGCCGCCGTGTTGGCCGGAGAGCGCATCCCCGCGCGCAACGCCGCGATCCTCGGCGCCGCGCTGATGCTCAAGGCGAACCGCAGCGCGATGACGTTGGCGGACGGCATTTCCCAGGCGACCGAGGCCCTTGACAGCGGTGCGGCCTCCGCAGCGTTGCAACGCCTGCGCGATTGCTCCGCTTGATCCATGACGGACGACGCCGATCGCAACCAGACCTTAGCGGCCGTGGATCTGGGGTCCAATTCCTTCCACATGGTGGTCGCAGAGGAGCGGCAAGGGGAGTTGCACGTGCTCGACCGCTTGCGCGAGCGCATCGGTCTGGCCGAGGGGCTCAACAAGAAGGGAGAATTGGACGAAGAGGTGGCGCAGCGAGCGTTGGGTTGTTTGCAGCGCTTTGGCGACCGCCTGCATACCATCCCCAAACACCGCGTACGAGCTGTCGGAACAGCGACCTTCCGCAACGTGCGCGACGGCCGCTACTTCCTGAAGCGGGCCCAGCGGTGCCTCGGCCACAAGATCGAAACCCTCCCCGGCAAAGAAGAGGCCCGTCTCATCTATTTGGGCGTTGCGCACAGTTTGGGCGACGACAAGGTCGGGCGGCTGGTGATCGACATCGGTGGGGCCAGCACCGAGATGATCGTGGGGCGACGCTTTGAGAGCTTGCAAGAAGCCAGCGTCTCCCTTGGCTGCATCCTGCAATCCAAGAAATTCTTTTCCAGCGGAGAGTTCTCCCGCAAAGCCTTTCAAAAGTCGATCCTCGATGCGCGCTTGGAGTTGCAGGCGATCGCTGAGGACTTCCAAGACTTCTCCTGGAAGCAGGTCGTCGGAGCCAGCGGCACCATTTTGGCGGTCGAAACCCTGATCGCAAACCACTGCAAACGCGGACCGGGCATTCGTCCGGAGACCCTCGATGAGCTCATCGACCTCCTGTGCGCAGC
>JAUHXY010000006.1 GCA_030426785.1 bacterium
ATCGTGTTGGCCTTCGACGGCCAAGGCGCGCGCGCTCGTGATCGCGTCGATCGTGTGGTCGAGCCCTTCCACTTTGGGTTCGATGAATTCGCGAATGCGCGGGTCCAGTTCTCCCGTCAGGATCTCCTGGTAGAAGTGCCGCGCCCGTTCGTAGTCGCCCTGGGCTTCGGCTTTTTCCGCCAGGTCGCGTAAGCGGTCTTGCTCGTTGAGGTTTTTGCGGTGCTGGTCCGCCAATTCGAGCCGCGCGCGTTCTTTCGCTCGCTCCTGCAGAGACTCCTGGAAGTCCACGAGGCTCTCTTCGAGGGCCACGACCTCCTTCATCTTCTTTTCCGCTTCGGTGAAGCTCTTCAGGAGGGTTTTGGCCTGCTCGGCCAAGTCCTTTTCCATGGCCACTTGCGCGAGGGCATAGGGTTGCACTTCCCCTTGCTCGAGCAGTTCGGCTACGAGCCGCTTGCCCATCAATTCGTACAGGTCGCCGAGCGGCGGCCACTCCGTGCGCAACACCATGAGTCGCGGCGGAGCGGGTAGGTTGCGCGCGGCTTCCAACGCCAGGTCGGGCGTCTGCCTTTTGGCGGCTTCCTGGGCGGCCTTGTACTGATCGATCCAGCCGTCGCGGGTCTTCTCTTCCACGCTACGCTGGCTCTCTTCGATGCGTCGGCGCAAGCCCAGCACGTTGGCGCTCATGTCATCACCGAAGTAGCGATTGAGGGCCGCCAAGGCCGCATCCGGCGTATCGATCAAAGCCCGCACTTCGGCGAGTTGACCGGCGCGCTTGTGGTCGGCACGCACCTTGACCAGCGCGGCGCCGGCGAGAGCCGCCAAGCAGGCTCCCCCGATGACCAGGTTGCGGCGCATCTTCTTGGCCTGCGTCGAGGTGCGCTTGGCTTTCGTCAGCAGCGCCTTGGCCTCCCGGCTTTGCGGGTAGGCCTCGATCAGCGTGCGCAGGGGGCCCAGGGCCCGATCCGCTTGACCGCGATCCACCAGGGCGTGGGCGGCTGACAGGACCCATGGACCGCCGTGTTCCGGTTGCCCGGCTTCGAGCAGTCCTAGGCCCACTTCGAGCTTCTGGCCGAGGCCTTCCGGCTTTTTCTGCACCGCGATCAACAGCAAAGGCGCGCCGCGGTTCGGCGTTCCGGCCTCTTTCAGATCGCGGGCCAAAGCCAACAGGTCCCGCACGGTCGGCATGTCCGAACGATCGTCTTCCGCGTACTGCAAGCCCATGGCGTGCATGCGGCAGATCGGATCCTCGGGGTGGATTTGCACGGCCTCGTTCCAGTGGCCCACGGCGGAGGTGGGGTTGCCAATGGCCGCATCCAGGCGCCGCAGCAAGCGACGGGTCTCGGCGGGACGCATGCCGCGCATGGCGGCGGGCAGTCGACCGGCGACCCACTCGTCGGTGAGGATTCGGGCCGATTCGGGATGCATCGGGCCAGGGGGGCAAGCTTGCACCCAAGCGCGCAAGCGTTGGCACGCGCGATCGAATTGGCGCGCTTCGATTTCCTGCAGGGTGAGCGCGAGCAGTTCTTGGTGGGTGGAGAGTCGCAAGGCTCCCGAGCGGAAAAGACCCGCCAAGGTGAGCCGCGTCTGGCGCGTCGGCCAAGCTAGGCGATCCCCGATCTCCTGGATGGTGGAGCGCCCGTCGATCTCGCCGAGCACGCGCGGGGGCACCTCCTGCGCGCGGTTGGCATCGACCCACTGGGGCACAGCGTTGTCGGCCAAAAAGCTCAGGTCGGGGAAGTCCTCGAGTTCGTCGCTGATGCGCGCGTACTCGAGCAGGAGCATCTCTAGCTGGGTTCCCGAGCTGGCGGTGATGCCGGCATCGAGCTGGGCGAGGTCACCGGGGTCGAAGCGGAAGTGCACCTCGCCGCCGTCTAGCAGGCAGTAGAGGGACTCCAAGCGCTGGGCGTGGCCCAAGCGCTCAAGGTCCTCTTCGCTGACGGAGTCCTCCAGGCCGTGGGCGAACGCGATGCGGATACGGGCGGCTAGCTCATCGTCCCGCTCATCTTCGTCGGGCAGCAGAATGAGGCGGCCATCGATCAAGCCGATCAAACAGCTGGAGCGATCGGAGCCGCCGAGCGAGAGCAGACCTTCTTTGCGTCCGCGGGCCAAGCCCTGCAGAAGCTCGGCTAAGCCGATGCCGCGAACGTCACCTTGGAAACTCATGGGGGATCAGAAAGGGGGTGCGCACCCGACCGAGAGGGCGGGTCGAACTCTCTTTCGGAGACCGGCGAGGGCGGTCTAAAGCCGTTCTCGATCCCGTTGCCAAAGCTGCAGAAGGTCTTCGGGCGTGTCCAGGTCCTCCAAGATCTCAGGGTGGGGCACGGGCACCCCCCAAAGGGGTCTAGCGAGGCTGCGCAAGTCCCTTAGCGGCTGATCGGGCCCCAATGCAAGGGCCTGAGCGGCCAGTGCGCGCCCTATCAAAATGGGATGGCCGAAGCTGGTCGACCCGTTCTGGGAGGCCTGAAAACTCGGGGCCAACCAACCTTCTGGCGGATTTCCTGCGGCCCACCAAGCCTGCACCAGGGCTGCGAACACCGTGCTCGGCACCCGGGGACAGTCGACCGGCGTCAGCAAGAGATCCTGATTTGGCAGAGCCCGGATGGCGGCCTGCACGGTGCTGGTGCGGCCCAAGGCCCAGGCTTCGTGCCATAGCGCTTCCGCGCCAGCGGGGAGGGCTTGCTCGATCGCGGCACGGTGGGCCCCGGTCAAAACGCGCACCGGCCCCGCACTCCACGGTCGTGCGGCGGCCACCAAACGCTGCAAGGGCGTGCCGCCCGGCAGGGGGGCCAAGGCCTTGGGTTGCCCCAAGCGCGCGGAGGCTCCCGCCGCCAGCAGTACGACTTGGGGCTTAGGCGAGGTAGCGGTCATACAACGCGAGCGCCCGTCCGGTGTCCTCCGTGCCCTCGATCAAAGCGCGACCGTCCGGGAACAAGGTGATTCGGTGCCCCTCCAATTCGGCGCGTAGGACCGGACCCATACGCTGCACGTTCGCCAGCTCCTGCAAGCGGTCGTACATGCGCTCCATGTCCAGCGCTTCGCCACGTCCGCGCACTTGAACCGTATTGCGCCCGCAGAGTGAAAGGGTGCGCTCGGAAAGCGGCGTGTTGAGGTAGGGGAACTCGGCCCGCGCGCAGGTCGGGCAGTCGGGATGCGCGGGCAAGCTCAATGCGCGCACCTCCCCGTGCCAAACGTCGAGTTCCAAGAGGCGCGGGGTCAGACCTTCGGGATCGGTCAGCAGGCGGAGGCCTAGACCCGCCGCAAAGGAGGCGATCGCGCCCACCGCTGGCATGAGCACGCCCGCGGTATCGCAGGTTTCCAAACTGCCGGGCGGCGGCGGTTCGGGGAACAAGCACCGCAAACAAGGTCCGCGGCCCGGGGCGATCGGAAGCACCAAGCCGCCGCCTCCGATGACTCCCGCGTACACCCACGGCACCCCATGGCGGACGGCGTAGTCGTTGAGCAGGTAGCGCGTTTCCAGGTTGTCACTGCCGTCCAACAGCAAGTCGCAACCGCGCGCTAACTCGGGCAAGTTCTCCGCATCCACGTGGGCGGCGATCGCTTCGATGTGCGTCGGCCCCCCCATGCGCTGCAACGTTTCCTGGGCCGCATGGGCCTTCAGCGTGCCGGCCTGCGCGTGCCGGTCCTCGAACAACACTTGGCGCGGCAAGTTGGTCCAATCGACGTGGTCGCGATCGACGATCACAAGCCGCCCAACGCCGCTGCGCACCATGTTTTGGGCTAACACGCCGCCGAGGGCTCCCGCACCCAACACGAATACGGAGGCTTCGCGCAAGCGCGCTTGGCCGGCCGCCCCGAGGGGCGCATAGCGCACCTGTCGGTCAAAGCGGTTCTCGGGGCCGGTGCTCAAGCCAACCACCATCCCAGCAGCAGCACGACCAGCAGCCCTGCGCCCAAAAACCACGGTCGCAACACCGCCCAGTCGCTGTCGGGCGGCGTATCGATTTCCACCCAGTTGAAGTAGCGCCGGGTACTGCCCTGGATGGGCGCGTCGCAGTGGGGGCAACGTTCGGGTTCGGGGTCGCTGGGGATCACCCCGTCGCACTCCATGCAGTAGAAGTTGCGCGGTCCGCCCCCTTCGGCCACGCCAGGGGCCTTGGATCGTTCTCGGTAGTAGTCGATGGCCTCCGCGTTGCGAGCCCCGCGGGTCTTGGACCAGTGCTCGGGGCTCATGTTGCCGTAGCTCTTGGCGGGCGGCTCCGGGGGGCCGGGCTGAGCATCCCGACCGTGCGGAGTCGGGTCGGGGGGGGTTGGACGTGGGTCGGGCATGAGACGGGGGCCACTGGGGCTCCCCGGGAGGATAGCCCACCAGGGGCTCGCCTGCGCGGGGGTGAGGCGGGCTTCCCAGGCCTTACCGGGGCAGCACTTCCCTTCTGAGGGAGGTTTGGAGTCGGAAACGGGAATGCAGGGGGGAATGGGGCCAGGGCCCAGGTTTCGGGCCGATGGCATCCCTAGGGCCGCCTCGGCGCGTGCCTTTCTCCTTCCCACTCTCGCCATGCAGATCTTCCCCCAGGTCACTTCCCCCGATCGACAAACCCTCATCCAGCGTGCCCCGGAGGCCGCCTCGCAGGCCATGCCCGGTGGTTTGCGCGCGGTGGGTCCCGGCCGACTGGAGCGCGGATACCAACGCCAGATCGTGCGCCTGAATCGGGAGCTCGAGGAATTGCAGGAGGGACTCGTCAGTCTGGAAGCCCACCTCGAAACCGCGCGTTTGGTGGAGCGCGGAACCGGTCGCTACTTGGATCGCTTGGAGGAGGAGCGGGCCCGGGAACAAGCCCAAGCCAAACGGCTGCTCGTGTTGGTGGGGAGTCTGCAGAGCGAGAACGAACGCTGGCGGGCCAAGGTCGAACGGCTCGAAGGCCGTCTGCAGCGCATCGAGGCCCGACCCGAACGGCGCACGCTTTGGCAACGCCTGGGCATGGCCCGCTAGATCCAAACGGGGATTTTGCCCCGATCAAGTTCTTGGACGGTATCCAGGCCGGGATCGAACCCGCCGAGCCTGGCAATTGCGCCCGGTCTGGGGCTTGACAACCCCCGCGGGGGAGCCGATCCTCTCACCGCCTTACGGGAATTCGCTTGCGATGCCCTGTAAGCCCTCCGGATGGTGGGTGTAGCTCAGTTGGTTAGAGCGCCAGATTGTGGTTCTGGAAGTCGCGGGTTCAAGTCCCGTTACCCACCCCATCCTTTCGCCCCGAGGGGGCGTTGTGTGGCAGGCCGTGCCGCCTTCAAACCGTCAGCCATTCCTGGGCTTTCTCCAGCTCGGCAGCGAGTCCGGCCTGGATGGCTTCGATGTCCGCTGCTTCCAGCCCCGTGAGCTCCATCGCGGCGATGCTGACTTCGTGGGGCACCCGCAGCAACCCATCGCGGTCGAGGGGCAACAAGGTTTCGGCAAGGTGCACCGTACTGGTCAGGAAGGGATCGATCTGCGCATCGCTCGGGCTGTGGTGGTAGCGAATCGTATCCACGATGAAGCTCGGTAACTTCCACTCACTGGAGAGTCGCGCACCGATCTCCGCGTGATGAATCCCTAGGATGGCACGCTCCGCCTCCAATGGACTGCGACCGCATTCCACTTCCGCGCGCACCCGGTGGTAGTCCGCCTGGTAGAAGCGATCGAGCACGATTTCGCCGATGTTCTGGAGCAATCCAACCGTGTAGGCCCGGTCCGGACTCTCGTAACCATAGCGCGTCGCGATCTCGCGGCTCGCCAAGGCCTGCGTGATGCTGCGCTCCCACAGGGCTTCGCGCACGCCGTCCGGGGAGGAACCCAGGTCCCGGAAGTAGCGGTTGGCGGTGGAAGTGATGACCAGGTTGACGAGCGCATCCACGCCGAGCATGTTGCCCGCTTCCTGAAGGGAACCGATTTCCCGTTGAAACCCGTAGTAGGCCGAGTTGCACAGCTTGAGAACCTTGGCGGTAATGCCCGGGTCGGTTTGCACGACCTCGATCACCTCGGCGGGGATGACCCCGGGGCGCCCGGCGAGGGAGAGTACGGCTGCAGCAACCTTGGGGAAGGGCTCGAGGCTGCGCATATCGAGCACGATGTCTTTGAGCTGGCTAGGCATAGCTGTTCCAACGAGCGTGGCGCGGTCGTGGGAGGGAATGCAACTGCCTTCGGGTGGCTGGGTCCGAGTTCCTAAAGGAAAACGGATTCCCTGCTGGTCCTTCGACCCCATGCCTCGATCCGGAACGCCTCGGCCGAGAAGCACCCTGACGTTCCACTCCCAAAACAAAACGCGCACCCCGCTGGTGGGCAGGATGCGCGTTGGTGAGACGAGGTGGGGGGACTAGTCGAATTTGAACTGGTCGTGGCCCTCTTTCTTGTGGGCTTGCAGGGCCTTGTAGCCGTCTTGCAGCGCTTCTTCATCGGTGCGCAACGCGGCCATTTGTAGGCGCAAGAGCGTGGCTTGCATCTCGACGATCTGCGCTTTGTAGGTGATGCGGTACAGCGCCCACTCCGGTTCGCTCAATTCCTCTTCCGGCTTCGGCGGAGTGAGCGAGTAGACGGCCACGGCGTTCTTTTCCATGGTCTCTAGCGTGGTCATGATGGCCGCCTGGTTTGCGGTCGGATCGGCGATCAGTTTGCGCAGCGCTTTTTGCCCGCGCATCAAACCCTTCATGTTCTTTTCGAACATCTCGTGGTTGAGGTCTTCGGCGCTTTGGCCGGGCTCCGCCGCGGTCGGGGTGATCGGCTCGCCTTGGTCTTGGATGGCGGCAAACGAGGTGAGAGCCAAACCGGCCGCGAGGGGCAAGGTCAGCCAAATGGTCGTACGAGAGCGTTTGGATTTCATAGGGGACTTGGGATGGGGTTGGTGCTGGTGGTCCAGGGTGCGCATAGTATGGTCCATCTTCGGGGGGCTGCCTAGATCGGAACGTCCACGAGAGTGGCCGCGCGCGCGGGCCCTTCCTTAGGCATGGGCGGAAGGGTCAGGGCGGTCGCTCCACCGGGATTCCGAACCGGTCACCCGCGAGCGGGTTGCGTTCTTGGCGAGAATTCTTGCCAAAGCGAACGTTGGGAATGACGGACTCAGGGTGACCGCCCTGCCCAGCCTTGCCAGGCTTCCCAGTGGGCCTGTGCGCAGGCTTCCCAAGTGTCTCCCGGCCATTCCTGTGGCTGCCGGGGGGGACGGGCCGCACTCTTGGCTAGGGCGTCCGCGATCGTTTCTGGATCGGGGTCGCGCCGAAGCCAAGTCGGTTGGACTGGGCCTTCCGGTGGAAAGGCCTCGCGAAAGGCAGGTAGTTCCTCCAACACCAAGTGCAGGCCTAGGCGCGCCGCTTCCAGGGGAGTGACCGGGGACCCTTCGTCATCCGCCAAGTGCACGAGGGTATGTGCGCGCAAGAGATGCTGCGGCATGTCGGCCTCTTGCGGTACGGTCGGCTGCACCCCCATGTCGCGAGCCCGCTCGAGTGCGGCCACGAGTTCGGGATCACCGAGATCGGTCTGCCCGAGCAAGCGTAGGGAGCCGGGGTGCCCCGCGGCTCGGTAGGCTTCCCAGGCCCGCAACAACGGCACGGTTCGGCGGGCGGCGCGCAGGGCCCCCAGAGCGACAAACCCCGTGCGGGTTTCGGCCGAAGAGGGCGCCAGCGACCGAGCCCAATGGTCGCAACCGACCGGAACTTGGGCGATGCGTTCGGCAGGTACCTCCCAATGCTGTTGCAGGCGTTTGGCGTAGTCCCGGCAAAACACAAAGACCCCGTTGGCCTGCTGCAGCTCGGCGTGAAGCGCGACGCCTTCCGCGGAGTCGCGCCGAGGCAAACGGACCACCGGCAACGAATACGGGGTGCGGTCTAGGGCGGGTTGTCCTGGACGAACGCGGTGGAACCAATCCAGCTCACCCAACTGTCGTTCGACGCCGAGCCCCAGGCGATGCGCGAGGGGTTGCAGTCGGTGGGGAAGCCGAACGCGGCGCAGGGAGATGCCGGCCGGTAAACCCAGGTCCGCGATAGGCACGCTGCGCTGCATGGCGCCCCATTCCCACAAGCGCAGTTCCGGGCCATCGGGCAAGCGCACCAAAGCGCGCACCAATTCCCGGCTGTAGCGTCCCAGGCCCGGCGCGTGCGTCGTCGCGAGCAGGTAATCCAGGCCGATGCGCATGGGCATCACCGGCCCATGCGGCGCGGACCACGCTGTCCGAGCTGGGGCCCCGAAGTCGGGCGTTGCGTCGCGGCTGGCGCGTTGCGTTGGCGCAGTTTGAGGTGCCCTTTGGGGATGTGGATCTGGGGCGAGGGCTCCTTGGCGATCTGCTCGCGGATCTCTTTGGCTTTGCGCGGATGGGGAATCGGACCGAACAGTCCACCGTCTTCGCGCATCGCCAAGTTGAACTCCCGCCACAGTTCCTTGACAAAAGGAATCCACACCGGTGCCGACAGCATCAGCAACAGGAGTTTGAGGGCGTAGACGTTCGAAAGGGCGAGCATGGTGAGCAGGGCCGCTACGAAGGCTGGTTTTCGGTCGCAGGGCTCGCCATCTGAAGGCGATAGCCCTGGCCGCGTACGGTTTGGATCAATCCGCTGGACTTGCGATCCACCTTGCGACGCAGGCGACCGATGTGTACATCCAGCAGGTTGGTGCCGGGGTCAAAGTTCATGTCCCAGACCTGTTCCAGCAACTGGGCACGGCTCAGGACTTCGCCGCGGCCGCGGGTGAGCGCCAGCAACAGATCGAATTCCTTCGGAGAGAGGTGCAGGGCACGGTCCCCGCGGTAGGCTCGCCGTTGGGCGAGATCGAGGCGCAAATCACCGAAGTGCATCTGCGGCATGGCGGCTCGGCGGCGTAGGACTGCCTCCATGCGGGCGAACAATTCTCCGTGATCGACCGGCTTGGTGAGGTAGTCGTCGGCGCCCATGCGCAGGCCGCGTACGCGTTTTTCTACCGCCTGCAGTCCGCTCACGAATAGGACGGGGGTCTCTTCTCCCGCCTCGCGTAGATTGGTCAGCAGGTCCCAGCCGGAGACTCCGGGCAACTCGATGTCCAAGAGGATCAGGTCGAAGCCGCTCTGCTCTTCGAGCAGGAGGGCAGCTTGTTCCCCGCTAGCCGCCAAATGGCATTGCACGCCATGGGGCTCCAAGCTCATCCGGGTCAGGTTGGCGAAATCGGTGTCGTCGTCGACGATCAATACCTTCAAAGCAAATGGGAGGGCTGAGGCGTTCTTGGGGCGAGCGCTGGTTCCCGCCCGCAGGTGGCCTGCGTTCGGTGGGCGCTGGATCTGAATCCATATGGTACAGATTCGGTCCTCCGCGGTCTCGCCGACCCTGCTATCAGCGAGATTCGGGCCCGGAAAACGACGGGCGGGTCCCACCCCCGGTATGCTCCCTTAGGCCCTCTCTCTCCACCGCAACGCTCCCCCGCGGGGCTCGCGATCCTCTCTCTGCCACGATGTCGTCCTCCCATTCCGATCAAGGTATGCCGTCCGGTCCGGCCGGCGCTGAGCGCTGGAAACAGGTCCAGGATCTGTTGCTCGGCGACCACCAGCGCGAGGTGGAGCAGCGCTTTCAAGCGACGGGTCAGCAACTCGTGCGGGAGAGCGAGCGCTTGGTGGGCTTGGTCCAGGATTTAGAGTCACGTCACCGCAAGCTCAGCAAGGCGCTGGAGCGCGAGGTCGAAGAGCGCCAACAATTGGCCGCCGAGGTGGCGCGTCTGCGCAAGTCCCACGTAGCCCGCAAAGACCTCGCCCAACGCTTGCGCAAGTGGGCCGACAAGCTCAGTCCGGAAGAGGAGTGAGCCATGAGCGACGCCACCCGAGGGGATTCGGACCTCGATCCGAATCAGGGCGGTACTCAACCGCCCGATAGTGCACGGACTCCGTCGTCCCCGAACGACGCGGGTCAGGGGGCGGATGCTAGCGGCAAGGAAGACGCGGATGGCGACGCGAAGTGGGCCGCCCTGCGAGCCCTGCTGGTCAGTCCGGAGGAAAAGCGCCTCGAAAAGCTCGAGCAGGAGCCCCCCGCCAGCCAACCGCTGGCCAAGTCCTTGCCCGCCGCGATCCAAATCGCGGCCGAAGAGGGCGACGAGCTAGCTGGATCCTTGCGTAAGACGATCGAAACAGGATTGCTGCAATCGGCTCGCAACAACCCCGATCAACTGGCGGAAGCGATCTACCCCGTGCTCGGTCCGGCCATCAAGCGTTCGATCCGGGCAACGCTGCAGGCCAGTCTGCAGAGTCTCAACGTCGCCCTCGAAAACAGTCTTTCCCCCCAAGGTATTCGCTGGCGCATCGAAGCGGCCCGTACGGGCAAACCGTTCAGCGAAGTGGTGCTACTGCACTCCTTGGAGTACCGCGTGGAGCAGGTCTATTGGATCCACAAGCAGACCGGCCTGCTGTTACAAGACGCTTCAAGCCTCACCGAGAGCCAAAAGGATCCGGAGCTTGTCTCCGGCATGTTGGCCGCCATTCAAGACTTCGTGCAGGACAGCTTCGAAGGGGCAGAAGAGGGGGCTCTCGAACAGATTGAAGTTTCCGGTTTCCGCGTGTTGTTAGCGCAGGGCGCGCAGTCGGGGTTGGCCGCGCTCGTGCGCGGCATTCCGCCCGAAAGCCTCGCGGACGAGCTGACCGAAACCTTGGAGACCCTCCAGCGGCGCTACGCGGATTCCCTGGATCGCTTCGCCGGCGATGTGGAGCCGTTCGTTCACGCCGAAGAGGAATTGCAGGGATTGCTCGTCGAACAGGTCAAAGAGAAGCGCGGCAAGAGCCGTCTCGGCTTGTACGCGATCGGCGGCGTCGCCGCCCTGTTGCTCGGTGGGTGGCTGTGGAGCAGCATCGCAACCCACCGGATGGAGTCCCGTCGCGAACACGCCTTGGCAGCCTTGCAGGCGGAGCCCGGTTACTGGGTCCAAGGGGGAATCGACCAGGATGCTTGGTCCGGGTTGCGCGACCCGCTAGCGCGTCCGCCCGCGGAGGTGGTCGGAGAGTCCTTCGAAGACCTGGACGTCACCTTCCACTGGAAGCCCGTGCAGTCCCTGGACCCTGAAATCGTGCAACGGCGCGCGTTGGCTTTATTGAGTCCGCCGGAGGGTGTGCAGCTCGCTTGGCCTGAGCCGGGTGTGTTGGAGCTCAACGGGGAAGCTTCCACGGTATGGATCCGCCAAGCACGCGGGATCGCGCCCAGCCTGCCCGGTGTGGACGCAGTACGTTGGCAAGGCCTCATCGACCGCGAACGCCAAGAGATCGAACGCAGGGTACAGAGCTTGGACGGTTTGTATCTGCCCTTTGGACTCGGTTCGAGCGTGCTCGACACCGCACGCCCCGAGGTCATCGGCCGCTTGCAGTCCATGCGTGCCTTGGATGGTCGCGTCCTGACCTACGGCGGTGTGGTGCGGGTCGAGCTGCAGTCACTTTTGGGCGTGGACGAACCCTACGACCGAGCGTTGGCCCAACGCCGCCTCGATGCCGTGCGCCAAGCGTTGACCAGCCAAGGGCTGCAGTGCACGATCGTCCAGGCGCGACCCGTGCCCGACGAAAGCGGCGCGAACGCTTCGCGGCCCGGGGTGCGGCTCGGAGTACGCGCGATCCTGACCCATCCCACCGAAGACGCGGTCTCCCGGTAGGACAGGCCCCGCGCTTGGCAAGGGTGGGGCGGGCGCCCATAATCCCTGCGATGATCCGCAAGAAGATCTGCTTGCTCGGCTCCTTCGCGGTCGGAAAAACCTCGCTGGTGCGGCGCTTCGTGCACTCCGAGTTTTCCGACCGCTATCAGACGACCGTGGGCGTGAAGGTCGACAAGAAGCTCGTACGGGTCGAGGACCAAGACGTGTCCTTGGTGATCTGGGACCTGCACGGGGAGGATCGTTGGCAAACCGTGCGCACGAGTTACTTGCGGGGGGCATCTGGGGCTCTCTTGGTGGCGGATGGAACGCGCCTCGAAACGCTGGAGGTCGTGCGTGGGCTGTCCCAAACCTTCTTGGACATGAATCCCAAAGCCACCGTTCGGGTGTTGGTCAACAAGCTCGACCTCCTCGAATCGTTTGCGATTCCGCAGGAGGAATGGCGCGCTCGCATCGACTGGGCACCGATGGCCTTCACCAGCGCGAAGACCGGGGAAGGGGTCGAAGAAGCCTTTGAAGCGTTGGCGCGAGGAGGAAGCGCGTGAGCGACGAGTCGGCGCCCGAAGGGTTCGCGCAGGCGCTCTGGCAAGCGGCCCTGGGCGAAGGGCTCTCCGCTTGGGCGGAGCTCGACGCCGATCAACGCGTGGTGCGTTTTGGGGGCGACTGGGGCCATTTCGGGTGGGAGCACCCCCAGGTGGGCCAAGCTGCGATGGATGCGTTGCCGCTCTTGTTGGGGGAGTTGCCGGCGCGTGGGCCGCTTCAAGGGATGCGGCGCATGCACGCTGTGCAGTGGACGGGCGGGGCCGCCGCGGACTTGACGCTCTTTCCTTTGCCGCAGGGAACCGGCCTCTTGGCGTACGACGTGAGTGCGCAGGTGGCTCACCAAGGGCGCATGCAGCAGGAGGGCAACCAACTCAGTCTGGTGACGGCGCGCTTGGCGGGCAAAGGGTTAGGCAGCGCGCTCAACTCGGAAGACGATCTTCTCAGCCTGCTCAAAATGGCCGTCTTCGAGGCCGATGAGGAGGGGCGCTGCCGAGCTTTGGGCACCCTGGCACCCTGGGCCGAAGCCCTGGTGGAAGAGAATGCGGCGGGAGAACGCACCTTGGTGCGGGGCGACGGGCTCGGTTTTCTCGACAACTTCCTGGAGGATGCGCTCGAGTTTTGGCGCGCCGGCGCGGCCGGACACCTGACTTCCGGCGTGTGGTGCGAAGGGCAACCCGATGAGGAGGAACGCTGCTACGAGGCGTTAGCGGTGCTCGACGAACAAGGGCGCCGCAATCTGGTGCTCGAGCGCGTGGATGCGCGCTTTCAGGAGCGTCAGCGGGTTTTGCAACGGGCTCGTCAGGCGCACTTAAGCCTGGAAACCCTGGAGGGGGAAGTGCACAAAAAAGAAGTGCTCCTGCAGTGCATCGTGCACGACCTGCGCGGCCCCCTTTCCAACATGATGGCCGTCCTGTCTTTGCTCGACGAGCGTGACATGGAGCGGCCCAAAGAAAAGGAACTGCTGGCTTTGGCCCGCCGGCAGGCCGACAAACAAGACCGTATGATGCGCGAACTGCTCGATATCTTTGCGGCCGAGGTGCGCGCGCTGCAGAGTTTCGAAGCGCACGCCGCGAGCGCTCCGGACTTGGGCGCCGCGGTGGAGTACCAAGTGCAACACATGGGGCCTGCCTTTGAAGAAAAGGGGGTGCGCCTGAGCGCGCGCGTGGAGCCAGGCCCCTGGCCCGTGGTCGCGGACGCCGATCGATTGGACCGCGTCCTGCGCAATCTCGTGGGCAACGCCCTGCACCACGCTCCGGCGGGCAGCGAGGTGGAACTTTGGCTGCACCGCACCCGCCGAAAACCCGAAGTGGCTCCTGGAGGGTCCCGGCAGTCGTCCAGCAGCGCTCCATCCGATGCAACCGCCGAGGAATGGGCGGAACTCAGCGTGCTCGACCGCGGGCCGGGGGTCGCACCCGACAAAGCGACACAGATCTTCGATCGCTTCGTGCAGAGCGGGCTGGCTACGTCGGGAGGGACCGTCGGCCTGGGGCTCTACTTCTGCCGCAACGCGGTGCAAACCTGGGGAGGGCGCTGCGGCTATCGGGATCGAGAGGGCGGGGGAGCCGACTTCTGGATCCAGTTGCGACCGGCGCGTTAAGCCGGTGCGCGGCCTTGGGTTGCGGGATGAGGCAAAAAGAGGCTCGAAGGCACGGGAGGGCGCGTTAAGCTGCCCGCCATGCACGCGATCGCCCCCCGCAAGATCACCGTCGTCGGCGCCGGCTACGTGGGTAGCACCTGCGCCCATTTGGCCGCCCAGAAAAACCTCGCCCGCGAAGTCGTCCTGATCGACATCCTCGAAGGCCGCCCCCAAGGGATCGCCCTCGACCTCAACCAGTCGGCCGCCGTAGAGGGCTTTCTGACCCGGGTGGTGGGCACCAACGATTACACCGCCACCCACGACTCGGATGTGGTCATCATGACCGCTGGCCTGCCCCGCAAGCCGGGCATGAGCCGCTCGGACCTGCTGGAAACCAACGGCAAAATCGTGCGCCAGGTGGCCGACGAGATCCGGCGCGGTTCCCCGCAAGCGATCGTGATCGTCGTGACCAACCCGCTCGACTCAATGGTCACCCTGATGCAATACCACACCGGTTTCCCGGCCCGCCGGGTGATCGGCATGGCGGGGGTGCTGGATGCGGCGCGCTTTGCCTTTTTCCTGGCCGAAGCCACGGGCACCTCGCCCGCGGACGTCGACGCCATGGTGCTGGGCGCCCACGGGGACTCCATGGTGCCTATGCCGCGCCACTGCTCGATCAACGGGGTGGCGGCCCAAGACTTGCTCAGCGCCGACCAGCTCGACGAGATGGCGCACCGCACGCGCCATGGGGGCGCCGAGATCGTGAAACTGCTCAAGACTGGCAGCGCTTGGTACGCGCCGGCTAGCGCCTCGGTTGCCATGGCGGAAGCGATGCTCAATGACTCGCGCCGCATGATGCCCTGCGCCTGCCGCTTGAATGGCGAGTTCGGTTTTGAAGGGCTGTACATGGGCGTGCCGGCCATCCTCGGCTCCGGCGGGGTCGAACGCATCGTCGAACTTTCGCTGACCGCCGAAGCCCGCGCCCTGATGCAAAAGACGGCGGGCGCGGTCGAAGCGGATACTTCCACGATGCGTGACTTGGGCTTGATGTAGAGCTCGTCCTTTCCGCGCCTTCTTCTCCTACTCACTTCCTACGCGTTCGAACTCATGTCCACGCGCACCGAAAACGACTCCATGGGGCCCATCGAGGTCCAAAACGACGTCCTGTGGGGCGCGCAAACCCAGCGCAGCCTGCAAAACTTCAAGATCGGCGGCCAGCGCTTCACGCGCCCCATGATTCGAGCTTTGGGGGTGGTCAAAAAGTGCGCCGCCCTGGCGAATCGCGAACTGGGCGAGTTTGCCGGGCTCGAGGCCCAAGACGTGGACGCGCTGCTGCAGGCCGCCGACGAGGTCATCGCCGGCGAGCACGATGCCATGTTCCCCTTGGTCGTATGGCAAACCGGTTCGGGCACGCAGTCGAACATGAACACCAACGAGGTGATCTCGAACCGCGCCATCCAGTTGCGCGGAGGGCAAATGGGCAGCAAAGAGCCCATTCACCCCAACGATCACGTCAACCGGGCGCAGTCCTCGAATGACACCTTCCCGACCGCGATGCACATTGCGGCGGCCGAGGAAATCACGCAGCGCATGCTGCCAGCCCTGCAAAACCTGGCCAACGCATTGCAGGAAAAGGCGGATGCATGGAAAGACGTGGTCAAGATCGGTCGCACGCACTTGCAGGATGCTACGCCCCTGACCGTGGGCCAGGAATTCTCGGGCTACGTGCACCAATTGAAGGACGCCTGTCGCGCCCTCTCGAACACTTTGCCGGGACTCTACGAGTTGGCCCTCGGGGGCACCGCGGTTGGTACGGGCCTCAACACTCACCCCGACTACGCCGCAAAGGTCGCCCACCACATCGCCGAAGAGACCGGCCTGCCTTTCGTGACCGCGCCCAACAAGTTCGCGGTCCTGGCGGCCCACGACGCGATCGTCTTCGCCCACGGGGCCCTCAAGACCGCGGCCGTGGCGCTTATGAAGATCGCCAACGACCTGCGTTGGCTCGGTAGCGGCCCGCGCTGCGGCTTCGGCGAATTGCAATTGCCCGCCAACGAGCCGGGCTCGTCGATCATGCCGGGCAAGGTCAACCCGACCCAATGCGAGGCCCTCACCATGGTCTGTGCTCAAGTGATGGGCAACGACGTGGCGGTGACCGTAGCGGGCAGCCAGGGCAACTTTGAGCTCAACGTCTACAAGCCGGTCATGATCCACAACCTGCTCGAGTCGGTGCGCCTCTTGAGCGACGGTTGCGACTCTCTGCGCACCAAGTGCGTGGACGGTCTAGAACTCAACGAGCAGCGCGTGGACAGCCTGATGAAGCAGTCGTTGATGCTCGTGACGGCCCTCAACCGTCACATCGGCTACGACAACGCCGCCAAAGTGGCCAAAAAGGCCTTCCAAGACGGCACCACCCTGCGCGAAGCCATCGTCGAACTCGGATTCATGAGCGGCGAGGAGTTCGATGCCGCCGTGATCCCTCGCGACATGGTGGGCCCGCGCAAGGCCTAGGTAGCAGCCCCGAAACCGTTCTTAAGGCCCTTCCATGGGCCCCGCATCGGGTCTGCGGGGGCAAGACAGGGGACTTCCCAGGGGCGGGCAGCCCCCAAGGTGCCCCTAGACAGCCCCTGGGGGCCCGGCTAGACTTTGCGCCCCCGATTCCCGGGAAGACCCGCTCACCGTCGAGGCTCCCTCGATCGGACCCCCAACCAGGAGGTGCCCCATGAAGCTCAAGATCCGTAACAGCAAAGCCAAGAAAGGCAAAAAGACCGGTTTCCGTACGCGTCAAAAAACCGCCGGAGGCCGCAAAGTCAACAAGCGCCAGCGCGCGCGTCACGGCTCCTTCTAGCGCTCCGCCAGCGGGAGCTGAGTTCACCGCAGCGCGTCCGTAAGACGCCCTAACGAAAGTTCGGGCTCTCTTTTTGTGCTCGACGTGGCCAGAGGCCACGCCTGCGCAAAAAGAGGGCCCGAACTTGCGTTAGGGCGCCTTACGGCCTGCGCTGCGGCAAACTCAGCTCCCGCTGGCTCCGCTATGGCAGGACGGGGCGCGGCGCGGCGCGGCGCTTCGCGCGCGCAGTGGGGCAGTGAGGGGGTTGCGCGGTGGGAGGGTTGCCGGATAGATCGGGGAGAAGTGAGCTCTTTCGGCGCCCGCGAGTGGATTCGATGTGCGAAACACGGTGAGGCCAGGAACCTCTCTGAAGGCTTTCCAGAGCGAAGGATCGGTGACGAAAGGTTTCCTCCAGGGCCGGGGACCA
Organism: bacterium; assembly: GCA_030426785.1. GTDB lineage: Bacteria > Planctomycetota > UBA1135 > UBA1135 > NORP259. The sequence continues at coordinate 16,934 of JAUHXY010000006.1, forward strand.
GGCGTTCACCTGACCCGAATGATGGCTTCACTCGGGCATCTGGCAGCTCGGTTTTTCCGTGCACCCAGGTGGCGCGAACCAGTGGCTCAGTGGTTGTCGGTGCCTCGCCGTTCGCTCTCAAACCGCGCCCTAGCGCGATGCTTTCGGTCTGGTGGAGCTGGGTGGCGCGTCAGTGCGTGCCGTCTCGGCACGCCGCGCGCAGGCGTGGCGCAAGCCACGTTGAGCACGAGCGTCCGAGGCGGCACGCGCTGGCGCGTCAGCCGGCCCCGCCAGAGCGGAAGCAGCGCGCTAGGGTTAGGTCTTGGTGGCGGTAGGACTTGCTTTTTCGATTTTCGCCGTAGAGGGAGGTGGGGCGGCCGTTGGTGCGGAAGAAGCGTAGGCGGAAGAAGATTTGGCCGTCCTCGACCAAGAAGGGGACGTCGTGGGCGCGGACCTCGAGGACGGCGGGGGTGCCGTGGCCGGTGGGTTGGCCGTTGGCGTCTTCTTGCCAACCGAAGCCGTTATCGAAGAAGCCGGCGTAGTTGTTGCGCAGTTCGCCGATGCCTACGTCGACGGGCAGCATTTCGGCAGCGAGGTGCGGGGGGATGCGGATGCGTTCGGAGCTGGCGAAGATGTAGAAGTGTTCGGGGTGCAGAATGCAGCGGCCTTCGGGGGCGTGTACGGGGTCCCAGAAGGGGGTCGGGTCGTGGTGGTTTTCGGACTGGAAATGTAGGAGGGGGGCGTTGGGGCGGGCGCACCAGCCAGCGGGGTCGCGGCCTTCCAGGCCGACGCGCAGCAAGAGGTCGCCCTGATCACCGAAGAGAACTTCGTCTTCGCGTAGGGGGCGGTCGCCTCGGAAGGCGAGGGGCGTCTCGCGGTAGATGGCGCGCAGGGCTCCGGTGCTGATGGCGGGGTCGCCCTTTTGCAGGCGGACTTGGCAGAGGCGATCGCCGCGGCGCAGCTGGACCGAAAAAGAGAGGGGACAGACCTCGAGGTAGAGGGGGCCGCGGTAGCCAGGGGGTGCCTCGTCGAAGCGTGGGTGGCGATTGACGAGCACGCGGGTGAACAGGTCGCAGCGGCCCGCGGAGCTGCGGGGGTTGAAGCGGGCGGAGACGTCGCTGGGGAGGGCGAGGCGTTCCTCCAGCTCGACCAAGTAGACGCGGCCGCGTTCGAGGCGGGCTCCATCCCCGCTGAGGTCGATTTCGCCGTCCGCCAGGTTTTCGAGCCGGGTGTGCACGGCCTCGCCGCCGGGCAAAAAGCCAGCGCGCATGGCCCAGGCACGCCGGCCTAGGCGCAGATCCACGCTGGCGGGTTGCACTTGGGCGTTTTGGAGGGGCAGGCCATCCGTTCCGGGCAGTAGCACGAGCTCCAGGAGCGGTGTGAGTTCGCGATCGGTCAGGATGTGGCCGTGAGGGGTGGGCGCCATGGCGGCAGATCCTACGGTCCGGGCCTGGGGCGAGCCACGGGGCATCCGCCGGCGATCCCCAGGCCATGCGATGAAAGGCCGGACCGGATCTTGGGCGAGGGCGCAAAGGGGAGGCCTCGGCCTGTATTCCCGGAGGCCTCACGGCTATGCTCTTCGGCTCATTCTGCGCCGCAGGGGGTGCTTCGAACCACGGTTCCGAGGCCCGGCCGGCGAGACCGATCCCCAAATCCCATGAAGATTCACGAGTACCAGGCGAAGCAACTCCTGGCCAAGTACGGGCTCTCCGTACCCCAAGGGCGGGTGTGCACGACCGTCGCCGAAGTCGAAAAGGCCTACGACGAGTTGGGCACCGACATCCAAGTCGTCAAGGCGCAGATCCACGCCGGGGGCCGCGGCAAGGGCGGCGGCGTGCTGCTGGTCAAGAACCGCGCCGAAGCCAAGGAAGCCGCGGACAAGATCTTGGGCATGACCTTGGTGACCCACCAAACGGGCCCCGAAGGGCAGCTCGTGCGCAAGGTATGGGTCGAGCAAGGCTCGGCCATCGACAAGGAGTACTACCTGGGCATCGCGATCGACCGGGAGCAGCAATGCCCGGTCATGATGGCTTCGTCCGAAGGCGGCATGGAGATCGAAGAGGTCGCCGAGCGTGAGCCCGAAAAGATCCTGAAGGCCCGCTTGAGCGCCGACGGCACGTTGTCCGACGCCGACGCCAAGCGTTTGGCCGAGGGCATCGGGATGCCCGCCGCCCTCGTGCCGCAGGCGATGGAGTACCTGCACGGCCTCGCCAAGGTGTTCTGCAGCGAAGACTGCTCGATCGCCGAGATCAACCCGCTGGTCAGCACCAAGGACGGCAAAGTGCTCGCCCTGGACGCCAAGATCAACTTCGATGAAAACGCGCTCTTCCGTCACCCCGAGACGGAAACCCTGCGCGACGAACACGAAGAGGACCCCAAGGAGCTCGAAGCGGGCAAGTACGGACTGTCGTACATCGCCCTCGACGGTTCGATCGGCTGCATGGTGAACGGCGCGGGCCTCGCGATGTCCACCATGGACGTGATCCAGCTCTACGGCGGGGATCCGGCCAACTTCCTCGACGTGGGCGGTGGCGCGACGGCGGAAAACGTGACCGCGGCCTTCCGCATCATCCTGTCGGATCCGAAGGTGCAGGGCGTACTCGTCAACATCTTCGGCGGCATCATGAAGTGCGACATCATCGCGACCGGCGTGATCGAAGCTGTCAAGCAAATCGAACTGAACGTACCCCTGGTGGTGCGCCTCGAGGGCACCAACGTGGAGAAAGGTCGCGAGATGCTGGAAAACTCCGGCTTGCCGATCATTCCCGCCACCGACCTCGACGACGCCGCCCAAAAAATCTGCGCCGCAGTGCAAGGAGCCTAAGCCATGAGTATTTTCGTCGACAAGAACACCAAGCTCATCTGCCAGGGTTTCACCGGCAAGACGGGTACCTTCCACTCCCAGCAAGCCATCGAGTACGGCACGAACATGGTGGGGGGCGTCAATCCCAAGAAGGCCGGCAGCGAGCACTTGGGCTTGCCCGTTTTCGGTGACTGCACCGAAGCCCGCAAAGCCACCGGCGCGAACGCATCGGTCGTGTACGTGCCGCCGCCCTTCGCCGCCGATGCGATCATCGAAGCGATCGAGGCGGAAATCGAATTGGTCGTGACGATCACCGAAGGCATTCCGGTGCTCGACATGGTGCGCGTCGTCGACGCTCTGAAGGGGTCCAAGACCCGTTTGATCGGTCCGAACTGCCCCGGCGTGATCACGCCCGGCGAGTGCAAGATCGGCATCATGCCCGGCTACATCCACAAGCCCGGCCGCGTCGGCGTCATCAGCCGCTCGGGCACCTTGACCTACGAAGCGGTCTGGCAGCTCACGACCCGCGGGATCGGCCAGTCCACCTGCGTGGGCATCGGCGGCGACCCGGTCAACGGCACCAACTTCGTGGACGTCTTGACGGCCATGAACAACGACCCGGAAACCGACGCGATTATTATGATCGGCGAGATTGGTGGCACGGCGGAAGAAGCTGCGGCCGACTACATCGCCGCCAACGTGAAGAAGCCCATGGTGGGCTTCATCGCGGGCCAAACCGCGCCTCCGGGCAAGCGCATGGGCCACGCTGGCGCGATCATCGCGGGCGGCAAAGGCACCGCCGCCGACAAGGTCGCTGCGATGGAAAAGGCCGGCGTGCTGATGAGCAAGAGCCCCGCGCGGCTGGGCGAGATGATGGAAAAGCGCTTGGAGGAAAGCGGGCTCTTGTCCGCCGCCAAAGCCTAAGCGCGTTCCGTCATTTCGTGCGACGGCCCGCGAGTTGGAACTCGCGGGCCGTCGACGTTTTGGGGAGGGTGGTCTGCCTCGAGGGTTCGCGTGGTTGGGCCCTACGGCAATGCAAAGCCTAGCTTGACCAACTGGGCTTCCGCTTGGCGCGCCCAACCACGATTCGCGATGGGGCTCGCGGGGCTGGGATGCAACACGGTATGGACGGGCAGGTCGAAGTCCGCCAGGGCGCGTTGCGCTTGTTTTTGCGCGAAGCGGCCGACGCCGATGATGGCTTTCGGCTCGAGCGCACGCACGAGTTTTTGCAAGGCGGCGTCGCAGAGGGCGAACAAGGGTTCTCGCTCCTCGGCTGGCAACTTGTCGGGGGTGCGGTTTTTACCGCTCTCCTCCATGAACACCAGTGGGCAGTAGTTCCACACGAAAAAGCGTTCAAAGAAAGCTTCGGGTTTCCCAAAACGCTCCTGGGCCCAACCCCACAAACGCCGACCGCTGACCTCGCTGCGAGTGCACGCGAAGCCCTCGATAGGGCGCTTGGGGTGCTCGGTCGGTGGTTTGGCGACAGGAGCTTCGAGCCCGAGCCAATCCCGGGCGGCGGCGATTTCGCCGAAGGGCACTCCGGTTTGTGCCATGCCCCAAGGGCCAGGGTTCATGCCGAGCCACAGGGCTTCCACCCCCGGTTGGAAGTAGCGTTCCAAGTAGCCCTCGGCGCTGCGCCGAGCGTACTCGAGCGGGTTGTAGACGTGGACGACGGGTTCGGCAAACGAGAGAGCGCGCAAGTCGCGCGTCAGCTTGCGTTGGATGCGTGCGGGATCCATGCGGCTCATTGTGAAACGGAAGCGGCTTCCAACCCAAGCCTGGGCTCGGCAGAAAAGTTTTCGCGCGTGTCTCAAGCTGGTGGGGCTAACGCTTGCATACCGGCCTTGTGGGCCCCGTGCACGCGGTTGTTCCATCGCTCGGGACCAGGAAATGCTTTGCCTTGGGGTTTGGGTTCCAGTCGTCGATAGGCAGAGGCATGAAGATCCCCACTTCGAACGCCACCACGCGCCTTCCGTTCGCTTCCCCGCTGGACGCGAAGAACGCTACTTCGAACCAACAGGCCGGAAGCGTGCCCGCGCAGGGTTCGGCGGCGGGAGCCGGTACGACCGCCGCCGGTCCGGAAGGCTGGAGTCCGAGCGAACGGCTGGCCCGATACGCCGACCACATGATGGCGCGTTTGGACGCCTTCGAGGCGGCGCAGCGCGAGTCGGGCTTGGACCTCTCCAGCGTGCGCGACGCTTTTGAGGCCCACATGCAGGGTTTGCAGGACGCCATGCGCACCCAAGGCCTGGACGGTGCGGCTTTGGCCACCGGCATCCAAGATGCGGTCAACCTGGTGCGCGATGGGGTGCGAGACGCCATGGGCATGAACCCGATGGTGGGCACCCCCGACGGCCAGAACTTGGCCGACCAAGCCGGCGAAGTGGGCGGTGAGCAAACCAACTTGGACATCCAGCACTCTCTGGACCGCTTGGGTGCGATGGAAGCCCGCATCGGGGAGCGCATGAACCAATACTTGGCCAACTTGGCTCCTGAGGAGCACGGTCGCTTCCAGGAAGCCAGCGACCGCCTGCAGCACAGCTTTGGTCGCTTGCGGGACGCCCTGGCCACCGGTCAGATGAGCCTCGAGGACGTGCGCCGCTCTTTGGCGAACGTCATGGAGGGCTTGCGCGATGACTTGGCGCCGCCCTCCATCGCCGCCATGACCGCGGGGGATGGGGGACAAGGCCCCGTGCAGGCTGCCGCCCCGCAGGCGGCCGTCCAGGGAGCCGAGACCACCCCGCCCACGGTTTCGCAAGTCCCCGCCAGCTCGGTCAGCCCCGCCTGGACCCAGTTCTTGGCCGACTTGGGCCAGGAGCGCGAATCCGGGTTGACGCAACTGTGGCAAAGCCAGCCGCGCGTGCAGGCGCTGTTGCTGGGCCTGCAACAGGACGCCCGGGCCGCCCAGAACCTGAACCTGGCCACGTACAGCCCCAGCGCCCAACTGCAGGCCTTGCGTCCCGACGGTTTCGGAGGCCAAGTGGACTTCGCCATCTAAGCGGCCCGCCCACACCCACCGAGCCGCCCCCGCCGCCGCACCTCCATCGAGGTGCGGCGGCGTGCGCTTTCGGGGCGGGTAGGCGTGCGAGATTGGGGTTTGGGGGCGGTTTTTGGGGCCCTGGGGGATGGACTGGGCCCACAGAACCTTAAAGTAGAGGGCGCGAAAGGTGCCCGAGCGCCCTTTCCGCCGTGCGCGCCTTGGGCCCCAGGCCCGGCGCTCTCGGGCCCCATGTGGGCCGCACACCGATCGCTCCGTGGTCCGCTGACCCCCTCCGGACCTCCCCCCATGATGCACCTTCCCCTCGCGTTGCTCGGCTGGCAAGAAATGCTGCCGATCGCCATCATCCTCCTGCTGCTCTTCGGTGGCCGCAAGCTGCCCGAGCTCGCGCGTGCCATGGGGACCAGCATCACGCAGTTCAAGAAAGGGCTGCGCGAGAACGACGACGAGGGCAAAGAGCGGATCGATGGAGGTCGTCCGCCCGAAGGTCAATGATCCGTTGCGGCCCGGTGGAAATCCTCGAGGCCGCTGCTCTCGATTCTCTCCGCTCGACCGTGCCCGCATCCCACGCCCCGGACCTCGAGAGGGCGTCGGCGCTTGCGGGAGTCTCCATGCCGTGCCCTGATCCCGAATCCGTGGAAGCGCGAATCTCCGGCCCGCTGACGGCCGCCGGGGAAGCGGTCAGTGCGGTGGTGTTGTGCGGTGGCCAAAGCGTGCGCATGGGCACCGACAAAGCGGCTCTGCGCGTCGGGGAAGAGACCCTGCTCAGCAGCGTGGTGCGCCGACTGCAGGAGGTCGTGCCGGTGGTGCGTTTGGGGACGGGCTCGCAAGAACGCTACACCGAACTGGGTTTGCCTGTCGTGCTCGACCGGGCCCCCGAGTTAGGGCCCTTAGCGGGTTTGGAAGCGGCTTTGATCGACGCGCCCACGCCATGGGTTTGGCTGGTCGCTTGCGACCTACCGCGCGTCAGTGCGCAGACCGGATCTGCCCTGTGCGCCGGCGCCCAGCCCGGCGATCAAGTGGTGCAGTTCGGGTCGGAGCAGCAACCCGAACCCCTGTGTGCTCTCTATCACCGCAGCGTGCTCGGTGCGGTGCGCGGCGCCTTGGCCGCCGGGCGTCGCCGCATGACGAGCTTTCTCGATCAGGATCCCTGCGATCTGGTCCGGGTGCGTTGGTTGCCGCGCCGTGAGGATCTGCAAAACGTCAATCACCCCGAGGAGTGGCAGCGCTTTTTGGAAGATCGCCATCAAGGCTCGGGGGAGGGGCGAGCATGAGTTCGACTTTGACCCTGGCCGAGATGCTCGCACCGGTCCAACCGGGCTTGGAACGCATGCGTGCGATTTTGGCCGCGGAATTGACCGAGTCGGGCCCGGTCGGCGAGCGGGTCGAGTCGCTGGCCCGTTTCCGCGGCAAGGAATTGCGCGCTGCGATGGTGTTGCTCGCAGGGCAAGCGGTCGGCAATGAGCATCCCGAACTGCCGCAGGTGGCGGCGGTGTTGGAGTTGATCCACCTAGCGACGCTCGTGCACGACGACGTGCTGGATGGGGCGGATTTGCGACGCAACGTGCCGAGCGTGCATGCCCAGTGGGACGAGCAAACGGCCATCTTGCTGGGGGACATGCTCTACAGCCGGGCTTTCCACCTTTCGACCCGCCTGCGTTCCGTCCTAGCGGCCCAAGTGCTCTCGAAGAGCGCGCAGCGCATCTGTGCGGGGGAGATGGAGCAGGCGGCGCTGCGCTATCGCTTCGATTTGCCCCAAGAGCGCTACGAGGCCATCGCCGGAGCTAAGACCGCCGAACTGTACGCCGCCGCATGCGAGTTGGGTGCCCGCTACCAGGGAGATCCGGCCCTCGAAGGGCCGCCCGCATCCCCGCCCGTGGGATGGGCCTTGGAATTGCGCGAATTTGGCCGAGAAGTGGGATTGGCATTCCAGATCATCGACGATGTTCTCGATCTAGAGGGACAAGAGGAGCAGGTGGGCAAGCGGGTAGGCAACGATGTGGAGGACGGTAAGGTGACCTTGCCGGTGCTGCACGTGTACGCCAGCGCATCGGGGCCGGTGCAGGCCGCGATCCGCGAGGCCTACCAGGGCTCGCTGCCCGCTGGAGCCAATCGCCTCGAAGTCCTTCGCGCTGCCTGCGACCTCGGGCCAGGCATCCACTACGCCAAAGGTCGTGCCCAGGACTTGCTCCAAAATGCGCTCCGCCGGGCCCACGGATTGCCCGATTCGGCAGCGAAAAACACTCTCGTCCGCATCGCGGAATACATCCTCCGGCGCCAGCGTTGATCGGACGCCGGGCTGCCGAAGAACCCTTCTCACCACATCGATGTTCCAACCGGCTCCTCCGCGTTTCCAAGACTCTCCACGCCCGAGCGGTCGCCCGCACTGGGCCCGTTTCGGGTGGCTCACCGCCGCTTGTCTGTTGGCGGCCTGTAGCAGCGGGGATCGGGAAGCGCGCTTTGAAAAACGCGGTCCCACCTTTGTAGGCAAGCCCGATAGCGCCGTGGGGCCCGTCTCTTCCTCGCAGCGCTTCGACGCTCAGCCCCAAAACCCGCACGGTGCCGGCGGCGCTCCCCACGGGGGGCGCCCGACCGTCGAAGCGTTTGTCTTCGATTTGCCGGAGACGTGGCAGCGCAAAGAGCGCACGAGCATGCGCCTGCTGAACTTCCAGATTCAGGAGCGCGAGGATGCGTACTGCTTCCTGTCCGCCATGGAGGGGGAGCAAGAGATGGTGTTGCTCAACGCCAACCGCTGGCGGCGCCAACTCGGGTTGCCCGAATGGACCCAAGACGATCTGCAAGACGTCGAGACCGGTCTCCTGTTCGGTGCACCGGCCATGCGCGTGCATTGGGAAGGGCCCTTCGACGATGGCATGGGCGGAGCGACGATCCCCGAGGCTGGCCTGGTCGGCTTGATCGCGCATCACCAGTCCTCGTTGGTCTTCCTGAAGATGGTGGGGCCCAAAGAGGTCGTCGACGCTGAGGTCGACCACTTCGATGCGTTTGCCGCGAGTCTGGACTTTCCGATCGCCGGGCAGGATTCCCATCCGAAGCACCAGCTTTCCTTTGAAGCGCCGGAAGCTTGGCAAGTGCAAGCGCCCCGGCCCGGTCGCGACCTGGGCTTCGACGTGGGGGCCTGCGATCTTTCGGTGACGATGCTGGTCGGCAACGGGGGCGGACTGCTCGCGAACGTAAACCGTTGGCGAGGGCAATTCAGCCTGCCGCCCATTCGCGCCAACGAGATCAACACTTTGGAAACGTTTGAAGCCATGGGCCACAGCGGCCACTGGCTCAGCCTGGAGGGACCCTACCAAGGCATGGGCACACAAGTTCTGGAGGAGGACGGCGCGCTGGAAGGTGCCATCGTCCCGTTGGGAGATCACACCCTGTTCGTGAAGCTGGTCGGTCCGAAAGAAGCCGTGCAAAACGAACGGGACAACCTGCGCGTGTTCACGCAAAGCCTGCACATGGAGGGACACGAATGAGCGCTATCACCAACAACGCCTTCGTGCGCTGGCTGGGTTCTTACGGGCTGTGCGTCACGATTTTGGGGGGGCTCTTTTTGCTCACCGCCCTCGGGACTTGGGCGCAAGCCGAAGAAGGCTTGTATGCAGCGCAGACCAAGTACTTCGACTCGTTTTTTCTGACCGAGCACATCCCCATCTTCGGCAAGACCCTGGTCGTGCCCTTGCCCGGAGCGGTGACGCTGATGGCCTTGCTGGCGGTCAACCTTTTCGTCGGAGGCTTTGTGCGCATTCGCAAGAACAAGCGCACGTTTGGCGTGCTCGTGATCCACGCGGGGATCGGTCTGCTGTTGCTCGCGGGTCTGGTCAAGCGCGAAGCGGCCAACGAGGGTTACGTGAGGCTGTATGAAGGCGAGCAGGCCACCGAGTATCGCAGCTACCACGATTGGGAGGTCTGCGTGCGCGAGTTGTTGCCCAAGCCGGACCAAACCGGTTTGGTCAGCGGCGACGAATGGTTTGTGGACCAAGTGGTGTTCTTGGGCCTCGAAGGAGACGAAGTGGCTATGGTGCGGCACCCTGAGTTGCCCTTCGACTTGCACCTGCGACACTTCGTTCCGAACGCTCGTGTCCATTCGGAGAAATCGAGGGATAGTAGTATTTATCCGGTTGTGGACGGATATCGCGTAGTCCCCGATCCCGTTGATCCTGAGGCGGAGCGCAATTTCGCTGCGCTGTACGCGGAGGTCGTTGCAAAGGGAGCTCCCAAGGATCGGCGTGGCAGAGCGGGCATTTTGGCTGCGATGGAACGCTATCCCTTCACGGTGGACCAGGACGGGCGCCTGTTTGCGATCGAATTGCGCAAGCGGCGCTATTCGATGCCCTTCACGATCGAGCAGGTCAAGTTCACGATGGAGGAGCACCCGCGTACGCGCATTCCGAGCGTGTACTCCAGCGACATCTTGCGCAAGGACTTGGGTGCGGAAGAGGGTGACTCGGTGCACATCTCGATGAACCGGCCGCTGCGGGAGGACGGTTTGGTCGTCTTCCAGAGTGGTTATGGCCCGAAAGACGCGCCCAAGGGTACGCCGCTGTTTTCGATCTTCGCCGTGGTCCGCAACCCCTCGGACCGTTGGCCAGAATACTCCTGTTGGGTCATCGCCGCCGGCATGTTGATTGCCTTCGGCCAACGACTGGTCGGGTACGTAAACCGACAAAAGCGCGTCTTGCGCGAAGAGGTGACGGAATGAAGTTTGGCTGGCAATTCTTGATGGCGGCCCTTTTGGGCCTTTTCGGCGTGCTGGACGCACCCCTTTGGGCGCAGGACAGCTATGGCGAATCGGACACGGCGGCCGTGGCTCCCGACCGCAGCTTTTCCTACCCCGAAGAGCTCGTCCATCGCTTCCAAGAGGTTCCGGTCCAAGAAGGTGGTCGCATCAAGCCGATCGATACTTTCGCCGGATTCCAGCTGCTCAAGTTCAACGGGCGGCGCACCCTGACCACCCATGGCTTCGCCCTGGAGGAGAGGCTCAGTCCCGCCGAATGGTTGCTGGATTGCATCCTGTTTCCCGAGCAAGCCAAGCGCTACGAGGTCTTCATCGTTCAGGATGAAGCCGTGCCCCAAGCCATCGGTTTGCGCTTGGAAAACAAGAAGCGCCGGGATCGCTACAGCTACGCGGAATTGGAGGGGGTCAAAAAGACCCTGGCCAGTCGGGCTTCCTTGGCTGGCCAAAAAGAGCCGGGTGAACGCTCGCGCTTGGAGCGGCAGATCCTGGTGTTGTGGAACAACGTCACGGAGTTCGAGGATCTGACGCGCGTGGGGGCGTTTGTGGGCCAGCCTTTGCCCACCACGAGCATCCCGTGGATCAGCGAGGTCTATGGTGGTCAAGATGTGGAGCTGCCGCGCTTTTTGGCGAACGCGCAAGCCTTCCGCGCCAACATGCAGAGCGCGGACGACGATCCTCAATGGCTGGCTTTCCAAGAAGCCTACGCCACGATCGTGGGCCGGCACCGGTTGGGGCTTGGGCTCTTCCCGCCGACCGCGGATGCGGATCCAAAAGCCCCGTGGGCTTCGTGGCCCGAAATCTCTCGGGCCGCCTTGGCTGGGGAGCCACAGGCTCAAACCTTCTTGCCCTTGCTCGAAGCTTGGGGCGGTTTTGTGGCGGGCAAGACCAGTCCCGAAGCCTTGCAGACTGGTCTGCAGGGTTACCTGGACATGGTGACGACGCGAGCCAGCGCGCGGGGGGAGTACGACAAGGTCGCCTCCGAGGTGTCCTTCTACCGCTGGGACTTCTTCTACCGCTCCCTGTACCTGTTCGTGGCTGGCTTCCTGTTGGTTCTGTTCAGCTGGTTGGGTGGGGCCCAGCGCGGGCAAGGATCCTGGTGGGTGCGCGGCTCCTGGGTTATGACCGTGGGTGGTTTGGCCATGCTGATTGCGGGCATCACCTATCGCTGCGTCCTGCGCGATCGACCGCCGATCAGCACCCTGTACGAGACGATTTTGTTCATCGCGGCTGTCATCGTGCTGTTGGCTTTGATCATGGAGTGGTTGACGCGCGAGCGCCTCGCCCTGGCAGCCGGATCGTTCCTCGGCGCGTTGGGCATGTTCATCGCTGGTCGTTACGAGTTGCGTGAAGCCGCGACGGCGGGCGACACCATGCCCAGCCTGCAAGCTGTGCTCGATACGAATTTCTGGCTGGCAACGCACGTGACCACCATCAATATGGGATACGCGGCGGGCCTCTTGGCCGCCGGTCTGGGCCACATCTGGTTGGGGCTCTACTTCTTCCAACGCAAAGCCGCCATGAATTCGGTCAACCGCATGATGTACGGCGTGCTGTGCTTCAGTCTGCTGTTCTCCGTGGTCGGCACGATTCTCGGCGGCGTTTGGGCCAACGATTCCTGGGGCCGCTTCTGGGGCTGGGACCCGAAAGAAAACGGTGCCCTGCTGATCTGCATCTGGGAGCTCATGATCCTGCATGCCCGCATGGGAGGATTCATCCGCCCCTTCGGGTTTGCGATCATGAACGTGCTGTTGGGCGTGGTGGTGGCGACCTCCTGGTGGGGCGTGAACCTGCTCGGTGTCGGCCTCCACTCCTATGGATTCACCGAGGGAGTGGGCTTCTGGCTGATGGTGTACTTCGGGATCGAGTTTGGAGTGGTACTCTTGGCCTGGATCGGCAAACTCCTGCGTGGCGGCCCGCCGACCTCCGCTCAAACGGCCTAACCCCGAAACCAGCATGCCTCCCGGACAGATTCTTGATGGCAAAGCGACCGCGAAAGCGGTGCGGACTGACGTCGCCGAAGGAGCACGCCGACTGCAGGCCCAAGGCACGCAGCCGGGGCTTGCCGTGGTGTTGGTGGGCGATGATCCCGCCAGCCACGTGTACGTCCGCAACAAGGACCGCGCGGCTACCGACGCGGGTTTCGCCGTGCAAACGCGGCGCTTGCCGGCCGAGACGAGTCAGGCGGATCTCCTAGCCGTCGTCCGTGAGCTCGGAGACGACGATGCAGTGCACGGCATTCTGGTGCAGCTGCCACTTCCGAAGCACCTGGACGCCGACGAGGTGGTGCAAGCGATTCCGGCCCACAAGGACGTGGACGGCTTGACCTTGGCCAACGTCGGTTTGCTGGCTGCGGGGCGTCCCGGTTTACGACCCTGTACCCCCGCGGGCTGCGTCGAGTTGCTCGACCGCTACCAACTGCCCATCGAGGGCCAACACGTGGTGATCGTGGGGCGCTCCATGCTGGTGGGCAAGCCGCTGGCCCAACTGATGCTCGCGCGCAACGCGACCGTGACCATTTGTCACTCTCGCACCCAAGACCTCGCCGCGCATTGTCAGCGTGCCGACATCGTCGTGGCCGCGGTGGGGATCCCCAAACTCATCCAAGGGGATTGGCTGCGTCCTGGGGCGATTGTGCTGGACGTAGGGATCAACCGGGGGGAAGACGGCAAGCTGGTGGGGGACGTAGATTTTGACAGCGCTCGCGAGCGCGCGGCCTGGATCACGCCCGTACCCGGCGGCATCGGTCCGATGACCATCGCCATGTTGCTAGCGAACACGCTGCGTAGCGCTGCCGAATCCAGCGGGGTCCCGCTGGACAGCCTAGGACTCGCCGCGCGCTAGCCCGCCACCCTGAGGAACCGCCGTTGCCGCCGATCACTCCCGTCGTCCGCAAACTCATGATTTGGAACGTCGCCATCTTCGTGGTGTCGGTGCTCCTGTCGTTCAACCTCGCGGTGTTTGGTCCGGTGTATCGCTATCTGGCCTTGGACCCCATGCAGTTCGTGAGCGAGCCGCCGTTTCTGCCGCTGTGGCAGTTTCTGACCTACGGGTTCCTGCACGACGTCTCTCGCCTGATGCACATCGGGTTCAACATGTTGGCGTTGTACTTCTTCGGGACCTTGCTGGAGCAGCTCGTGGGTGGACGGCGTTTCCTGATCACCTACTTGGGGGCCATGCTTGCGGGGGCGCTCTTGCACCTCGTCATGGGCCGACTGGTCGGGCCGCCCAATCCGGCGGTGGGTGCCTCGGGGGCGGTGCTAGGCATTTTGGTTGCGGCGGCGGTTCTGCGACCGAGCACGCCGGTGATCTTCTTGATCTTCCCGATGACCCTCAAAACCATGGCTCTGATCGTCGTCGGGGTCGACGCGTTTGCGATCATCACGACCTTGCGGGACGGGGGCATGTCCGGCATCGCGCACTGGGTGCACTTGGGAGGTGCGCTGTTCGGCTTCCTGTGGGCTCGCTCGGGCAATATCCAAGTGGATTGGGGCGAGCGCTGGCGCCAGGAAGTGGCGAAGAAGCAGGCTGAAAACGCCCGCAACGATGCGCAGCGCATGGACGACCTCTTGGCGAAGATCAACCGGGAGGGCATCGCCAGCCTGACCGATCGGGAACGAGCGTTCCTGAAGAAGATGTCGAAGAAGCAGTAGCGGTGGGGCTTGAGCGTGCACAAGCGCGCTTTCGCTCCCCGAACGCGGGGCCGACCTCCCATTTTTCGCTCGAAGCGGGCGAATTGGTAGACTAAGGGCCTGTCAGGGGTATTCCCCGCCCCAGGCATCGATCCCGTCATGAAATACTCTCTGCTCCTCTGCGCGGCCTTTTCCTTGACGCCCGCGCACGCTGCGATCTCGACCGTTTCGCCCGCCGGTTTGGCCCTCTCCGCCGCACCCACCCAGAGCAACCCCGCTCGGGACAAATTCCGCAAGGCGTTTGAGAATGCGCGCAAGATCAACGCCAAGAAGGAACAGAAGAGCTTGGTGACCAAAAACACCGATGAAGCCGCGATCTGGATCATCGAGTTAGCCCACGCCCAAGCCTTGTATCCCACGGACACGCGCCTGGAGCTGTATGCGGACTTGGAAAAGGCGTGGCAAGAAGCCAAGAAGACCGAGTTCGCCCAAGAGATGCGGCTCTACTACGGAGGGCTCGAGAAGGAAGATTTCACCATCTACGCCGAGCTGGAGCAGGACTACTACAAGCTGGTGGGTGAGTACTTCAAACTCAAACCCAACGAGGGCAAGACCGATCCCCAAGCGATCGTCGATATGGGCGTGCGCTTCGAAGAGCTCGCCAAAAAGTGGCGCGAGATCAAGTGCGACTACTTCGCGGCGCAATGCTGGTCGTTTGTGGGGGCCTGCGCGGACAAGTATCTGGCCAAAGACTTAGCCGACCTCAACCGTGCGTGCGATGCGTACGCCGAAACGATCGACGCCCGCGAGCGCATCGGGCTCAAAGATCGCCTGCACAAGGAAAGCGTGCTGCGCTACCGCGAGTTGGTCAAAGCCGGCTACGGCGTGGATGGAGCGAAAGCACGCGAAGCGGGTGGCGGTAGCGATGAAGTGCCTGCGCCTTCGGACATGACGCTCTTGCCGATGCGCTTCGAGGTGCTCAAGGACCCGCTGGGTTATGAACGCCCGAATTACTTCGCTGATGATCACTACGCGATCTGGCACTCCTTCTGGCTCAAGGACGTAGGGTCCGAGAATCCTGCCGTTCTGCGTTACGGCGACCTATGGAAAGAATCGGGAATGAAGGTCGCGGCGCGCCGAGACGGGGCGAGCAAGATCTTCATCGATCTGGACGGGGATCAGGAGCGCACGGACGCAGACGTGGATATCCCGTTGAAGGGCAAGCTCGAGCCGGTCACGGTGACCGTGGATGTTGGGGGCCAACCTCGCTCGGTGGCCTTCTACGTGCAGACGGGCCAGGAAAGCGACCAATACCAAGGGCAAACCGCCAACTTGGCGGGGAACGATGACAACTTCGGCCTCTACGCGACCCCCGGGGGAGTCTTGGTGGGGGAACTGGGCGGCGAGACCATCACGATCATCGACGAGGACATGAACGGTCAGTTCGGTGGACCGCCGGTGACCTACGGGCACGTCGGGTTGACCAAGGGAAACTTCCACCCCGAATTCGACACGGTGCTGATCGGTTCGAGCAAGCGGGCCTTGCCGTTTAGCTCGACGATGCAGATCGACAAGCAGTGGTACGTCTTGGAGCCTGCGGAGCACGGCACCGGCGTGCACTACGCACCGATCGAAGTCCAGACCGGCGAGTTCAAACTCAAGTTCAGCGGCCCCAAGCCCGCTTGGATGGTCCTGGAAGGGACCGGTAGCGCGAAGGGCACCCTGATCGACTTGGCGGCGAGCAGCACGGTGGAGGCTCCCGCCGGGGAGTACAAGCTGTTGGCGGGGATGGTCTCCAAGGGCAAAAAGCAGCAGCTCATGAAAGCGCTGGTTTTGCCCGGGGCCGAGACTCCGACCTGGACCCTGGCGGCCGGTGAAACCGTCGAAGTCGAGCTGGGGGGACCCTTCTCCTTCGACTTCAAGTCGGACCCGGACACTCTGGGCTGCATGGTGATCGGCAACACCGTGGCGATCGTTGGCAAGGCGGGGGAGCGCTACGAGCGCCCGTGGCTGTGCGTTCCGCGCCCTGAGGCCTCGGCCCGCAAGCAGGGGTCTCGCAAAGGCACGAAGGCGGAAAAAATGCCCATGGCCGACAATGTCGCGGACGGCAACGACGCAACCTGGTTCCCCAAGGATCTGGCCATCGATGTCAAAAACCCCGGGGAGCCCCTGGAAGTGCAATTGACCGAGAAAAAGAACAAGCTGTTTGGCAAAATCAGCTCCCCCTGGTTGCCGGTCGGCCCCTAGGGCTTCCGACTCCCTGGCGGGAGTTCCAGCGGGCCTTCCCGCGGGAAAGCCCAAGCAAGGCCGCCTCCGGGCGGCCTTTTTCGTTCCCCCGCGGCCGCGGACCCCACCGAGCCCCTTTGGGCGCAACTTCGCAGGACCACCCTTTGCTCGACCTCAAGCTCATCCGAAGCCACCCCGACCTCGTGCGGGCCGGCGCTGCCAAAAAGCGCATGGAGTGCGACGTGGATCGCATTCTCGAGCTGGATGCCCAAAACCGGATGTTGGGCGCAGAGGTGGACGGCTTGCGCCAAGAGCAGAAGTCGGTCGGCAAGCAAATGGCCGGGGCCGATGCGGAAACGCGCAAGGCCTTGATCGACAGCCAAGGGGAGTTGAAGAGCAAGCTCAAGGGGCTCGAGGCCCAGCAAGCTGAGATCAAACAGGAACTCGATGCATTGCTCTTGCTCGTCCCCAACCTGCCGGCCGCGGAAGTTCCCGACGGTGCGGACGATGGCGACAACGTGGAGATCAAGAAGGTGGGGGACTTGCCCACCTTCGACTTTCCGCCGCGCTCGCACATTGAGTTGGGCGAAGCCCACGATTGGCTCGACATCTTGCGCGGCGCGCGCTTGGCCGGCAGTCGCAACTACGTGCTCAAGGGCGATCTGTGCTTGCTGGAAAACGCAATCATGCGCTTCGCGATGGATGTCATGGTGGACAAGGGGTTCACGCCCTTGACCGTGCCCACCCTGGTGCGGACCGAAACGATGGTGGGCACCGGCTACTTCCCCGGTGGGGAGGAACAGGCCTATCGCTGCGACGAACGGGATGATCTCTGTTTGGTCGGCACGGCCGAAGTGCCCATCACCGCCTTGCACCAGGACGAAATCCTCGACCTGGAGAAGCTGCCTATGCAGTTCGTAGCCCAATCGTCCTGCTATCGTCGGGAGGCGGGCACCTACGGCAAGGACACCAAGGGCCTCTATCGCGTGCACCAATTCCAGAAGGTCGAGCAGGTCATCATCGATGTGGCCGATGACGCGCGCAGCCTGGATCACCACCATGCGATTCTGCAAAACTCGGAAGAGGTCTTGCAGGCCCTCGAGCTGCCCTACCGCGTCGTCAACGTTTGCGGGGGCGACCTAGGCCAACCCCAGGTGCAAAAGTTCGATATCGAAACGTGGATGCCAAGCCGCGAAAGCTACGGCGAGACCCACAGCGCCTCGCGCTTCCACGACTTCCAAGCCCGCCGGCTCAACCTGCGCTACCGGGACGCAGAGGGTAAGGTGCAGTTCTGCCACACCCTCAACAACACGGTGGCGGCGTCCACCCGCATGTTGATCGCGGTGTTGGAGAACCATCAGACCGCGAATGGGCAGGTGCGTGTGCCCGAACCGTTGCGCTCGTATTTGGGTGGAAGGGACCTGCTGGGCGAGCCGTTGGCCTAACGTACCGCGCGCTCAGGCCGACGGGCTCCTAACCGTCCTTGGTTCCGCCAGTGCCGCCGGTAGGGCGCAGCACGGGACCGTTGCTCCCGCCCGAGTTCCTCGTTTCCCCTTCGCGGGTGCCCGAGCCGCCGCTTCCGCTGCGTCCCCCTGCAGCGGGCCCACCGACCTCCAAGTCGCCTTCGCCCTCTTCATCCCCGGGTTCGGCGCCGGCATCCCGGGAGTCGCTCACGACGCGCGGAATCGCCAGGTAGGCCAGCTCGTCTTCGTTTTGCCGCAGTTCTTCGGCGAAGCGGATGGTGCGCCGGTAGGTCACCGTCATGAGCTGGGTGGAGCTGAACTCCAGTTGCTCCTGTAGCAGGCGCGGCGCGTTTTCGAGGGTCATCGAGATGACGACCGAAGCCGGCAAGCCCTGCAACTCTTCGTCGCGCGTATCGGGGTTGCCCCAGTCCATGATCGGCTCCGCATCGGGGTCGTCTTCGGTGAAGACCTCGATACTGAAGGCTTTGACGCGGTTGGTGAGGAAGGTGTACTGCCCACCGGAGAAGGGTTCCTCGTCCACGCCGTAGTCCTCGCGGCGATAGAGCTCCAGGAACTCGTCGTCCTGGGGGTTGGGGCGCGTCACGTAGCCCACCTCGCAAACCTGGGCCCGGCGGACCTCACCGTCGATCCAGATCGGCTCGCGGCTGGAGGTAGTGGTCACAAAGTCGATGCGATCCGCGTCGAGGCCGTATTGAACCCGGTCGGTGACCTTGAGGTGCTCCGGCTTGGCGCGCCCCAGCACGTGCAAGCCGCGCAGATCCTCCCAGATGAGGTCCATGATGATAGGCCCCGCCAATTGGGTCTCCTGGGTGTTGTGGATGCGGTCGCGCGTGAGGCGCACGGCCGACAGCACCTTCAGGATCGATACCAGCATGAGAGACATGACCGCGACGGCGATCAAGACCTCGACGATGGTGAAGCCTGCTCGGGCTCGGAGGTTAACGCTCTTCATCGCCATCACCGCTCGTCGGGCCTCCGTCCCCGCTATCGCCAGAGTCGCTGGAATCGTCGCCCGCCGCGTCGGTTTCCTGTTCGTCCGCCCCGTACACCTGATCCCACGGGATCCAGGCTTCGAATTCGATGAAGTCGTCGAGCTCCTCGGAGTGCTTGGGGAAGATCACGCGGATGCGCACGATCTCGTATTCTTCTTCCGCCTCGTCCTCGTCGCTATCGGATCGTTGGTCTTCCCACTGACGCCGGTTCTCCCAGTTGTCGATGCGCTCACGGCCGTAGTCGTCCCGGGGATCCCCATGGCTGGGCAGCGTCGCGTCGCCGAAAGCGATCTGGTACTGCATGAACGGGGCTTCGTCCTCCGGAAAAGTGCCCGTGATCACATCGTTCATCTCGGCCTGGTACTGGCCGGTGGCGATCTCCCCGAGCGTGCGCAAGGCCATCTCGCGGGCCAGCTTGAGCTCGTGGGTGTGGGCCGCCGTGGTTTGCGCCGAGGTGAGGGCCTGCAGGGTGTAGGTAATCGTCAGCCCCACGATCGCGATCGTGATGGCCGCTTCGGCCAGCGTGAAGCCCGAGCGGGCTCGATGGGGGGACGGAAGGTGCATGGCGGATCTACTGGAAGTCGGAGTCTTGCGGCTTGGGCCGCTCATAAACCCCATCGTGGAATCGGATCTCTCCGGTGAGAGCGGAAGCTTCCACGGTGAACAGGTTTTCGTACTTGGGCTGCGACAGCACCACGTAGTGCTCCGAGGCTGAGCCGGAGGGGTCGAAGCGCACCAACACTTGCCCCGTTTCGTAGGGCTCCCCGCTGATCACAACCCGCTCGATCTCCACACCCTCTTTGAGGTTCTCCCAGGTGGTGCGAAAGCGGTCTTCCTCGGCGTGGAAGCCCGGGATGAAGAGCCCACCGCCTTTCAGGAACGGCGTCACCATGCGGTAGCGGTGCTCGTCGAGGTCGTAGAGCAAGTAGAAATCCTTGTTGCGGGTCGTCGCCTCGCGCCTCGTTTCACGCAGGGTAGCCGCCAGGTTGCGCACGCTCGTGTTCAAGCGTTCGCCCGGGACCATGGCCTCGAAGCTAACGCTCACCGTGTAGGTCATCATCCCGATGATCAGGATGACGATCGACAACTCCATGATCGTAAACCCGGCGCGGCCCCGGTCCGGACCAGGGTTTCCGGAGGTGCTGCGCCGAGGGAGCTGCATGGAGGGAGGTGGAGTTGGCCGCCAGGTCTGGCGGATGAGCCCTACTCGGTCTGGCCGTTGAGGACCATTTCGTAGCTCACGTCGCGATCATCCCCTTCGCCACCGGGGGCGCCGTCTTTGCCGTAGCACCACAACTCGTAGTTGTTGGTGCCGTTCGGCGAGATGTAGACATACTCGTTGTCCCACGGGTCGCGCGGCACTTCGGTCTGCTCCAAGAAGGCGCGACCGTTTTCGTCCCGCTCGACGAGGCGCTCCAGGGAGTCGGGGTAGTCGCCGCCGTTCTTGATGGCGTACTGACGGAGCGCACCACCCAGGGCACCCAGGTCGGCGGTCACCTTGCCCCACTTGGCGTCGCCCAGGCTATCGAGCACCCGGGGGACCACCTGAGTGGCCAGAAGGCCGATGATCAGGATCACGACCATCAATTCCGCGATGGAGAAGCCGGCCTGGCGGCGGGCCTTGGTTTGGATTCGAACTTTCATAGCTGTGTTTGCGGCTTGGGACGCGCCCTATTTTGCCTAGACGCGACCGATTTCGAGGATGGGCTGCACGATGGCATAGACGATGAAGCCCACGATTCCTGCCAGGAAAACGATCATGATCGGTTCCAGCAGGGCCGTAAAGCGCTCGGTGACCATATCGATCTCCTCGTCGTAGGCGATGGCGATGCGGTCGAGCATCTCCTCCAGCTCGCCGGACTGCTCGCCTACCGAGACCATATAGCCTACCACCGAGGGAAATGCTCCCGAGGCCTTCAAGGGGCCGGAGATGTCGGTACCCTCGATTACCCGTGTCTTGATGTGATCCGTGGCGTCCGAAATGACCCGGTTTCCGACCACGTTCTTGGTGATATCAAGGCTCTGGATGACCGGTACACCCGACTGCAGCAAGGTGGAGAGGGTGCGGGTAAAGCGCCCCACAGCGGCCTTGCGCAGGAGGTCGCCCAGGACGGGCACCTTGAGCAGGAACTTGTCGATCGCGAGGCGGCCCTTTTCGGAGTTGCGGTAAAAGCGCTCGAGGATGGCCGAGGCCACGCCGATCACGAAAAAGAGCACCCACCAGTACTTTTGGAAGACCTCGCTGATGGCCACCAGGATCTTGGTGGCGGGGGGCAGGGCCTTGCCCTGGTCGATCAACATCTGGGTGATCTCGGGGACCACCTTGGCCATCAGGATGGTGACCACGATGAACCCGATACCGAGCATCATCATGGGGTAGGTCAGGGCGCCCACGACCTTGCGGCGCAGGGTGCGCTGCATGGACATGTAGTCGGCCAGGCGCGAGAGCACGGTGTCCAGGTTGCCCGACGCCTGGCCAGCGCTGACCATGTTGACGTACAGGTCGCTGAACCAGCGGGGGTGGCGGCCGAGGGCTTCCGCGAGGTTGCTACCGGACTGGATGTCCTCGCGGATCTGCCGAAACATGGTTTCGACGTTGCGCTTTTCGGCTTGGTCGACGACCGCGGAAAGGGTGTCGGCCAAGGGGATGCCCGAGCCGAGCAGGGTGGCCATCTGGCGGGTCACGCCGCCGATGATCTCGGATTCTTTCGCCCCGGGGCCTTGTTTCGAGGCGCGCGCATCCAAGGCCCGCTGGAGCAGGCTTTCTTTGGGATCGCCCGGCTTGGCCTTCTTGCGGCGTTTGCCGCCACGCACCTCGACCAAGTGGTGTACGTGCAGCTTGTCGCGGCGCAGCTTTTGGCGGGCGTCCCGCTCCGTGTCGGCATCGATGATGCCGGCTTTCGTGCTGCCGCCGGGGGCGTAGGCTTTGTACTCGTAGATCGGCACGCGTGGGCCCGGAGAGGGGGGGGTTATTCGAAGTCGAGCTGGGTGACCCGCAAGACCTCGTCGGGG
The DNA here is from genome assembly GCA_030426785.1 of bacterium. Lineage (GTDB taxonomy): Bacteria > Planctomycetota > UBA1135 > UBA1135 > NORP259. The sequence continues at coordinate 38,804 of JAUHXY010000006.1, forward strand.
GTGGTCTGTCCAGATTCGATCTTACGGCGACCGTCTTCCCGCAAGGTGATGAGGCCACGGGAAACGGCGGAACGTTTCATATCCGTGGCGCTGGCGCCTTCCATGATCTGGGTGCGCAGCTCCTCGTCGACGGGCATGATCTCGTAGATCGCAGTCCGGCCGGAGTAGCCCGAGTGGAAGCACTCTTCGCAGCCCGCGCCCACCGAAATCTTGCCATTCAGGCGTTTGAGGTCCATGCCGACCTTGGCCAGCTTGGCTTTCCACTCATCGTTGAGGGGCACCTCCTGCCGGCAGTGACGGCAAATGGTCCGCACCAAACGCTGGGCGATGATCAGCACGATCGAGCTGGAGACGAGGTACGGTTCCACGCCTTGGTCCACCATCCGGGTG
>JAUHXY010000007.1 GCA_030426785.1 bacterium
TGCGGCGCATGAGCGCATCGGTATCCCGTTCGAACACCTGGTTGAAGGTGCTCGCGGACCCCGTCACGAGCAGCACGTAGAGCGCCGCCTCGCTGTACTGCCACCAAGTGCCGTCGGGATTCGCTAGGTAGGACCCCAAAATCGACATGAGCACGACCATCACGGCGATGCGCGGGCGCAACAGGGTCAACCAGCCCGATCGGGCTCGGCCAGTGCGGGAGGAAGCCGGAGAGTCGGAGTGGGGCGCTACGTTCATGGCGAGAAAAGGAAACGGCTAGGCTTGCGGGCCAGCGACGCGCCGCGACCACAAGAAGGCCTGCACGACCGCGGCCGTCAACAAGGCCCCCACCGTGACGTGCAAGGTGGAGAACACGATTTCGGGGTGCGAGATGTCTTGGGAGGACATGCCCCCGGAATGGGCGAACACCGCGTAGAGCGCGATGCCTCCCAACACCCACTGCGCGTGCAGCAGGCCGACCAGGGTTCGGGAGGCTCGCCGCAGCCGGCGTTGGGCTTCAGGCGCTTGTCCATCGACGCCGCCCGCATCCACCATGCGCGCACCCAAGCGGATGCCCAGCACCACCACCGCCACCGCCATGAAGCCGTGCAGCATGATGGCCGTGTGTCCGTGACCGTGTCGATACCAGCCGCCGAGGGTGACCTGCACCAAGAGCGCTGCCACGAGGCCCATCGCCATCCACCGCAAGGCGGGGGCGGCGACCGTCTGACGATCCGGAAAGCGCTGCCACGCTCCCGACAAGACGATCGCAACGCCCGCCAGGATGCCGAACACGACCTGCCCGAGCACGCCGTGCAAAAACGCGAGTTCGGGGTTGTTCTCTAAAACGCGCACACCACCGATGATGCCTTGGAAGGTGACCGCCACCAGCCCAACGGCTGCCGCGAGTTTGGCCTTGCCGTTCGTACGGGTGGCGAAGGTAGCCACCACGGTCGCGATCGCTAACAAACCCACCAAAGTGCCCAACTCGCGGTGGTGGTGCTCCACGAAGCGGCCAGCGCTGACCATGCGCTTTTCCATGGGGTACAGCCAAAGCCAATGGCCTTCGGGCTTGAACCAACCGTCTTCGGCCATGCCCGCACGCATGGTGGTGATCAACCCGCCCAGTACCACCAGGGGGATCGCCGCCCACCAAGTTGCCCACGCAAAGCGCGCCGGCCAAGGGGATCCAGCGCGGGTTGCGGCCTGGGTGTCGTTCGGCATCACGGCGGTCATTGCGCTTTGTCCTCCGCCGATTCCTTCGGTTGGGGTTCCTGGGTAGCGTTCGCGGGCGCGTGGAACTGCGCGTCGGCGGCGCGCATGGTTTCCAGAACCTGCAGAGCCCCTTCGCTTTCCAAAGCCGTCGGCCCTTCGGCCAGCACAGCTTCCACCAAACGATGTTCCAAGCGGCTGCGCTGCGTGAGCAGCAAGACGTAGCCTCCGATTTCTCGCAAGCGCTCCGCTCCGAGCCGCCCAAACTTCGGCATGGCGGAAGAAGGGATGCCGTCCTCGAGCAATCGCACCAGCGCATCGAGCTTGGGCTCTCCGCCCCCAGGCGCGCTGCGCGGGAACACGCCCAAGGAAAAGTTCCAGGGCTTGGGGTTCAGGAATGGGCTCGAAGGCCCGTTGCCGTAGCCTTCCAACCCGTGGCAGTGGGCGCATTCATCCCGGTAGACGGCCGCGGTTTCCGCCAAGCTTTGCATGGCGGGAGCGCTGGGATCCACCATGGGCCAGTGCGGTGCCAATGCTGTGCCGTACAGGCGCTCTAAGGCCTCCTCCACCGCGGCTTGGGCCGCCGTAGGGTCTGGCGCTTGTTCGGTCAGGCGCTGCACGCTGCTCTCGTGCAGCACCCACTCCTTCGCCTGGGCTTCGTCCAGGCACGCGGGGGTCAAAATACCCAGGAGCAACGTTGCTAGGCCTAGCGATCCACGGCTAAAGCGCCGCGCGGGACGCGGTTTCGGGCCGGAGGAAGTCCTAGGTCCAAGGGTTGGATGGGGCCGCTGCATGGGATAGGGAGACGGGCACCGGGGGGAAGTCCCTGCCGCGCGGCCGCGCCGCCTGGGCCGTTGAAACCGTCTGGGCGGGACCTCGCAGGACCCTTCGGAAGCCGCGCTGGGCCCGGTGCCGAGGGATCCTCGCGGCGCTGAGGGGTTTCGCCGCAAAAATCGCGAGCTATCGTGACCCCCCGCCAAGGGAAGTCAAGCACCCCAGAACCACAAACCTGCGAATATGGATGCCCTCCTCGAAAGCCTCACCCAAAGCGGTGCGCATCGCGCACCCGAAGGCGCGCCCCTGCCGATTTTGACCCACGGGGACGTGCCCGCGGAGTACGCGGCGGCCACCGAAGGCTGGGCCCTGTTCGCGCGCCCTGACCTGGAAACCTTGGCCCTGCAAGGGGCCGATGCGCAGGCCTTCCTCGCCCGCATCTTGGCCGGCGATTTGCGAGCTTTGGCGTCCGGGCATTCCCAACGCAATCTGCTGCTGACCCCCAAGGGCAAGGTGCAGCACCTGTTCGAGATCACCCGCACCACCGAGGGCTACCTCATCACCACCCCGCCAGGCCGGGCAGCCGCGCTGCAACAAGGGCTCGACACCTACCACTTTGGCGAGGACATTCAGTGGCCGCAGGTGAGCGAGTCCTTCGCTTACATCGAAGTCGTCGGGCCACAAGCGCAAGCCCAACTCAGCCAAGCCTTGGCATGTGACCTGGATCTAGCGGCGGGCGCAGGACGCTTCGCCGGGGATCCCTGGAGCACCGTGTTCGTGTCCCACACCCCGGTCGCCGGGCACCCGGGCTGGCGCTTGCAGGTACCGCGGGAACGTGCCACCGCCCTGTGGGACCACCTGGTCGAACGAGGGGCGCGCCCCGCCGGCTTGATCGCTTTTGACTCCCTGCGCGCCGAAAGCGCGACCCCCGTTTGGGGCGTCGACATCGACGACAGCGTCTACCCGCAGGAGGCGCGCCTCGACGACGCCTTCAGCCTGAGCAAAGGCTGTTACATCGGCCAAGAGGTCGTCGCGAAGATCGACACCTACGGGGGCTTGAACAAGCGCTTGATGCTGCTCGCGGTCAGCGACGACGACCCGGTACCCGCGGGCACGCGACTACTGCAGCGCGATGCCAAAGGCGAAATGCGGGACCTGGGGGTCGTGACCACCTGGGCATACTCCTTCGCTCGCGACGGCGGTGTCGTCCTCGCGTACGTCAAGCGCAAGCACCAAGCGGAAGGCACGCGCTTCCAACTGGGCGAGAGCGAGCGCACGGCGACCATCCTCGTGCCGCCGGGTGAGCCGGCCAGCGAAGACTCGACGACTCCGGCCCCTTAGGGAAGGCCGTTTGGGGCCTAGACGCTGCGAAAAACGCAGCAAGAGCCGCTGGGGAAGGCTAGCGGTTCGCGGGCGCGCTCGCTTCCACCACCGGCGTGAAAGCCTTGTCGGTGTCGGAGTATTGCGCCAGTTTGATGGCTACGTCCAGATCCAGCGGACCGATCGGAACGATGCCCTCGATCATGACCGGAACACCGGTTTGGGCGTGCAACCAAATGCTCAGGGTGCCGTGGATGCCGAACAAGCCTTTGAATTCTTCTTTGCCCTCTTCGCCTTTGGGGGGCTGAGGATCGAGTTTGACCGCTTGGCAGGCGAACTTCCCGGCGGGCACTTCGATGGACGCACGCTCCCCCAACACCATGGTCATGTCCCACCAAATGTCCTTGTCGAGCAAGGGGAACTGCACGGCTTCGGTTTGGGTGCGCACCAGCTCGCGCGCCAAGAAGATCGCGCTGATCATGTCGAGCGCGCCGGGGGGCACTTGCTGCATCTTCGGCGCATCCCAATCGCGGTGTTCGCCGCGCTTGCAGCCATTGCAGTGGTGTTCCTCCGAGAACAGGCGTCCTTTGACGAAGTGCTCGCGGCGCTCGCAATATTCGCAGTGCCGGTCCCGTCGATACCAGGACATGGCTTTGCCCTGGCGTTCGCCGTACATGACCTCACGACGGCGGTTTTCGGTGCCGCTCTGATAGTCGCGCACGATCACGCGCGGCCACTTTTGCGGCAGGATGCGCGCGTCGATGGAGTGTTGCAGGGTGTACCCCATGTATCCGCCGCGAGCTTGCGCACGGATGAAACCCTTGCGCTTTTGGGGTTCCTTCGAGGCGGCTTGTCCCGGCGTCGGCAGGCCGGAGCGGTAGGCCTCGGTGCGCGCCGTGATCACGAACGAACCGACCTGCATGCGGCCGATGACGGCCATGTTCAGTTCGACGACAAAAGCCAAGCGCTCCTTTTCGGGGATGCGCAGGGACAACCCTTCGAGGCTGGAAGGCACCACCAAGTCGCCCTGGGGAGCCGCCTCGCTAGGCGCCTCGACGGCGTCCGTGGATTCTTCCTCCAACCCCTCCTCGCTGCCATCTTCGGCCGGCTCCTGCGCGGCGCGCACGAGCGGGGCGCTGGGCGGAGGCGAAAGGGAGGGGTCCGGAGATCCCGCGAGCAAGGCCAAGCCGAGCGGGACGAGGGTGGAGAGCAACATGCGCAGGTAGGAGGGCGTAGGCCTGCCTAGGCCGGGTCCAAGGGCAGGCCGGAAGAGAGTTCGGTCGATTCGGCTGCCATGCGGCGCGCCACGCGGGTCGGAGGTGCCTCGCTGCGCCGCGACTCTTCCAGGACGGCGGTCACCGCGCGGGCCACCCGCTCCCCAATAGCGGACACGGGTTCGCGACGTCCTTCCAAATGAAAAATCGTTCCGCGGATCAAAGCGCCACTATTGAGAACGAAATCTGGGACGTACAGCACACCCCGAGCATGTAAGCGATCTGCGTGCAGAGTTCTAGCGAGCACGTTGTTGGCCGCCCCAGCCACGATGCGGGCCTGCAAGCGTTCCAAGGAAAGGTCGTGTAAAACGCCCCCCATGGCGCACGGAGCCAGCACATCGCAGGGCTGGCCGAGCACATCCGTGGGGTTCAGGCCCTCGATGCCGAGCTCATCGACCGCCTCCTGCAGGCGGTCTGGATCCACGTCCGACCCCGCCACCCGAGCGCCATGGGCCACCAGCCGCTGCGCCAGCTCCCGCCCCACCGAACCGAGGCCCTGAATCACGATGCGTCGGTTCGACCAGTCCGCTTGGCCATCGAGGTGCACCAAAGCCGCTTCGATCCCCCGGAACACACCCTCGGCAGTGCTGGACTCCAATTCCCCCGGCCCATCGGGCCCAGGATCGGTCGCAAAGCGAGTCTCGGCCACCAAGGGCGCCAACTCGCGCTCGCTGGTGCCCACGTCGGGGCCCGTGTAAAAGCGGCCGTTCATGCGCTCCACCGCGCGACCCAACGCACGGTAGGCCAAGTCCCAACGCACGTCGGGCTCGTCCAACAGCACCGCCTTCCCGCCCCCCGCCGCAAGCCCCGCCAAACGGCACTTGTGGGTCATAGCGCGCGCCAAGCGCAATCCATCCATGACCGCCTCGCTCTCGGAGCGATACGCGAACCGGCGCACGCCGCCAAACGCGGGTCCCCGCGACGTGTCGTGAATCACGATCCAGCCGCGCAAACCGCTCTCGCGATCGTAGAGGGCGATGACCTCCTCGAAACCCTCCCGGGCCATGGCGTCCAACAGGTGCATGACCCCAGGTTAAACCCCGATCGCCCGAATCGATCCGACCAATCGGCGGGAGTTGCGCTTTGTCGGCACGCGCGAGGTTCGTGCGCTCGGGGTCTAGCGGGTTCTGTGGAGTTTCGGCGCCCCCCAGGGCTATGATGCGCCGGCCGCTGACAGCCGCTGTGCCGCCCGTTCGCTCGACCGGATCCGTGGAATGAGAAGATCGGGGGAAGAGCCCCCTGCCCGCTCCGTCCAACGTCCTTCCCCGGCCATGGGCTTCCCCGGCGCCGCTTCCGCGGGCCCTCCCGCTTTCCCCGCCCACGCATGATGCACCGCCTATCCCCCCCCTCGCTGCCCCTCTTGGCGTTCGCCACCCTGTGCGCGGGTGGGGTCTCTTGCTCGAGCACTCCTGAGAAAGAAGCCAAACCGATCTACGAAAACGCCGTCGTCGCCGACACGTTTGACGTGGACAAAGACGTCGCTTCGCTGTTCTTGCAGCTCGACAGGGCTTTGATCGCGTGGAACAAGCTCACCTTAGAAGCCGATGACCCGCGCGAAGCGCAAAAGGCTCAGGCCCTCAAAGAGGACATCACCTTCAAGTCCACGCGCTACCAAAAGGACCTGATCCAAGCCCTGGAATCGGGGCCGCCGTTCCAACGGCAGATCGCGGCGCTCGCGTTGGGGTTTAGCGAGGTCAAGGCCCTGCCCTCCGACGCCCGCGACCAAGCGCGCGCACATCGCATTTCGCCCATGGTCCCCTTGCAGGCCGCCTTGAACGACCCCTTGCCCGCGGTCGTGTCCAACGCGCTGCTCGCGATCGGCTTGCAAGCGGATCCAAACACGCCCACCGAACAGATGATCACCCTGCTGGCGACGTCCGAGGATAACACGTTGCGCGCCAACGCTTCTTGGGCCCTCAAACGCCTCGCCGACGTAGGCGCCCCCATGCCCGGTGTGTTGCCGGTGGCGCGGCGCGCGCTTTCGGATGCCGAGGCAGGCGTGCGCTCGCAGTGCGCTTTGATCTTGGCGCGCCATCAAGACCCGGAGGCGATCGACTCCCTCGCCGGATTGTTGCGCGATGAGACCAACGCGCCCGCTTTCGCAGCAGCGCGCGGCTTGGCCTACATCGGCAGCCGCAACGATCCGCTCAAAGGCGCTTGTGCGCGCGCGTTGGTAGATGCCCTCGAAGACACGCGCCCGGAAGTACAGGGCGCGGTGCTCTCCAACCTGATCGCCCTCTCGGAACGCAACTTCGGTAAGCACGAAATTGCGGAATGGCGCCGTTGGGCGGCCCGTTTGCCCTAAAATCGCTCGTGCGCGCCAACTGGAGGGCGCGCCCAGCCCCCACCATGGTTCCCTCCCCCGTCGCCCGCAATGCCGCTCGGGCGCGCGTGGCGCACGGCGCGCGGGGATGGATGGGCCTATTCGGGATCGCAGCCTGGATGCTGGTGAGCGCTTGCGGTCCTGCCTCCGAAGATTCCGCCGCAAGGGAGCCGTCGGAACCGCAAGGACCGGCCCACACGGCGGTCGAGCGAACCGAGGCCGCAAGCGATCCAGACGAGACGCCGAGCGAGACCGCCGCATGGCAGTGGCAAAGCCGCGTGCTCTACCTCGCCGCCCCCGACGATCCGCACCGATTGCAGGTGCACTACGCCGATGCCAGGCACGGGCGTTTGCGCCTCGAATCCGACCCGCCTGGGCAGGGCCGGCGCACGCTGCACTTTCTCTCGGAGCAAGGCGCTTTTGCGATGGGTGCGCGCAGCGACACGAGTCAGCCTTTGTCGTCGGAAGAACAAAGCGGGCTCGAGCAGCATCTCGCTTTGCGTGCCGCTCTGCTGCGCTTGTCGAGCGCGCAGGGCTGGACCGTGGAAAGCGAACCGCAACGCTGGATCCAACCCGCCGCCGACGGCGCACGCATCGTCGCACACTTCGAGGGGACGGCCGCAAAGCCGACGCGTTTGGAATGGCAAAACGCATCCGGGGCTTGGTCGATCGCCTTCACCGACCTGCGTTGGGAGGCCGATGGCTCACTACCGATCGCGCTGACCTTCGCCAAACCAAGCGGGGCCATCTGGAACGAAGCGGACATCGTGGTGCGGCGAGGTTTGCGCTTGCAGCCCGTGTTTTTCCTCCCGGCGGATCGCCGCCCGGCTCCCGCCCAAACCGAGACCCTGCCGATCACCGCACCGGAGCAAGAGCAGGACTGAGGGCGCCCAACGGGTTTCGAAGGCGGGGCAGCTTGCCCTTTGCAGTGGCCAGGGAGGGTGTCCTTCCCAGGGGACACGGGTCGGAACCAGCCCCTCTCCTAGCCCTCGTGGGCCTATTGTAGGCCCCTTGCTGGCCCCTCCGGAGCCCGACGACGGCACGATTCACTGGCATCGAAATTGCAGTTTTCCTGGGCAGGGCCTATTCCCCCCAGGAGATCCGCTATGAAACGAGGCACCCTTACCCGAATCGCTTTGGCTTGCAGCCTGGCTTGGTTCGCCGCCCCCGCGGCCGCCGGGCAGGAAATGGCCGCAGACCCCTCGACCGACTCAATCCAGCCCATCGCCTCGGGGGACTTGCTGGCCGCTGCGACCCCAACCCAGCGCTCGCAGCGCACGGGGCGCAGTTCTTCCCGCACCAGCCAACGTCCCTCCGCACGCCCCACCTCGCGACCGGCTGCGCGGCCTCAGTCCCGTCCGACTTCCCGACCGTCGGCGCGGCCGCAATCCCGCCCCTCGTCGCGCCCGGCGGCTCGACCCACGTCGCGCCCGGCCCAGCGCCCCACAGCCCGTCCGGCCCAACGGCCCGCGCAGCGTCCTTCGACTCGGCCCGCTCAGCGGCCCGCGCAGCGTCCTTCGGCTCGGCCCGCTCAGCGGCCCGCGCAGCGTCCTAGCGCCCGACCGGCTCAGCGACCGAGTTCCCAGCCCGCGGCCCGTCCGGTGCAGCGCCCGACTTCGCGCCCGACGACCCAGCCGGTGACCAGGCCGCGCCCGCAGCCGTCGAGCTCGCGCCCGACCACGAGCCAGCGCCCCGGCACCTCGCGACCGATCGCTCCCTCTTCGTCGCAAGCCCGCCCGAGCGTACCGACGACCTCCCAGCGCGGCAGTGCTTCCACGGGAAGGGCCCAATCGAACGGTGCAAGCCCTCAAGCGAGCCCCGTGACCGATCCCGTGCGCAGCGTGCAACCTCGCGTTCGGGTTCCGAAGCGTTCGACCTCGTCTCCTTCCGCCCTATCCCGTGCGCGCCAGCGGGCGAGAGAAACCGGAGACAAAGCGCAAACACCCCGCGTGCAACCCACCGGCGTGCGTTCGCGCCGTTCGGTGCCCAGCACGGCGGAGCGCATTCAGCAGGACCGCTTGGACCGCGCCCGGGGAACCTACCGCACGCGACCCAGCGGCGTGACCGCGCGCGCTCCCAAGTCCCCGTCCGCTTCGATCGGAGCCGGTCGGGTGGAAGCCGCACGCGAGCGCGCGAAAGCTCGCTCCGGCCAAGGCATTACGCCGAAGAGCCGCACCGCGCTGCGTCCGCAAGCCGATAAGCGCGGCCCGAAGGCCCAACGCCCGACCGGTACCGCCGGTCCCACCACGCGCAAAGAGGGTGCGGGCAAGCGCCCCAGCGCTCGCGGTGGTGTGATCGATCGCGGACAACTGAAAGAGCGTGAAGCGAAACGGCGCGCCCGCGCCAAGGATGACTACCTCGATTCCATCGGTCGCGGCGCACGCGGCGATCGGGGAGCGGGCCGTGGCGACATCCCCCCCGGCAACAACCGGGGAGACTTCCGACCCACCTCGGGTCGACCCGGCGGAATCACCCCCGGAGCGGGCGGTGGGCCCGACATCACGCCCGGCTCGGGTCATCGCCGTCATCTCTATGGGGACGGTCATCACCGCTACCATCGCCACGGATGGCACGGTGGACACGCTTGGTCCCGCTACTACTGGAACTGGGGCTTCTACGGCTCCGGCTACGGTTGGGCTTGGTGCCCCTTGTCCTGGGTGAGTTACTACTGGTGGGACCGCTACTGGTACTTCGGTGGGAGCTGGCACTACGGCTATCGCCCGAGCTACTACTGGTACGGCCCGCTGTGCCCGCCCTCCTACCAAGTGGTGGTGCAAGTGGTGCAAGAAGAGCCGGAGGTGCAATACGTGGCCGCCGACTCCAGCGTCCCGATGGGCGAAGCCGTGGCGGACCCCGTCGAGCCCGCCCCCGTGCTGCCCACCACGGTGCCCAAGATGAACCGCGCCGCGGAGTATTACTTGACCCTCGGCGACCGCGCCTTCCAAAGCGGACGCTACGGGGATGCGGTGCACCACTACGGCAAAGCGGTCGAGTACTCGCCCAACGAAGGCATTCTCTACCTGATTCTGTCCGATGCGCTGTTCGCGACCGCGGACTACCACTACGGCGCTTTCGCCTTCCGCAAAGCACTCGATTTGGATCCGGAGTTGGTGGAACTGGCGGGCAACAAGCGTAGCTACTACGGCATTCCGTCCGATTTGGATCTGCACATGACCCGCGCGCGCACCTTCGTCCTCAACCAGCCGCAAAACGTGGATGCGCGCTTGCTGCTGGCCGCCAACGAGCTGTTCACGGGGCAACCCGAACGAGCGGTGACCGTGTTGGAAGAGGGGCGCAGTCTGGGCGTGGAATACTCCACCGCCATGCGCCTGCTCGACGAGCGCGCGCGCGCCTTGCTGCTGAGCGAACGACCCGTACCCGCGATCGAAGCAGGCCCGACGCAACCGGCCGAAACGCCCAGCGATCCCATCTTCATCGTCGATCCGCCGCGCTGATGCGGGGCGAACCTCGGATCACCAAGGAGGAAGCGGAAGCCGATGGCTTCCCCTCGGGCCCGCTCGCCTCGTGGCCCTCGCCGATGCCCGCGACCCCGGTCGCGGGTTTCGGTGCTTAAGCCCCGATGGTGCGCGGGCCTTCGTCCCCCTGGAACACCTCGATGTCGGGGTGCCAGCCCTTTTCGGCCGCGTAGCGTTGGCGCACGTGCTCCACGATGGCCGGCACGCTGGCTGGGTCGGCGAGCAGGACGGTGCAACCGCCAAAACCCGCCCCGGTGAGGCGCGAACCATAACAGCCGTCGCACTCGATGGCCGCTTCGACCAACAGGTCGAGCTCCGGGCTGGAAACCTCGAAGTTGTCCCGCAAAGAGCGATGGGTCGCGGTCATGAAGCCGCCCAGCTCCTCCAAGTCTCCGCGCAACAGGGCCTCGCGCGCCAGGAAGGTGCGCTCCACCTCGTTGACCACGTGTTGGGCGCGGCGGGCCAAAGTGGGTTCGAGCCGAACGCGATGGCTTTCGAACGTTTCGGGGGCCACGTCGCGCAACACCTGCGCCTCGGGGGCGTAGCGCCGTAAGGCTTGGAAAGCCTGCGCGCATTGGGCGACGCGCTTGTTGAACTCGCCCGCGGCGAGCTCCCGTTGCACCCCGCTGTTGGCCACGACGATGGAGAGCCGGTCAAAGTCGATCGGCAGGTGCTCGTAGCTCTGGTCTTTGCAATCGAGCCACAGCAAGTGGCCCGGTTTCGCCATCCCGATGGCGTAGGGATCCATGATGCCGCACTGCACCCCCACAAAGCCGCGTTCCGCGTCCAGGGCGCTATGCACCTGCTCGCGACGGGACAGGCCGAGGTCCCAGACCTCGCTCAAAGCGAAGGCCGTGCCCACGCAAATCGATGCGGAAGAGGACAACCCGGCCCCCACCGGCAGGTTGCCTCCGAACAGGATATCGAGGCCCTGCAAATGCATCTCCGGTCGCCGCTCGGCTTGCCACGCCAGCAGTTCGCGAATGACCCCCACGGGGTAATCCACCCAACGCCCACAGCGCTCCCGGGGGACGCGATCGATGTCGAAGCGCAGCCCCTGCGAGTCCATGCGGGACTCGAGGTGCAGGACGCGGTCGGGCCGCGGTCGCAGGGCTAGGAACGTCCCCCGGTCGATGGCGGTCGGCATGACCGGGCCGCCGTTGTAATCCAGGTGCCCGCCGAACAGGTTCACACGTCCCGGAGCGAAGAACAGGCGTACCCCCTCGGGAGCCCCCCCAAAGCGCTGCAGGAAGGAGTTCCGATGGTGCGCCGCCCACGCCGGCTCGTCCGAAGGGGAACGTTCGTGACCCATGGCGGCAGCCTACCACAGCCGCGGCCGGATCCCGGCCAACTCCTCGGGCTGGGAAGCGTTCCGCCCCGAGCGTTCGGGCTTGGGCTGGGTCCTTCCTCGCCGGAAGGGTATGGTAGTGCCATGCTTCGCCCTCGCACCGTCCCTACGCTCCTCGCTCTCCTGCTGGTGATCGGCCTGTGGTTGCCAGCCTGCGCATCGGTGTCGCTCAAGCGCAGCACCAAGACGTCGGGCACCTACACCAGCACCGGCTGGGCGGTGACCCTGTTCTCCATCGACATCCCGCGCGGAGCCCTCAAGATCGCGCGAGAAAACGCGGCGGACTTTCATCTTGCGAACACGACCGAAACCCACGCCCGCGTGACGCCGGACATCACTTGGCTCAACTGGTTGTTCGAAATCGTGTCGGTCAAGAAAGCGACGGTCAAAGGCACCTGGGGCTTTAGCAACCGCTAACCCGGCAACAACCCCTCGTCCCGCAAGGTCGCCACCGTGCGCTCGATCACGCGGGCAAACGGCTCGGGTTGCCAACCCAGCTCCTGACGCGCGCGCTGCGCGCTTTGGTGGAACTCCACCCCCAACATGCGCATCGCCTGGGGCGTGGTCATGACCGGTTCGCGCACCCAAGACACGGCTTGCACCGCGAGGCGCAAAGCGTGCCAGAGGGGCCGAGGCAAAGTACCACGACCCGGATCCGCGCCCAGAATCGCTTGCCCGACCAACGCGAACAGTTGGCGCGAATTGAGGTACGACTCGGTCAGGATGTAACGCTGGCCAGAGCGGCCCCGCTCCAAGGCTAGGCGGATGCCCCGCGCCACGTCCCAAACCCCGACCACCGCCATGCCCCCGGGAGGCGCCCAGCGTCCGATCTGGCCGCTAGCGATGCCTTGCAGAAAGCGAGCGCTGTTGCTGTTGGCCTGCACGGGTCCAAAGATCGCGCCCGGATTCACCACGCGCACGTCCCAGGTCGGCGCCATGGCGAGGGCTCGCTCCTCCCCCGCCCGTTTGGTGCGCACGTAGTCCACGGGAAAGTCTCCCGCGTTGAAGGCAAACGACTCGTCGATCGCTCGTCCGCCGGGGGAAATCCCCACCGCGACGACCGAACTCACGTGCACGCAGCGCTCGGCCCCCGCGGCACGAGCGGCGGTGAGCACAAGGTGCACACCGTCGACATTGACCGCTTGGAGAGCCGCCGCATCACGACGGCGATAGGAGATCAAGGCGGCGTTGTGGATCAGCTGCCATGATTTCCAGGTGCTGCCCACGGCCTGCATGGCCGCTTGCACGGCGGCAGAGTCGGTCACATCCGCCTCCCAAAACCGGACGGGCAAGCCCTGCAAGACCTCCCGCGGCGAGCCCGCGCGGCAGAGCACGCCGACAGGGTGACCCGCCTCCAAAAACTCGCGCACCAGGTAGCGGCCCAAAAAGCCGGTGCCGCCGGTGATCAAGATCGGCGTCGGCGCGCTCATGCTCCCACGCTCGATTCGCCGCCGGTCGCAGGCAACGGCAAGCGCACGACGGCTTCCGCGCCTGGCCCTGGCTCGGCGGCTTGCAGCGTGATGCAGCCTCCGCGGGCTTCCACCACGCGCTTCACGATCGCCAGTCCAAGGCCCGTACCGGAGCCCCGGGTGGTGAAGTGGGGTTCGAAGAGGTGCGCTCGCGCTTCTTCCGAAATGCCCGGTCCCGTGTCGCGAATGCGATAGACGAGCTCTTCCCCTTCTACCGCCACGCTGGCGTGCAATTCCCCGCCCTCCGGCATGGCTTCGATCGCGTTGCTGACGAGGTTGACCAAAGCCCGCTGCATTTCCCCGGGGTGCACTTCGATCTCTTGGGTTTCTTCGAGTCCCGCGGTGTGCACACTCACCCCGCATTCGGCGGCCCAAGCCCGCGTGAGTTCCAGAGCCTCTTCCAAAAGCCCCGCAGCCCGTACGCGCGATGCTTTTTTGTGGGTCCCCGCAAAGTCGGAAAAGTCGCGCGTCACCTCACGCATGTTGTCCACCTGGCGGTCGATCATGTTGAGGGTGGAGTGCAAAAGGGGTTCGAACTCGTCGCGGCGCTCCTTCCAAGCGCGGCGTAAGAGTCCCGCCGAGAGCTGGATCGGGGTCAGGGGGTTCTTGATCTCGTGCGCCACCTGCAAAGCCATTTCGCGCCAGGCGGCTTCCTTTTCGGCCTGGATCAAACGATCGCGGTTTTCGGCTAGGTCGATGGTCATGGCGTTGAACGCCCGAGACAGGGCCGCGACCTCGTCGTTGCCTTGCACGGGCACGCGCGCCTCCAAATCGCCGGCCGCCACGCGCTCCGCCTGTTCACGGATCGCCAGAATTGGCCGCGTCATGCGGCGCGCCACCCACCACGCCAAAGCACCCGCCAAGAGCAGCGCGATGGCCGCGACCCACAGCAACAAGCGGTTTGTTTCGCGGGCCGCGGCGTAGATTTCTTCTTCGTTGACGCCCACCCCGATGACCCACTGAAAGCCCGTGTCTCCGTCGATGCGGATGAATGCGCCTTGTTTTTGCTTTCCGCGGAATTCGTAGGAGGGATACATACCCCAATCCGAGGACTGCGCCGCGCGCACCAAAGGCAACAAGTCGCCCCCCTGCAGCTCGCTCACCTTTTTGCCGTACAGGTCCCGTCGATCGTGGGCCAAAATCGTGTCCGCGTCCGCGCCCCAAATCCAAGCGTAAGAAGAACCGTAGATATCTTCTGCTTCGGCCCCAATCGCACCGATCAAGCGCCGCACGCCGTAGCGATCCACGCGGTTTTGGATGTGACGCCAATCCATGTAGGCGACCACCGCGCCGGGCGACTCACCTCCGTCGGGGTCGGGAATGCGCGCGGCGTACCCGACCTGGTAGCGCGGACGACCCGACTGCCCCACCTGGAACTGAGAGATGTGCACATCGATGGCCGCCTCGCCCTGGGCCATGCATTGCGTGAACCACTCGTCGTCGCCAAAGAACAGGCTTTCGATTTCGAGTAGTTCCTCGTCGCTCAACCAGCGCTTGCCCTCGCGCGTGTTCCAGCCGACGACTTCGCCGTTGCGATCGACGGCTAGGATGCGCGAAAAACCTCCGCTGAGTTCCACCTGATCGTTGAAGACCCGCGCCTGCCACTCGCGGAACACTTCGCGATCCCCGGTCGGAGAAACCCCCTCGGTCTCCATCACGTTTTCGTCGGCGGCGAACCAACCGACGGTGGGGACGCGCGCCAGGAGAACGACCGACTGGCGGCGATCGCGCAGGAAGGCCTGCAACTGGTCGGCCCGCTCGGCGACGGTGTTGAGCAGGTGGAAGCGGATGAACTCCTCGGCCCGCTTGTCGATGACTTGGGAACGTGCAAACCAAGCGAAGGCCACCAATGGCAGGGCCAAACTCAGCAATACCCCGAGCATCCACTTGGTCGAGATTCCGCGTATCATCTCGGTGCTAGTTTATGGCTTGCTCGGCCGGCCTTCGCTCGGTTTGCGTGGAAACCTCCAACTAGCGAGACCGATTCATGATCCGCTTGCCGTTCCCCCAGCCCCCCCAGCGCATCCTGCTCGTGCGCCTTTCGCACTTGGGGGATGTGTGCCACGGTTTGGCGGTCTTTCACGGTCTACGGCGCGCGTTTCCCGAAGCACGCGTTTGGTGGGCTATGCAGCCCGAGTTCGCGGGGTTGGTGGAAGGGCTGCCGGGGTTGGCCGGGGTGTTGCCATTCGAGCGCGGAGGTGGCTGGCGGGCCTGGCCGCGTTTGCGCCGGGCCATGCGGGCTTGCCGCTTCGATTTGGCGGTCGATGCTCAAGGCAATTGGAAGAGCGGCGTTGCCACCTACCTGTCGGGCGCACCGATTCGCTTGGGCTTCGCGCGCGCCGACTGGCGCGAACGATCGGCGGCGCGCACGATGACCCATCACGCGTTGGCGGCCCATGGGGAACATGCTTTGCACCGTGCGCAGGCCTTGCTCGACCGGCTGCAGCCCGGCTTGCCCCTCGAGTTCGGCTTGCCCCTGCTCCCCGCAGAGCGGGAAGAGGCCCGCGTTTGGTGGCAAACCCAAGGGCTCGAGGGGCCCGGACACGTGCTGCACCTGGGCGTCGAACGCGATCCTCGCTCCTGGCCCACGGAACGTTTCGGCGCTTTGGCGCAGCGCTTGCTGGCGCAAGGAGAGTCCGTGCTGTTGCTGTCGGGGCCGGGCGAAGCGGAGGGGGGAGCGCAGCTCGAAAGGGAGTTGCCCCCACACCCCCGCCTCGTGCACTGCGTGGGACAACGCGGGCTGCGCGAGTTGGCGGCACGCCTCGCCGTGGCGTCCGAACGGGGGTTTCGTTTGGTGGCTTGCGATTCGGGTCCTAGCCACGTGGCCGCCGCCGTCGGGTTGGGCGTGGACCTGTTGGCCGGGCCCACCGATCCCCGCCGCACCGGGCCTTGGCCCATCGAAGCGAGTTCCACCGAAGACCCGGTGCACCGGGTTCTCTGGGACGGGCCGGGTGCGCGCATGCTCGATCTGGAAGTCGAGCGCGTCGCCGCTTGGCTCGGGCATGCCGAACCAAGGGGCGCCTAAGCGTCGTCCCGCCCCGCGCTACTCCACGGTTTCGCCGTCTTTGGCGGGACCTTCGGAAGTCAAGGGACGCACCCCGGCCGCCTCGAGTCGCGCGATGCGCTCAGGCACGTCGCGGAAGTCGGGGAAGAGCTCTTCGACCTGCATGAGCACCGTCAAACGCTCGGCGTCGGATTTGGCCGCGTTCAAGCCGCCATACAGCTCAAGGGCCTTTTGCACGCGCGTGCGCAGTTTGGCTTGCCGGTTTTGGGCCTCTTCGAATTTGGGATACTGCAACAACAAGCTTTCGTAGGCCTGAATGGCCTCTTCGAACCGCAAGTCGTTTTCCAGGTTGACCGCCGCATCGAACTGCGCTTGGCGGCGCGCGCTTTCGAGCTGCTCTAGCTTGAGGACCGTCGCTTCCTGTTGCTGCAAGGTGAGTTCCTGAGCTTCTTCGAAGAAGTTTTCGGCCTTTTGGAACTCGGCACGCGTCAACGCCCCCTGGCCCCGGTTCAGCAGCTCGGAGACCTCCGCTTCACGTCCAGCTCGCACGGATCCTTCGCGGGCCTCGGCGTTGTCCGGGTTTTCGCGCAAGGCGGCTTGGTATTCGGAGCGAGCGGCAAAGTACAGCTGTTCCTCTTCCAGCTTCTTCGCCCAAGCCGTGCGCTCGGCCGAGAGCGCCTTGTCGACTTTTTGCGAGCGACGCCGCAGACGATCATCTTCGTCGCGGTACTTGCGCACGTAGCCAAAGCGGTTGGCCGCGATGGTGTACTCCGCTTCGACCATCGCAGCGACGCCCTGGTCGTAGTACTGGCTCGCTTTGTTCTCCCGACGCGCCAACTGCTCGTCGAGGGCGGCCAAGGCCTGGGTGGCCAAGGGGAAGCCCGGCAGCACGCTGAGGGCTTCGCTGTACCGCCGCCAAGCCTGTTGGAATTCCTCGTTGGCCATGAACTCCAGGCCTTCGTTCGTCAGGCGGGTGGCGAGCTTCTTTTGGGTCTTGCCGAGCCAGCGTTGGGCGGCGCCGTGGTCGGGGTCGAGGGCGAGGGCCTCCTGAAAGTGCTGGAGAGCGAAGCGATCCTGGTCGTCAAACGTCGCTCGGCGTCCCTTTTCCAGCAGGTAGGCCACCGAAGCGTAGCGGTGCAGGTCCTCGTAGGGCTTGCTGACCGGGTCCTGCTCGGTGTATCGCGCCGCCGTTTGGACCGCCTCAGCGAACTCGCCGTGCTGGATCAAAAAAAGCACTTCCTCGCGGGGCGTGCGGTCGGCTTGAGGGGCCATGCAGCCGCTCAAGAGGAGCAAGGGGGCCACCAGGGGCCCTACGGTGCGGGGATGGAGCATTGCAGAGGGTGGGACGACTCGGGCGCGCCCATCTTCCCCGCCAATTCGCTGGGATGCAATCGCGCAGGGGGCCGGAATTAGGCTCTGGCGGCCCTCACCAGGGCCGCCGCGCCTAGGTCTTGATCCCGTCGGTCAGCGCGATCCCGAGGCTGCCCACCACCAAAACCGGAATCCACCCGGCCAGGATCGGGGATAAGCCGCCGTTGAGACCAAGGTTGCGGAATACGAAGTCGACCGCGAAGTAGAACAGGCAGAACATGCCGCCTAGAGCCATGCGCTCCGAACCCTTGCCCCGTTCGTACTGAAACAGCATGGGCAGCCCCACCAGCAGGAGCACCACGTTGGCCAAGGGGAAGGTCAACAGATAGTGCCAGAGGGTGTTGTAGGCGGAATCCTCCGGCTCGCGGTTCATCAACTCCTGGACTTCAGAGAACGACAGGTCGAGGGGGTTTTTGGCCCGCACGTAGGTCATCACCAGGTCCGGCGTGAAACCGAAGCCGTCGAGGAACTCCACGGGCTGCACTTGGATTTCCTGGTTGCCGACGATGCGCCGCTCGCCCCCCACCAAACGCAAGCGTTGCTGGTCCTCGGTCCAAAAAGCCGAGTCCGCCGTGATGCTGACCTTGTTTTGTTCGGTTTGCACGGTGGCGGAGAGGGCTTCGATGCGCGGAGGCTTCGCGTCCGGGTAGACCCTTTCCAAAAACACCATGGAACCCGATAAGTCGTGCACGGCGACCTCCTCCAGCACGCGCTCCTCGCCGGGGTTTTCGAGCTGGTAGAGCAGCGCATCGCGCTTGTCCGCCACCTTGGAAACCACGAGCTCCCGCAGCCCGAACATGGCGCCGGCCAACAGCAAACCACACAAGAAGATCGGCACCAAGAGCCGGTGCACCGACAGCCCGCCGGACAACACCGGGGTGACCTCGTTCTTCTTGAGCAAGCGATTGACCGTAAACATGCCCGCCAAGAGGGTGATGAACGGAGCCACCTCCAAGAACAGGAAGGGCAGCTTGAGCAGGTAGTACCGTACGAGCACCGCCGTGGAAGCGGTCGCTCCGTTGGGAGCCGGCTCGAGGTAGTCGTCCAGGTTGCTGGTCAGGTCCATGATCAGGAACAAGCCAAGCAACAGGAACAGCGCCGTGCAGTAGGAGCCTACGAAGTGGCTGATCACGTAGCGGTCCAGGCGACCGAAGAGGGGCAAGCGGCGGCGGATCATCGCTTGAGGGCCCTCCACAACATGACGATCGCGATGAGCGAACCGACGACGGGCACCGCCCAAGCGCCCACCCAGGGTTCCACGGTGCCCGAGCGGCCTAGTTCCCGGCCCAGGCGCACAGCAAAGATGTAGTACAAAAGGCCGTAACCCACGGCGACCGCCAGAGCCCCCAGCTGCGTACCGCGGCGCAAGACGAGCCCTGTCGGGGCCCCGACGCCCAGGAATACCAGGAAAATGGCAGCCATGGACTTGCGGTACTCCAGATCGAACAACATCGAGATGCGCCGGTCCTCGTCCTCGATGCCGGCCGCGAGCTCCGCTTCGATTTCGGGGTTGGTCATGTAGCGCGCGCGGGTACCGTGGTCCTGCTTCGTCCCCACCAGTTTCTCCAAGGGGATGCCGAAAGAGGAGCGCTCATTGCGCGCCACGGTGCCGTTGGCCGCTTGCACCATCTCATAGTTGTAGAGGTCCCCCCGGAACATGTCCCCCTCGGTGCGGATGTAGACCTTTTCGGCGAAGATGTCGACTTTGGAGCGCCCCTCGTCATCGGGCTTGCGAATGTAGACGTCGTACAGGATGTTCTGGTCGTCCGGGTCTCGCCAGCGAGCGTTCAAGAAGAAGTCTTCGAACTGCAGCGTCGTACGACCCGGCTGCAGGTTGTGTAGGGACGACGTAGCCGCCGCCATCAGCAAGGAGCGTTGCCGCTTTTTGGCCAAGGGCAACTCGTAGGAAACCATCCAATAGGTGGCCGCGCCCAAAAAGAGGGCTACGACGACCCCCGGCAGCAACATTTTGAGGGGATGGAAGCCCGCCATCTGAATGGCGGTCCACTCCTTGTCCGCGGCCAAGCGCCCGTAGGTCGCCACCACCGCCAGGATGAAGCACACCGGCAAGGCGTAGGGCGCCAAGGTTTCCAACACCATGGGCACGTACATCAAGAGCACCTTGGCGTCCGCCAAGGGCATGCGATGCACCGTCGAAACCGCGATGCCCGGCAGCGCCACGAACAGAATGCCCCCGACCGCGAACAAGAGCGCGAGCACCAGTTGCTTGAAGATGTAGAGCTGAAGCTTCACGAAAATCCCACGCGGGAGGTGCGCACGCACCCAAGCAGGCTTGCGTCTCCCCTCCCGAGCCGATCATTATCCCCGCAGCCCCGATCGAATGCCACCAACCAGCCCGGCTCCCCGCCGGGAACGGCACGGGCGGGAGTCGCCAGCCCGACCGAGGCACCCATGCGCTACCATGGCCCCGTGCCTACGCCGGACCCTGCCCTGATCCTCAAGCGACGACCGAAGCGCACCGTCTATCGGGAAAACCATCCCGAACGTGGCACGGTGATCGTGAAGCGCTTCCACGCGCCCACCTGGTGGCAACGGCTCGGCGATCGCCATCGCGCCCAGCGAGAGGCGCGCGCGTTGCAGGAGTGGCACGCGCTCGGCTTGCCGGTCCCCTTTCCCGCCACGGTGCGGCGACAGGCGCGGCGTTGGGAATTGGTGCTGCCGGAACTCGACGGTGCACGCACCCTGCTGGAATGGTTGCAAGGAACCGCAACCCTGCCCTTGTCCCGGGCCGCGTTGGCGCGCGAGGTGGGTCGCGTCCTCGCACAACTCGATCGCTCGGGCCGGCTGCAAGGGGATCCCCATCCCGGCAATCTGTTGTTCGATCGTCGCGGCCACCCCTGGCTGATCGATCCAACCCCCGCGCCGGCCTTTTCGCAACGGGCCCAGCCCGATCGCGCTCGTTGGATCCGCTTGTGCGGGCAACTTCGCACGATCAGCACGCCGGGCTTTCGGGCGCTCGTCCTGCGCGCGTACGCCGAGCACGAAGGCCCCGCTCCGCTGCCGAGCGATCCCTTGCGGTGGGAAGCCGAAGCACGCGAACAGCGGCTCCGGGAACTCGGGAAGCGAGCTGATCGCTGGCTGCGCGAAAGCGGCGCGACCCACGCGACGCGGGCAGCGATCACCGCACGAGGCAGCGACGGCGCGAGTCCTGGGGGTCGCACGACCCGAACCAACGCTTCGAATTCTGCGGCGACCTGGAAACAGCTCTGGTGGCAATACGCCCTGTGCCAAGAGGCCGAAGTTCCGGCATGCGCGCCGGTGCGCGTCTCCCTGGGGCCCCAGATCGCGCTGGAGTCTCAGCCGCCGGCCGGCTGGCGTCGCTTGCAGGAGCCCCCGGCCCCCGCAGCGGCCGGACGATTCCTCGGCCGCTGGCACGACCGAGGTTTCGCCCCAGCGTTCCTGATTCCCGGCGGAGAAGCCATCGACTCCACGCAGCCCTATGCCCACAGCGCGCTTGGCATCGCCGGCGATGGAACGCTGTACGTGGACCCGGAAAGACTCACCATCCCGCGCCGGTGGCTCGCGGAGCGCGCAGGGCCGGCCGATCCGCTAGAGCAACCGCAAACGAATCCGTTCTGGTTTCCCTACCAGCAAGACGCGGATGCCTGGAAGGCCTTTCTCGAAGCCTTCGTGGAGGAACAGCACGCGCCGCGGGAGCTGCGTCAGCGTTTACGGCTCCACCTAACCCACCACGGAACGTCGCAACGGGCCGCCCGCCATGCCTGAGGAATCGGCGGTCCAGTCCTTCCCCTTGCGGCGACGGCTGCGAGCCGCATCTTGGAACGTAGCATCGCGCGGCTTGGCCAAGCTGCCGCGCTCTTGGGCGACCCGGATTCTCGCAGGTCCCGCCGCCATCGCACGCCACACCGGCCCCGGTCGCATAGCCGCCAACAACCTGGAACTCGCTCTGGGCGGAACCCATGACGCCGGAGAGCGGGCGCGCATCTTGCACGGCGTGTTTCGGCACGCTGCGGAGATCGCGGCGACCAGCGCATGGCTCGCGCACGCCCAACCGGCCCGCCGCGCAGCTTGGCTGCGGGATTCGGTCCGCGTCCATCCCTCCTTGGAGCACCTGCAAAACGCCTACGACCAAGGCCAAGGCGTGATCGTCGCCACCGCTCACCTCGGTCAATGGGACCTCTTGGCGGCTTCCCTCGCCCAACGCGGCTTTGTCGGTTCGGTCGTCGGCAACCACCGCAAGCGAGACCCCTCTGGAGAATGGTGGGTCGCCATGCGCCGGCACTACGGGGTGGAGACTTGGCCCCAGGACGTGGATCCCAAACAGCTTCTCAGGGAGCTGCGCTCAGGGCGCTTGCTGGGATTGTTGTGCGATTTGGAGGTGCGCCGGCTCGAAGGCGAGTTTGTCCCCCTGTTCGGGATCGACGCGCTGACCATGGGTGCGCCGGCGGCCCTGGCGCGCGCTTCGCGAGCACCGATCGTGCCGGTGCGCTGCGTGCGACTAGCTCCCGAAGACCGGCACTACACGCTGCTCGCCGATGAGCCGCTGCGCTTTGACCTCGCGGCAGCGCCCAAAGAAGAGCGCACTCGCATCCTGCGCGCTTTGAATGCCACCTTCGAGGGCTGGATCCGCGCTCATCCCGAGCAGTGGGCCTGGTACCAACCGCGCTGGCGCACGCGGCCTGGCGAGCGGGAGCACGTGCCGATCGCGGAGCGCCAACGGCGCGCGCGGGCGGGCGGCGAAACGTCCTAGGCCGTCGGCCCGGGGCGCGTTTTGACCCGCCGCAGCGCATCGCCCCAGGCGGCGCGGATTTCGGCCACCTCCTCGCGAGGCATTTGCGGCTCAAAAACGGTCGCTCCCGGCGGCAGACCAGCGGCGGTGGGGTCCGCCTCCCACAGCCCAGCCCCCAAAGCCGCCAAAGCGCCGGCGCCTCGCGCCGTCGATTCGACGTCGGCCGGACGCACCACGCGGGCTTGCGCCAAATCGGCTTGCATCTGCATCAACAGGTCGTTGCGCACCGCCCCCCCATCGACGCGCAGGGTGTCCACCGGCAAACCGGTGCTGTCGCGCAAGAGCGTCACGATGTCCACGCACTGCAGCGCGATGCATTGCAGCGCCGCTCGTGCGATGTGGGACTTGTGGGTTCCACGGGTCATCCCGAGCAGCGCGGCGCGCGCGTCGGGATCCCAATGGGGCGCACCGAGTCCCGCGAAAGCGGGCACCAAAATCACACCGCCGGTATCGGGCACCTCGCGAGCCAAAGCCTCCGAATCCGGTGCCTGGGCGATCAAACCCAAACCGTCCCGCAACCATTGGATGACCGCGCCGCCAGCAAACACGGAGCCTTCCACCGCGTAACACGGCTGCCCGTGGGCATCGAGCGCCAAGGTGGTCAACAACCCGCCAGCCGGTTCCCGGCGCTGGGTTCCGGTGTTGAGCACCAAGAAGCAACCCGTGCCGTACGTGGTTTTGAAATCGCCTTCGGAGTAGCACGCTTGGCCAAACAGGGCCGCTTGCTGATCCCCCGCTAGGCCGAGAATGGGAGCTCGACGGTCCCCGGGTAGGTGCGCGGTGCCCAAAGGTCCCACCGAGGGTCGCACTTCGCTCAAGCAATCCATGGGGACGCCAAACAACTCGCACAATTCCGCACTCCACTCCCGTCGCTCGATGTCGTAGAGCAGCGTGCGGCACGCGTTGGTCGGGTCGGTGACCCAGAGATTGTCGGGCCCCAGGGCTTGGATCACGAGGCTGTCGACGGTGACGAACACCAATCCGCCTTGCTCGGATTTCTCGGCCAATCCGGGCAAGTGGCTGCGCATCCACTCGATCTTGCTCGCGCTGAAATACGGATCGAGCAATAAGCCGGTGAGTTGTTGCACGCGCTCTCCCAAGCCTTCGGCCTTGAGATCATCGCAACGCTTGTGGGTACGGCGGTCCTGCCAAACGATGCCTCGTCCGTAGGCTTCGCCCGAGTGACGGTCGAGGGCAAAAACCGTCTCGCGCTGGTTGGTGATGCCCACCGCAGCGATCGGACCATCCACCCCGCTGAGCAACTCCTGCAAGCTGACTTGCACCGCACGGCGGATGTCGTCCGCCTCGTGCTCGACCATACCCGGCGCTGGGAAGTGCTGAGGAAACTCGCGGTAGGCCCGGCGCAGAGGCACCAAAGCCTCGTCGTACAGCACCGCGGTCACGCCCGTAGTGCCCGCATCGAGCGCGATCAACTTGGCCATGGTCGCCACCTTGACGATCGCGCCGGGCGCGGCGCAAGCGCGAAGCGCACGAACGGCGCCCGCCGCGCCGGATGTTGGACCCTGTTCCCCCAAAAACAACGCCGCGCGGCTCCCGAAGGGCCACGCGGCGGTGAGTAGGCGCCGTGAGAAGCCTAGTGCATGATCTGGTCGGCGATGAGGTAGCCGCCTTGGTGCGCGAAGCGCACGCTGGAGGCTTTGCCGGGCCACACGCGGGCGTGCAAGGTCAGGGGCGCGGTGCCCCACTGGTCGGGCAGTGCGCGGTTCAAATCCAGGGCTACGCCTTCCTGCGAAGCTTGGGCCGGCTGGCTGAACCATCCGTCCACTTGGGCCGCGTAGAACCACGGGGCCGGCGAGTCGGACTGCAGCGAGATGGTTACGGCGCCCGCGGCGACCAGCGCGGGATCGAGGGCGAGTTGCCCTTCACCGAACAAGCGCAGTTGCACCCGCTCTTCATCCAGCGCGGTCCACTCCAGGTAGCCGGTACCATTGGAGCCTTGCAGCACGTGGCGCAGCGAGGCGCCGGGCAAGGTCACCGTCAAGGTGGCGCGATCGCGCAGGGACTGGGTTTCCCAGGAGGGTCCACCCGGTTGGCTGTCCGGCCCGCTGAAGATGATCGGAAGGGTACCGATCGAATCGCCTCCGGAGAGGTACGCGTCGTTTTCCGGGCCATCCGGACCGTCGGGGCCGTCGGGGCCGCTTCCGGCCCACAGGTTCCATGAACCCAGGCCCACCAAGAGGGCAGCACCTGCGGCCCATTGCAGCGAAGTCATGACCCGTTGGATCGGGCTTCGATGGTTCAAAGGTTTCTTCCAGAGACTCAACATGTCGTCCTCCTACAGCGCGTCCGAATCGGGAGCGTGAGCTTGAAACAGTTCCGGGCAGGTCTGTTGGAGCAGGGTGGCAAACGCGGGGTGCGTTTCTACCGTTTCTTTGAAGGTCGGGGATTCCAGGCACAGGGCGGCCACCTTCGGGGTGTTTTCGGGGTGACGATCCAGGAGTTCGCGGAACCACCGCAAGCCCCGTTCGCGTTGCCCCATCCCCATGGAGGCGACGCCGAGATTGAAGTAGGCGGGCCAGAAGCGCGGCTCTTGCTCGGCCAAGCCACTCAAGGTGACCCAGCGGTAGTAGTGTGCGGCGCGCTTGTGATCGCCTTCTTGGGTATAGAGCTGTCCGATCTGCATCGCCGCGTGGCCCCGGTTTTCCGGGCACAGGGCGCTGTCGAACACCTCTTTGTAGAGACGCTCGGCCATCAGGGCGCGGCCTTGGTAGCCGTGCACGAAAGCCAAGTAGATGCGGGCTTCTTCGTGGTCGTGCTCGATGTCGAGCGCTTGCTCGAGGAGCTTGATGCCCTTTTGGATCGGGTCTTCGATGCGCTCGAGGCGACCGTTGAACAGGTGGCGGGCTTCGGCCCAGCGGGGCGCTTGTTCGCCCAATTGGTCGCCCTGCAGGGCTTCGTCGACGAATCCGCGCCCTTGACTCTTGGTGGAGCGGATCGGCACGGCGGCCGCAAACACCAGGTCTTGGAAACGCTCCGGGTCGAGGGCGCTGAGCACGTAGGCTTTGCCGAGCTGGTAGAAGATCTTGGCCAGCTTGCGATCGAGGTTTTGGAGGGCCGGGTCGGGCAGTTGACCGGGCAGGCCTTCGAGAGCTTCGCGCTCCCCGGCGAGCATGGCGATGCGCGCCGAGATCCGGTGCGGATCGGCCACATCGCGGTGCATGCGCGCGAAACGCTGCACATCCTCAAAGAACGAGCGACTCTCTTCGTCCGCCTCGATCTTGATCAAGAGCTGCGCCGCGGCGGCCTCATCGAGTTCACCGTCGGCCAAGCACGACAGCTCGTACTGAAGGGCGAGTTGCCCCTCGGTCAAGCCTTCCATCCAGTCATCAAAGCCATTCATTGCCGATCCTCCGAAGCTTCATCCTCCGAAGAGCATCCCTCAACCTCGGCGGTCGCCGGGTGCGCATGCATCGCAAGGGAATCCCCGCGATGGTTCCTATCCTTCGTCCTATCCTTCTGGGCCGCCGTCGTTGCGTTAAGATCGCGATTCGGTTCCCGGGCCGGCCGACATCCATGGGGCAGGCCTTCAAAGACCCGCTTCATGGAGCGGTGAATCTTTCTGCGTGCGCGGAAGATCACCATTTTCAGGTTTTCGAGTTTGATCCCGATGATCTTGGCCGCGTCTTTGTAGCTCATGCAGTCGACCTCGACGAGCTCAAGCGCCTTGCGCTCGCGTTCGGACAACATGCCGTAAAACTCGAGGTAGAGCTGCAAATAGGTGATGTACACCTGCGAACACTCCAGGCGGCTCTCCGTGTCCATCGCGCCCCGCAAGGGGTCGGCTTGGCCGGTTTCGGGCTGATCGGAAAGGTCCTCGAAGGGCACTTCCATCTGCCCCGCCATGCCCCGGCCACGCAGTTGTTTCAACACCGTATTGCGCACGATGGTCGCCGACCAAACCCGGAAGGCATCCTCGCGCGCCGCGTTGAAGCGATGCGGATAGCGGTAGACGTTGACGAAGACTTCCTGCAACACATCGAGCGCATCGATGCGGCTCGAGTAGCGACGCAAACGGCGCATCACCTGGGTCAGCAGGTGCGACCCGTTCAGTTCGTACAAAAGGCCGAAAGCGCCCCGGTGCGCGTGCATCCGAAACGCTTCCATGAGTTGGGTCGAGAGCGCGTCGCGGCGCGACTCCTGCGACCGAGCGGCGTCCTGCAAGATCGCACGCATCGCCCGCACCAGATGCCCCGCGATGGGGTTGGGCCCTTGCCCGAGCCCTTCGATCCTGCGAACCATCTCCTCGATGGCGCCATCCCCCGCGAGCGGGTTTTGGCTGAGGATCGGGTCGGAAGCCTGCATGGAAAGGAGAAGGGGGGGCAGGGCTACCCGGTACGAGGGGGGGCGAGTGGGAGACTCGTTCGCAGGGATAGCTCGTGGCGCGTGAGAGGACCGAAGAACGGTCATCTGGTGCCAACATAGCATCTACATCAGGGCTTCACGGCGGTTTCGCACAGAATGAGCGAATCTGCCCCAGACTGACGTAAACCTCTATTTTTTACAGACTTAGACCAGAAGATTTGCACAGGACCGCCCCCGGCGGGGGCCGCGGCGGTGCGCCCTCTTGGCGCAAGCTGCCAGGCCGCGCAGGATAGCCCGCATGAGCGCGGATTCCCGGGTCAGCGAGATCGCCCACGAGCTGGGGTTCGATTTGGTGGGCACCACCCCCCTGCAAACCCCTGCCCGCGCTCCGGAGCTGGAGCGCTGGTTGGCAGAGGGTGCCCACGGCTCCATGGACTATTTGGAGCGCCACCGCGAGCGCACGGTGAACCCCGCGGCCTCGTATCCCGAAGGGCGCACCCTGCTCATGGTGGGGGTCGGACACTCGCGACTCGCCCACGCGACCGCAGAGGGGGCGCGCATCGCCCGCTACGCGATCGGGCGCGACTACCACAACGCTGTGGGCAAGGCTTTGCAACGGCTCGGCAAAGCCTTGGCGCGCGAAGGCCTCATCCAGCGCTTTCGCGGACGGGTGGACGCGGTGCCTTTGATGGAGCGCTCCCATGCCGCTAGCGCGGGGATCGGGTTTGAATCCAAAGCGGCCAACCTGCTGCACCCGCGCTTTGGCCCGTGGTTCTTTTTGGGAGAGCTGATTTTGGACGTGGAGCTCGAAGTCAGCCCCAACGAGCCCGTTTACGGATCTTGCGGGAGCTGCACGGCCTGCCTAGACGTATGCCCCACCGATGCGCTGACCGCGCCGGGGCGACTCGACGCACGGCTATGTTTGAGCTACCAAACCATCGAACACCGCGGCCCCATCCCCCACGAATTGCGCGCTTCCCACGGGGACTGGTTGTTTGGCTGCGACCTGTGTTCCGAGGTTTGTCCGTGGGGTCACAAGGCTCCTGACCTGGCCGATCGCTTCGGCCTGCACCCCGCGGTGGCGACGCTCTCCTTGGTCCAACTCTTGGATCCCTCCCAGACCCAAGCGGCTTTTGCCGCAGCCTTTCGGGGCTCCGCCATGGCACGGCCCAAACGGGAAGGACTCGCGCGTAACGCGGCCCTGGTTTTGGGCAACCGTCCCAGCGAGTCGGGACGCATCGCTTTGCTGCATTCCCTGCAGGGCGACCCCTCCCCGATCGTGCGCGAAGCCAGCGCCTGGGCCCTGGCTCACGGGTATGGAGGGGATGCGGAGGTTCCCGCGGCGCTGGACCGAGCCCAGCGCCAAGAAACCGATCCAAAGGCCCGCGCCGGTATGCAGCGGACCCGCGAACGGGAGTCCTGACCCCCGGCGGCCCGCGCCCCGATTCCCAAGGATCGCATGGGCCGGAAAAAAGTTCTCGGACGGTTCGTTCTGCGTCGCCCGCTTCCCGGCTACAGAGAGGAGGCAAGAGTTGTGTTCCCCGCGAGGGTCCCGCACGGCTCGCCCCGCTCTCCCCCGGCGGGCATCCCCAGATGCCCACCGACCGTTGACAATCCACCCACCCGTTTCGCTCGGTGCGCTTAGGCTTCGAGCGACGGCGGTGTCCCCGACGTCACCTAGACGTCCCCCACCCTGTGCCCCGCGAGGGCGTCCCTGCAGGAGGTTGGCCTTGGACTCTATCGACTATTACAACGACACGAAGTATTGCCCCAAGTGCGATCAGTACGTCCTGTACTTGCGCAGCATTCAGGCTTGTTATTGCACCGAATGCGGGGGTCAGGTGAAGCTGTTTTCCAAGGCCGATTGGGAGGAGTTTCAGCGGCTAGAGCGCGGATCGCAAACCCGCGCGCAGCGCAACGGGTTCGCTCGCACGCCGGGCTTGGAACCGGAAACTGGCGGGGACGACGAGGACGAGGGTGCGAGTCGCCGTCAGGGGCAGGGCGCGTAGACCCCTGCGGGGAACGAGATACGCGGAGCCGCACTGCGGCTCCAATCAAAGGAGCCGTGCGGGCGCGCCCCCGTCCGGTGGATGCGTCGGTGCGTGATCTTCTGTAGGCACTGTCCGGCCGGTGCGAGGTTGGCCGCGATGCGCTAGGCTGTTCGCGACGCTCGGTGGCCTCGCCACGGCGCTGATCCCTATGGGCTCCCCCCCGCACACCGCAGCCCCATCCCGGCGCGAACGCCTGCGCCGGGCGCAGATCATGCTGATCTTCACACCGGAGTTGTGTGAAGATCCCGAAGCGAGCGTGCGGGCGCTGTGGCCCCATGTGGATGCCATCCAGGTGCGCCCGAAGCCTTTAGGAGCGGCTTCGAGCGGCCCGGCGGAAGCGCGCGCGACCCTGATGTGGGCGGAAACCTTGCTGCGCTACGCCGCCACCCAAGCGGGCCCGCGTCCTTTGTTGTTGGTCAACGACCGGGTGGACGTTGCGCAAGCGCTCGCCGAGGAAGGCATCGACGGGGTGCACTTGGGGCAAGACGACACGCCACCACGGGTAGCGCGCGACCTGCTCGGGCCCGAGGCCCTGATCGGCTGGTCGACCCATGACTACGAAGAGGTCCGCCGAGCCCAGGAAGAGCCGGTGGATTACTTGGGTTTCGGGGCCATCTTCCCGACCGAAACCAAAGCGGGCACCACCGCCAACCACTGCGTGAACTCTTGGGTCGCCAGCGCTTCTGGTCGCTGGCCCGTTTTCCCGATCGGTGGCATCACGGTCGAAAACGCCTGGCAGTTAGCACCGGTGGGGCGCGTCGCGATCGGCGCGGGGCTCTTGCGTCATCCCGATCCGGCCGGCGCTGCCCAAACGATTCGCCGCAGCCTGCGCGCACGCGGGCCACAAGATCGGCGCCACGATTGGGGCGACGCCCCCTCCTAGGGCCGGGAGGTCGGATCCCGAGTCGCTGCGCTTTTGAGCCGGCCTTCTTCTTAAGGACTCGTGCCGTCCGTCTTCGGTCCGTGCCAGCCAATGCCAAAAAACGGCCCTAGCCCGCCGGGTTGGGCGTAGGGCGGAAAACCTCAGGCAACAGGCCGGCGGAGATCCCCGTCCCCGGGCAACAGCAGCATGGCGTCACCGTAACTATAAAAGCGCCAGCGCGCTTCGATGGCACGGCGGTAGAGCTGCAACACCTCCGGCAATCCGAAGAGCGCGCCCACCAACAACAACAAGGTGCTGCCCGGTAGATGGAAGTTGGTGAAGAGACCGTCCACCACCCGAAAGCGATAGCCCGGCGCGATGAACAGGTCGGTGCGTCCGCTGCCCGCGCATAGGGTTCCATTGGCCGCGGCTGCTTCGAGCGCGCGCGCGCTGGTGGTGCCGACCGCGATGACTCGACCGCCGCGCGCACGACAAGCCGCCACGGCCTCCACCACCTCCGGATCGACGCGGTAGCGCTCGCTGTGCATGGTGTGGGCTTCGACCTCTTCGGTTTGGATGGGCAAGAAGGTCCCGAGGCCTACGTGCAAGGTGAGCTGCACCGTTTGGATACCCCGCGCGTGCAAGGACTCCATCACTCGAGGGGTGAAGTGCAAGCCTGCCGTCGGCGCCGCAACGGCACCGCGCTCGCGTGCAAACATGGTTTGGTAGCGTTCGTGCTCGTCGGGGGACGCGCCATCCGCGCGCTGGATGTACGGTGGCAAGGGCATCTCCCCCAACGCTTCGAGCAAGTCTTCGGTGGCGCGCGTGGGCCGGCCATCGTCGTGCAGTCGCACCCGCCAGCGCGCGGTGGGTTGGCCTTGCGCATCGAGCTCGCGCGCAATCATTTCGACGTGGACCCCTTCCGCGACGGTCAAAGTTTCACCGGCCTGCGGTTTTTTGGCAGGACGCACCATCGCGCTCCACTCCCCTGGTGCACCTTGCGGTTCTAGGAACAGCAACTCGATGCGTGCGCCGCTCGCCCTGCGGGCCCACACACGAGCCGGCAAGACGCGGGTGTTGTTGAACACCAAAAGGTCGCGGGGGTCGAGGAACTGCGCCAGCTCCCGAACCGTCGTGGTGGTATAGGCGTCCGCCCCCACGGTCTGCACCCAGAGCTGCGCGGCATCGCGCGGCTCGGCGGGCATCTGGGCGATGCGCTCCTCGGGCAGCTCGTATTCCAAGTCGGACGTGCGCATGGCCGGACAGTCAACCCGGGGATTCCCCCCGGGTCAATGCAACACCACGCCGTGGGAGCGTGCCCCAAGGGCCTCCCGCCCGCCGCGACCTTGCGAATCGAACCCAAAAAATGAGGCCTTCCCGCTGGGAGCGCTGGGCTTCCCCTCTAGACTCGGCCCACCGATGGCCGTTCGGCCCCCCTCCCTATGGAAAAGATCCTCGCTGGCAAAACCGGAATCGTCTTTGGCGTGGCGAACAAGCGCTCCCTCGCGTGGGCCTGCGCCAAATCCCTCGCCGATGCGGGCATGCGGCTCGCCTTCACCTACTTGGGCGATCGGTTGGAGAAGGCCGTCCGCACGCTGGCTGAGGATTTGCCCGGCTCGGTCGTGCTGCCTTGCGACGTGACGCAGCCCGAGCAGGTCAATGCTGTGTTCGAAACCCTCAAGGAAGAGTTCGGTCACCTGGACACCGTTCTGCACGCCATCGCCTTCGCTCGCCGTGAAGAGTTGCAGGGGGATTTCTTCCACACCACGAAGGAGGGTTACATGTTGGCCCACGAGGTGTCGGCCTACTCCCTGACCGAAATCACGCGTGCGGCGTTGCCTTTGATGGAAGGCCGGGAAGGCTCGATCATCACCTTGAGCTACATCGGAGCCGATCGGGTCATCCCCGGCTACAACGTGATGGGTATCGCCAAGGCGGCGTTGGAAGCGTCGGTGCGCTACCTGGCCGCCGACCTGGGCCCCCGGGAGATCCGCGTCAACGCGATCAGCGCTGGTCCCATTCGCACCCTGTCCGCCTCCGGGGTCAAAGGATTCAGCGAACGCTTGGACGCGGTCGCCGAGCGCACGGCGTTGCGTCGCAACGTGACCGCCGAAGAGGTCGGCGACGCTTGCCTCTTCTTGGCGGGCCCCCACAGCCGCGGCATCACGGGCTCCGTGCTGTTCGTGGACGCGGGATTCCACATCATGGGCTGAGCGGCCTGGCTCCGCTTAGCCTGCGACGCAAGACTCGCACCGAACGTTGTTCGGAAGCTGCTTTGCGGCGGCGCGCCTTCCAATACGCGACGGCTCGTACCCAAAGATTCTGGGTCGGCTAAGAATTTTATTGCGACCGGATCGTTAGAAGGAACTAACGAAAGGCGAGTCGACCGATTCGGCCTGCCCACACCATTTTCTTGACGCAATCACCACGCACGAGGTGTCTGCGCGCCGCGCCGACCAGAGTTCCTTGGCAGCCCTGCATGCACTTAGGGGCAGCGCAGCATGATGCGCAAGATCGCTGTGCGATTCGGAGGACTCGGCGGCTCCCCCACACCATGGCGATTTCCGATTCCCCGTCCACTTTCCGAGCACATGGCGCGCTGCCGGGCTCGGTTTGCGAGCATTCCATTCCCCTATCAATCCCCGCCCCGGGTGGTTCTAAGCTCCTGAACCGCTCGGGGCTCACTATTTAAGCCCGGCTTAGGAACGGGGCAGGTTCCCGTCCTGCTGCAACTCGCTGGGTGACGCGGACGCCGCTTGGGCGCGCTCCTCGCGATGCAAAGGCCAACCGGCCAACGCTGCGATGCCCACGAGCAGGCTGGCTCCCCACAAGGTCCAGCGCAGTCCTTCGGCAGGGCCGAGCGCTAAGTGCACCAGCACGCCGGACAACAAGGTGCCCAAAAGCCGCCCCGATGCGTTGGCAGCGTAGTAAGCGCCCACCTGCTGGCTAACCCGTTCCCCGGACGCATAGGCCAGGATGAGATAACTATGCAACGCGCTACAGGTGGCAAAGATCAGCGCAAAACCACCCAAGCCGAGCACGACTTGTGGCGGTGTAGGATCGGTCAAGCGAGCCAGGGCGACCAAGGGCACCCACAACGCGACCGTCCACAAAACCAACGCTCCCGCCCGGCGCACGCCCTGCTTCGCATCCCCTTCGGCAAAGGCTTTGGGCGA
The DNA here is from genome assembly GCA_030426785.1 of bacterium. Lineage (GTDB taxonomy): Bacteria > Planctomycetota > UBA1135 > UBA1135 > NORP259. The sequence continues at coordinate 32,753 of JAUHXY010000007.1, forward strand.
ACCCAACCAACTGGGTGCCAAGGCTTGGATGACTCCATACCCCATGACCCACACCGCCATGAAAGCGCCGACCTGCGCGTGACTCCACTGCCATTGCACCGCCAGGAACAAAGGCAAAGCGATCACGAACCACGCATCGCGAGCGGCGAACAATGCGCAGCGGGAAATCGACAACCACAGCACGCGCCGGTCGTGGGCGAACCACTCACGCGGTTTGCCCACCGTTTTGGCCTTGCCCGCCGCAGCGGGCAACACCACCACGCTCACGAGCCATGCCAAAGCGATGCCCGCCGCCATGCTCCAGCAGGCCGTGGCGAAGCCAAAGGTTTGTAGCAGCAAGCCGCCGAGGAAAAAGCCCGCGCCCTTGAGCGTGTTTTTCGATCCGGTCAACCACGCCACGATGCGCATCAAGCCGCCCTGGTCCCCAGCCGCCACCAAGAACTTTATGTAGCTTTTGGCGCTCATCTTGGTGAGGTCCTTGGCGATCCCCGACAAGGCCTGCAAGCCCATCACCAGCGGCAGGCTCAACGCCGTCGCTTGGGTAGCAAGCCCCGCCAACGCGCCGCCCTGCAACAAGAGCCCCAAGAGCAACGTCAGGCGCAAACCAAAACGCGCTCCCAAAGCGCCGCCAGCCAAGTTCGTGACGATGCCGAAGAACTCGTAGAACAGGAACAGGCCCGCGATCTCGAGAGGACTGCGCCCGAGATCGTGCAAAAACAGGAGCACGAGCATGCGCAGCGCTCCGTCGGTCAACGTGAAAGCCCAGTAGGCTCCCGTGACGACCGCGTATTGGCCTTTGTGGAATTCCCCTGTCATAAGTTCTTGGCGTTCCTAGGAGTGGGCGCGGGCCATCGCGGCGACCAGCTCGACCATGCGGTTGGCGTACCCCCACTCGTTGTCGTACCAAGCCATGATCTTGACGAGGCGCTTGTCGATGACGCGGGTCAAGGAGCCGTCGACGATCCCGCTGCGCGCATCGCGAACGTAGTCGCTGCTCACCAAAGGCCGGGTTTCGTAGCCCAAGATGCCTTGCAAAGGTTCGGTCTCGCTGGCGGTTTGCAACAGGCCGTTGACCTCTTCCACGGTCGTATCCCGAGAAGCTTGGAACACAAAATCCACCATGGAGGCGTTCAGCACGGGTACCCGCACCGCGATCGAGTCGAGACGACCGGCGAGCTCGGGGATGATCTGGGTGACCGCGGTGGCGGAGTTGGTCGAGGTCGGAATCAGGTTGGTCAGCGCGGCGCGAGCGCGGCGCGGATCCTTGAGGGGCCGATCGAGGACCGATTGCGTATTGGTCGGGTCGTGTAGGGTCGTGACCGCACCGTGCACGATGCCCAACCCGTCGTGCAAAACCCGCGCGATAGGAGCCAAGGCATTGGTGGTGCAGGAGGCCGCCGTCACCGCGCGATGCTGGGCCAGGTCGAAGGCCCGGTCGTTGACGCCCATCACGATGTTGGGCACGTTGCCTTTTGCGGGCGCCGAGACCACCACGCAGCGGGCACCGGCCTCGAAGTGGCCTTGCAGAGACTCTTCGGTGCGAAACGCGCCGCTGCACTCGAGCACTAGGTCCACGCCCTGTGTTTTCCAATCGCAAGCACTCGGCTCGCGCTCTGCGCGCAACGTCAATACGCGCTCTCCAATGTGGAGGCCCGCTTCGCTCCCGCGCACGGCGCGGTCCCAGCGGCCTTGCACGCTGTCAAACTCGAGCAGGAGCGCGAGGTTGTCCGCTGCGGCGTTTGGCTCGTTGATGGCCGTGAAATCGAGCTCGGGGTGCTGCCAAGCGGCGCGCAGGGCCAAGCGCCCCATGCGACCGAATCCGTTGATTCCGACTTTCATGATGGAAGGGATGGGTCCCGCTCGGGGGCGGGGGCAGAGAATAGCGCGAGCCCCAACCACCAGGAACTCGCTTCATTGCAAGTTCACAGAAGCTCGCGAACCGTGCCGTTCAGTCGTCCCGCCCGCGCTTTTTGGCCCTTTCTTGGGCCTTGCGGAACAGATCGTCCAGATCCTTTTCTCGATCCGCCTCCTGTTGCAGCGCTTGGTCGAAGGCGTCCGACGAACGGCGACCGCGCTGTTGGATCGTCTCCTGGGCCGACTGCCAGCGCTTCTCGTCTAAAAGAGGCTTGCCCGTGGCATCCAATTGGGCCTTGGGGGCGTGCTTCAGCACGGTTTGGGTCAGCACGTCGACCACCAGGGTTGCTTCGCAGCACGGGCAGGCGATTTCGATCTGTTTCAGGCTCATGGCGCGGACTTTCCGAGGGGCGGGCGGCGAACGGTGCGAGGACGAAGATTCTAGCGCGAAATGCATGCAAGCGTGGTTTAAGGTGCGCCCCCCATGTCGGCCGACCACCCGCCCGTTCCGCAAGCCGCCTCCGGCGCGCCCGAGCCCCCCGACGGCTCGAGCTCCAGCCCCATGCACGCGGACGAAACCGGCTCGCGGGACATCACGACCCGGCACAAGAAGCTGGGCCGGCGCACGGTCTGGATTTCGGTCATGACCCTGGTGAGCCGCATCCTGGGCTTCGTGCGGGAGACGTTGTCCGCGGCGCTGTTCGGGGACAAGTCGGCGGTCTTCGATGCCTTCATCACCGCTTGGCGCATCCCCAACATGCTGCGGCGCTTCCTCGGAGAAGGCGCCCTGGCCACGTCGTTCCAAACCGCGTTGACTGAGGTCGACGGGGATCGCGGTGACCGCGCGGGGGCGGCTCTGTTCGCGGCGACCGCGAAGCGCTTGTTCGTCGTGTTGGTGGCCGTCACGGTCCTTTTGACCGCGGGCGTTTTGTGGATGCCCGACCACATGCCGCTCACCGGCTGGGCTTGGCTGGGCAAAGATCCCGCGCCGGTGCGGGAATTGGCCGCCTGGCTGATGCCGTTTTTGATTTTGGTGTGCATGGCGGCGCTGGTGGGCGGTGCGTTGCAGGTGCGGGGACACTTCACGACCCCGGCCCTCGCTCCAGCCGCCATGAACGTGGTCTGGATCGGGGCCCTAGTGTTCATCGCGGTGCACTTTGGGTTGGACTTGGAGCGAGGCGCGCCCAGCACCCAACACATGGCGATGGCCCGCATGCTGGCCATCGGCGTGCTGGCCGCCGGAGCCGCTCAACTCGTGGTGCAAGTGCGGCCTTTGTACCGCACCGGACTGCTCGGGGTGGCCCCCCACCCCGACGGCGCACCGGCGGGTGCGGTGCGCGCGGTCCTGTGGCGCACCCTGCCCATGGCCCTGGGTGCGGCGGTTTACCAGATCAACGTCATGGTCGATGGGTTGATGGCCGAAGGCTTGTTGCCGGACGGCGGACCGACCTTGCACTACTACGCGAACCGCGTGCAGCAGTTTCCCCTGGCGTTGGTCGCGGTGGCCGCCACCAGCGCGGTGTTTCCCCTCCTGAAGGCCCACGGACACCAGAAGGAACTGGGCAAGATGCGCGGACTGTACGACCGCACCCACCAAAGCATCGCGTTTTTCGCGCTGCCCGCTTCGGTCGGCTTGTTCGTCTTGGCGGAACCCACCGTGCGCGTCCTGTTCCAGCACGGCGCGTTCGGCGAAGAAGGGGTGCAGCGCACGACCGATGCCCTGCGCATGTTGTGCCTCGCGATCTTGCCGGCGGGTGCCACCGGTCTGTGCGCGCGCAGCTACTACGCCCTCGGCGAGTTCGCTCACCCCGTGCGCATCTCAATCGCCATGTTGGTGCTCAACATGATCCTCAACTACGTGTTGATCGTGTACGCCTCGATGGACGTGGACGGGCTCGCGCTGGCGACGGCCATCACGAGTTGGGGCTCGCTGTTGCTGTTGGTGCCGGGGCTCGCGCACCGTTTGCCCGCCCGTGAACGCAGCTTGGCAAGGAACTACGCCAAGCTGCTGGTGCCCGCTGTCCTGTGCGGCGCGGGCGCTTGGGGGGCGTGGGTCGGGACCCACGCGCGCCTGTGGGATCCGATCGCTTTGGGGATCGCCATCGCGGTCGGCGGTGCGGCGTACTTTGCGGGCGCACGCGCCATGGGATTGCCCCTGCGCGGCCGTTAGCGGTCTTCTAAGACCACATCCGCAAACACGAACCCGTCGCGCTCGACCACCTCGCCCACCGCGATGGGAATCGGATGGGAGAACATGGGGCCCGCGTGCACGAAGGTGTGAAACTCGCCCTTTTCACCGCATGGGTCGACCGATTCCGGCAGCTCCGCCAAGAGCGACGCGTCGTAGGCGCGGCCCACGAACTCCGGAGGGCACTGTTTGGGGTCGACGCAGGTCAAAACCGCCTGCAAGCCGCCTGCGATCATTTCGCGCGCGAGTTCGGCGGTAGGCCGCTGCCACAGGGGAAACACGGGCTGCAAGCCCGTCCCGCGCAGGTTGGTTTCCCGATAGGCGCGGATGTCCTCCAGGAACAAATCGCCGAAGGCCACATCTTGCACGCCATCCGCCAGGGTGACTTGCAGGGCGCTTTCCATGGCGGCTGCGTAGTCCTCGTTGCTGCAGGGCGAAGGGATTGGGACCACCTGCAGGGGGAGCCCCGCGGCTTCCGCTTGCGCTCGTAGGAGCGCCTCGCGCACCGCGTGCATCGCCACGCGCCCGTGGGTCGTATTGACGGTCGTTAGGAGGCTTACGAGCTCTACCTTCGGATCCTGCTGCAGTTGGTACAGACTCCAAGCGCTGTCCTTCCCGCTGCTCCAAGACAACTGCGTGCGCCGACTCATGGAGCGCAGCTTAGGGCCCGGCTCTCAAAAACGCAGGCGAAAACCGGCGTAGGGCCCGCCCACTTTGAAGTCAGCCTCCACTTGGCTGCCTCCATCGTCGTACCCCACGTCCATGTCAAACCCGCGGTATCCCAACACGGCGTCGAGGTTCATGCCGCGCGGCGAGCCCAAGAGCCGCGCTTCCACCCGCGCGTCCACGTCCAAGATCGACGCTTCGATCTCCGGAGACTCCAACGTGATCCAGCCCACCGACAAATGTCCCGAGACCGGCGCTTCGTCGCTCGACAAGCGCAACCCGAGCAGGGGCAAAGGAAACTGCTGCTCGCTCGAGAGGTTGATGGGACCCGCGGACTCGGACAAGGCCATGTCCAGGTCGACCCACTCGATGCCGACCCCCAAGCCGAGCTTGGTGCCGCCCCAACGCGCCACGTCCCAGGTCAACACGCCGCTGTACGAACCCATCGCGAACATGGAGTCCACCGGCGTCGACGCCGTCAACGTCGTCCCGTTGATCGTGATGTCGGCTTCTACGGTGCCTTGCCCTTCCATGTCGATCCGGAAGCCGCTCAGGTCGAGCAAACGCACGCCGTCGCGCAGGTACAAGCGCGGCAAGAGCACGTCGTTGGTTTGCGCAAGGCCCAGGGACTCCATGTTGGTCGTCACCACCGAGCCCGTTTCGGTGGCCCCGAAGGACCCCCGGGACTTCAGCTGCGCGCCGGCCAAACCGGCGGTCAGCGCCGGGGCGTGGCAAGCGCTGGGCCACCACCCCAAAAGGAGCGTGCCTGCAAGGAATGCGCAAAATCGAAGGGGGGAAGCCATGGGGAATCTCCCGACCCATCGGATCGGGGGGCTCGCCAACTGGACGCCGGTTGAAAAACCCGTCCGAGGGCCCCAAAAGCGCAGGGCTCGAAGCAGCGCGGCCAGACGCTTCCCTGGGCTCTACCCAACCCGTAACCACCCCCCAGGGGCTGGAATCGGGCGCTGCGTAAAGGAATGCCCTTGACCGTAGCCGCCCCCCACCCCGCCCGTTAAGGTGGTCGCCCCCTAGGGGCCGCGGAGACACCGCCCCGCCCCGCGCGTGGCGCTCTGTTCGCCCCACCCCACCCTCCGACCCTATGAAGACTCAATCTCTCCTCCTGGCCGCCCTGCTGTTGGTGCCGGCCGGGACGCTGCTGCTCGCCAACCAGGAGCCGCAAGATACGCCTCCTGCGCCCGCCTCCGAAATCCCCGCGGACACCGAAGTAAAAACCACCGCCTCGGGCCTGCAGTACAGCGTGCTGCAAGCGGGCAACCAAAAGGAGTTCCCCAAGCTCGGCGATAAGGTCAAGGTGCACTACACCGGTTGGCTCAC
>JAUHXY010000231.1 GCA_030426785.1 bacterium
CGGCCGTATCGATTGGGGCCGCACGGAAGGTCCTGCATTGCAAGTGCAAGCACGGGATCTGCGCGTGCAGGAGATCGACTGCCAGGAGTGGCTCGCCCGTTGGATGCCCCGCTGGCGTAGCCACACTCTGCAAGGCACCCTTTCCTTCGACGCACTTTGGCGTACGGGCGGTCCGGCGGGTTCCGAGCAGCAAATCGAAGCCCAAGTGCATTGGTCGGACGGCTACTTGCGTCTCACGCCGCCCGGTCCTCAAGGACAGACCGTGCGCGCCCTGGAAGGCCAAGCCGCCCTTGCGTTTGCTGCGGACGGCTTCCACGCCTGGCGGCGCAAGGACGCTTGGAATGCGCGTTGGCAAACCCTCGGCCATTGGGCTCACACCGACCTGCGCGCACAGGGTCTGATCGGGCGCACCGCGCGATCCGATGCGTTTGCGGAGGTGTGGGTCCACAGTGATTCCATCGCACCCACCGCCGAGCTGTCCGCTCAACTGGGAGATCCCAAAACGCTCACCGACCTGCGCGCCATGCTCGCGCCCGAAGGCAGCGTGCAAGTCGCGCTCGGAGTGCGCTTGCCCGCCGATTGGGGTTGGCTCGAGCAGGAGCGCAAACGCCTGCCGCTCGCCGTGCAGGTGCAAGCGGACGGCAGCGCGTCCCTAGCCTACGTGGGCGGACCGAACTGGCGTGAGAACGGCGTTCGCAACCTCGGGTTCCCCCTGCGGGTCGATCAGGTTCACGGTCGTGTCGTCACGATTACCGATCCCGCTCGCGAGTTGATCGCGCGCACCGGGTTGTACGAAATCCACGGGCAAGCCGGCAGCGCGCCCGTTCAGGTCACCGGTGGGATCTGGTCCCCGCGCATCGATCCTGCCGAAGTCGCGGCCATGCGCGCCGACCCCGATCAAAGCCACCTCTTGGTGGACTCGCGCATCTCGATTCGCGCTCAAGGTCTTTCGTTCGACGAACCGGTGCTCGAAGCCTTGGAGGGCCTAAGCGGTTCCCCCGGTGTGGGACAGGCTTTGGAGACCTACGCGCCCCGCGGCGGCCAGGTGGATTTGGCCCTCGACTTTTGGGGCGAGCGCGGCCATAAAAACGCCGCCAACACGATTCACCTTCGCGGAGAGGGATTGACCGCGCAGTGGAAGCCCTTCCCCATCCCCTTGCAAGATGCGCAAGTGGACGTGCGCCTCGCATCGGACGGCGGAGGCCGCGAGACGGGCCATACCTGGGGCACCTACGCGGTGATTGCCAAGAGTTCGGTCGTCGCGAAACCGATCCCCGTGCACGGCCACTTTGCTGGCCGAGGCCGGCAATCCTTACGCGCTTGGATGCGCACGGAGTTGGAGCGGGTCAACCTACGTTCGCGTTCGCTGACGCGCGCCCTCGCCGACACGCACGCGGCCGGCCGCCAAACCTTTGAGCAAGCGCACCTCGCGGGTTGGCTGTCCGGAGAGGTGCACGCGGCCCAGTACGGCGCGGGGCAGCCTTTGGTGGCCTTCGCCCACGCGCACCCCGCCGGCGAAGGACTCACCACCGTGCCGTCCATCTTCCCCATCGAAACGAGCGGCCTGCGCGGCAGCGTGGAGACCCGCGCCCAGATCACGCCCTCCGAGGAGTTCGGGCAGCCGGCCACCGTGCGCTGGACCGCGCGCGCGGACATTTTGGGCCAATCTGGTTCGCGCTTGGCTGGCTTCCCGTTGGCCCTCGCTTTGCGGCTGCTTCCGGACGGGGGCTGGCGCACCGCCATTCGCACTGCGGACGTGGGCGTGGATTCGCCCTTGATCGTCGGGGCGGTCGGGCAATACCTGGCCAACGACACCGATCGGGTCGAAGCTTTCGACGCCCAGTCGATTCCGCTCGCCGGGCGCATCAGCGGTACCTGCGAGTTGCTGTTCGATCCCGGAAGCGCCCCCCAAGATCCGGACTTAGATCTGACCTTGGAGCTGGATCTGGACCGCTTCGGTCCCGGTGGCACGGAGATTCTGCGCGACCTGAAAGGACAGGTGACCCTCTCCCAACGGGACGGCTCGTGGGCCGGCAAGGACCTCAACGGCTACCTGGGCGATACGCCGGTTCGCCTGCACCACCTGCAGGTAGATTCCGAAGAAAACGCCACGCGCGTGACCGTGGACTTTTCGGCCCAGGGCATTCCGATCGACCGACGCCACCTGCAGCCCTTCTTGGAGGAGAACCTGCTGCATACCTTGATCCACGATCTCGGCGCTCGCGGTTCTTTTGATCTCGATCACGGCAAACTCACCCTGCTCCTGCCCGAAAGTGGCCAAAGCGCGCTGCGCTTGCAGGGCAAGGTGCGCATTCACGACTCGTTCTTGCGGCTCGGCTTGCCAATCGAAGTGGACACGGTCGACGCCCTCGACTTGGACCTGTGGTACGAAGGCAACCACGTACGCGCCATGGGGACCATGACCGGATTGCACGGTCGCGTGGCCGAACGGCAGCTCTCGAATGCGCGCTTTCAGTTCACCTACGTCGCCCCCAAGCTGACCATCGAAGAATTCGACGGAGAGTTCGAAGGCGGGCGCTTGCAGTCCTTGGGCGCCGACGCGCAGGGCGCGGCGGGGTTCCTCGCGCTGGATTTGGTGCACCCCTTCCGCTTTTCTCTTTCCGCCGCCATGCGGGATGTGGACGTGGGTCGCTTGCTCGCGGGCGTGTTCAACTCGGACTTCGCCAACGAAGGTCGCCTCGACGGGGACATGCGTTTGTCGGGCGACGTCGATCACTTGACCCAGGTGCGTGGCAGCGGCACCGCCTCCCTATCGGACACGGCTCTGTGGGCCATCCCCGTGTTCCAATCGCTGTTTTCGCAACTGGGCTTCGACACGACGGCCACGTTCAAGGTCATGGAGGGGCGCTTCCGTGTGGCGGATGGGCGCATCACCTTGCCGCGCATGCAGATCAAGAGCGACCTGCTCTCCTTGGTCGGTACCGGTTGGGTCGACTTTGAAGGCGACCTCTCCCAAGACCTCGAGGTGCGTTACAGCTTGGTGGACCGCTTAGGTCCCTTGACGAAGCTCTTGTACAAGATCCAAAACTCGTTGCTGCGAGTATCGATCCGCGGCGATATGGCCCGACCGCGAGTGCATTTGGGCGGATTCTTTTCGCAGTTCTTCCAGCAGCGTGACGGGGAACGGCAACTGCCTTTGCCGGGCCTCAGCCCGCTGCCGGAACACTTCTGATCCTCGGCTCTCCATCCAGCCGGCACTGTGGACGTTGCCTTCGTTGGCAATCAGAGTCCCATTTCTTTCAGGAAAGCCTGGAATGCCGGCCGGCGCGCGCACTGCTCCAACGGCTCGGCCCACTCGGGACGCTTTTGCAGGGCGCGCAGGACGTTCTGGATGTCGTGCACGCCTTTGAGCTTGGCCACCCCATCTTCCGCGAGGTCATCGCGCGAGAGGCAGGCCATGACCGCTAACGCGGTCCCCAGCGCCTTCTGCTGACTGCCCGCGGATCCCCGCTCCCACAGGCCTTCGGCCAGGTCCATTTCGCGGTAGTAGTACTCTTCCTCGGACGCGGAGAGGCCCGCTGCGAAGGCGGAGATTTCTGGGGTGGGACCGTTGTCCTTTTGGAACGCCGCGATGATCTCGTGGGCTTTGTGGTAATCCCGCGGCGATCCTTCGGTCAGGTACTTGAGTTCGAACAGCAGGTCCTCCGCGGTGGGCGGCTCATTCATCTTGGCGTACTTGCCGAATTGCGCTTTCATGCGCTCGACCCAATCGGTCTTGGAGTGACCGGGGTAGAGCTGGAGGAAGCGATCGGCGCGGCGCATGAACTCGCGCGCTTCGGGCCGCCCGTTTTCGCGCAGGTTTCGGTCGATGAAGCGCTGCAGGCGCATATCGATGTGTTTCTCCCCTTCCGCCTCGATCATGAAAGCGTCCCCGGAGGCCACCTCCTTCTTGATCTGCTTCTCCAGCTCTTCAAAGCGCCCGGTCCACTCGGGCGTCAACGACTTCCAATTGGCGCGCACTTTGGCCATTTCAACCTCGGCCGAAGTGGTGTCCCCCATGCGGATCGCTTCCACCAGGCGCTCTTCGCTGGTCTTGGCCGCAAAGCCCTCCGAAGCGGAAGACTGCGCCACGCTTTGAAACGCTTTCCAAGCCACCAAGATCGCCGGCACCGCCAACAGCAGGATCAACCAGGTGGGAAAGGAGCGCTGCGCCCGCGGACGCGAAGAGCGTTGCACGCGCGCGGGACGGGCACCTCCGCCCGAGGCTCCGCGAGCGCTACCGGATCGGCCTTCTGCTCGACCACCGCGCGGAGCACCCGAGCGCACGGGAGCCGGAGCCGCCGCCTTGGGCTTTTCCCGCAAGTCCGCCTTCATGCGCGCGCTGCCGACCACGAGCAAAGCTCCGTGGGGCCAATCCACGCGACCTTCGATCGCTTGGCCGGACAACTCGGTGGTGTGCGTCGGCGCCAGCACTTCGATCTCCACGCCTTCCCCCTCCACGTGAATCGCCAAGTGTTCGGGCGCGACCCCCGGTGCGGACAGCCGGACGGCGGCCGTTTCGGCCGAACCGACGGTGAGGGTTCCCGGGGACAGGCGAATGGCGCGTTTTTCCTCGCCGTCTTGAACGATCAAGCGCATGGATGGTTGGGGAAGGGTCTTAGGGCTGCGGCAGACCGAGGTCCTGCGGCGTCAATTGCGGGCCGCCGAGAGCGACGGCCCGTTGTACAACATTATTCAATTCTCGCACATTGCCGGGCCACGGGTGGGCTTGCAGCGCGGCCAGCGCCTCGGGGCTCCACTCCGCGGTCGATCCGCTTTGGGCACAGGCGCGGGCAAGGAAGTAGCGTGCCAGCGGTTCGATGTCTTCCGGTCGTTCGCTCAGAGCAGGCACGGTCAGGGTAACCACGTTGAGGCGATAGAAGAGGTCCGATCGGAAGCGGCCTTCTTCCGACGCCTTGGCCAAGTCGCGGTGCGTAGCCGCCACGAGGCGGATGTCCACGTTCACCGACTTGTTCGAGCCCACCGGTCGCACTTGACGCGTTTCCAACACGCGCAGCAACTTGGCTTGCATTTCGAGGGGCATGTCCCCGATTTCATCGAGAAACACGGTGCCGCCATGGGCCGCGACAAAGTGACCGGGCCGATCGCTGACCGCGCCGGTGAAAGCCCCCTTCACGTGCCCGAACAGTTCCGACTCGAGCAAGTTGGCGGGCACGGCCGCGCAATTCTCCGCCAAGAAAGGCGCTTTGTGGCGTGGGGAATAGTCGTGCAGCGCGCGCGCGACCAGTTCTTTGCCGGCCCCCGTGGGTCCAGTGATCAGCACCGAAACGTCGCTCGGCGCGACGCGCTCCAACAGGTCGAACAAGCGTTGCATCGGGGGACTGGCGCCCACCATGCCGAAGCGCATCGGACCGTCCCATTCGACTTGTTGAGCCACCTGCTGTTCGAGGGCCGCGACCCATGCGCCGCGCAAGGCGGCCAGCCATTGCGCGGATTCGCCACGTTCCGCCGCTTGCCGGGCACCGTCGGCAAGCCATGGACTCCACTGGTTCGGGTCGCTCATGATCGGGCTAGGTTAGTGGTTCCAGCCCGGCATAAGCGAGCAGCAACTGTTTGCTGCCGACCCCATGAAACTCCACGGTCGCACGCGCGTTGACGCCCGAACCGACCAATTGTGCGATTTTGCCCACACCAAAGTGCCCATGGCGCACGATTTGACCCACCTGAAGCGCCACGGCTTCTTCACCCGCATCGTATTCGCCCAACACCGTTTGCTCGCCTTCGGACTCCCAAGCCTCTTCCCCATCGGTGGCCCCGGCGGGAATTTCGGCCAGGAAGCGCGAAGGCCGCTGCCAACGATCATCCCCGAAGAAGCGCCGCTGTTGGGCGTGGCTCAGGAACAATCCCTTTTGGGCGCGCGTCATGCCCACGTACAGCAGCCGCCGTTCTTCCTCTTCTCCCGAGACCGGATTCTCCTCGATCGCCCGGCCGTGGGGCAGCAGGTCTTCCTCCAAACCCAGGATAAAAACGTACGGGAACTCCAAGCCCTTCGAGCTGTGCAAGGTCATGAGTTGCACCTGATCCGCGTTCGGATCGAGTTGATCCAAATCGCTGACCAAGGCCGTTTCCTGGAGGAAACCGCGCAGCTTTCCTTTGGGGTGCATGCGGTCGTATTCGTGGGCGTGCGTGCGCAATTCCTCCACGTTGGCTTCCCGATCCGCCACGTTGCCGTCCACATCCATTTCAGCGAACCAGCGATCCGCATCGATCCGCTCGAGCACAGCGTCCAAAGCGGCGCCCGCATCACCATCACGGAACTCCTGCAGGGATTCCATCAGCCCCGCAAACTCCGCCAAGCCCTTTTTGGCTCGGCCGCGCACCACCGACAACACTTCGGGATCCGACAACGCACCGAGCAGGCTCATCCCGCGCTCTCGAGCCCATCCGGCTAAAGTCTCCAGGCTCTTCGCTCCTACCCCGCGGGTGGGC
>JAUHXY010000232.1 GCA_030426785.1 bacterium
GCACGGTGATGGCAACACCGTAGAGCCCACCGAAGCCGGCAGACCAAATCAGCACGGCGGCGCAGGCCGCCCGCGCTGCGCGCTCAAGCCACGCGGGGAAGGTGGGAGGGCGCGGCGACCTGTTCAGCGCAACGAGCGCAAACGCCATCGCCCCCCCCATGAACGGCCAAAGCCACTCAAACAAGTAGGCAATCGATGCCTGGATCCGAAGGACAGAGAGACAAGCCAAGGGAAGACCCGCCCCACCAAAAGCACCGCCCAGCCGCTTATCCCTTTGTTTATCCACACACCCAAGTTTTTGGTGCCCAAATGCTCTATCAACGCAGGGTCCTCCCGCCCTGCTGCCTTGCTGAGAGGCGTTTTGGCGGTTGACCCCATCCGTTGACATCGTAGAGGTCACTGGTTCGAGCCCAGTGCGGTCCACCACCCGCCCCCTCCGTTTGGCCCTTTTCCTTTGCAGGGCGCATCGAGGGGGTGGTTTCGTTTTTGGGGATGGCGGACGCACGCAGGGGCCCGTCCGCCCGCGGGCCGTGCCCTGCTAGGCTCACGATCCTTCCCAAGCGTGGGTTGCCGCGGGGTAAAAATGGCCCTGCGTAGGGGGTTCAAGCCCTCACATTTTCCTTTTCTGGGCGTACACGAACCTCAATCGGCGCTCCACATCGGGGCGCGCCCTCGCCTGGAGAACGTGATCATGGGAATCTTGTACGCATCGCTCGTTTCGCTCCTGTCCTTAGGAGCGGCTCCGGTTCCGACCACCGCAGCCCCCGCAGCGGCCCCCGTGGAAACCGCTGCCACGAAACAGGACCTGCAGGGCACCGATCCTCTCGAACACCTGAAGCGCCATTCGCGCATCACCCCGACCGTGGAGGTGTACGAAGCCGTCTCCCCGTCGGTGGTGTTCATCCAGATCGAGGGCACCCGACGCGTGCGCAGCTTGCTCGGCAACCGGGCCAGGGTGCAGCGCTCCAGCGGCAGCGGCACGGGAGTGGTCATCCACGAAGAGGGCTACCTCGTCACCAACTATCACGTGGTGCGGGACGCGGATCCCGGACGCATTCAGGTGTCCTTCGTCGACGACCCGGTCCCCTATCGCGCCGAGCTGTTGAGCTATCGCGAGCACGAAGACCTCGCTTTGCTGCGCATCACCGGTTCGATGGAGCCTTTCGCCCCGACCCCGAATCTGCCAGCCCGGCAAGAAGGCAATCTGACCCGCGATCGAGGTCGGCAGAAGTTCCCCACTGTGCGCATGGGGACGTCCGCGGACCTGATGCCCGGTGAACGCGTGGTCGCTATCGGCAATCCCCACGGGCAAACCCACACCGTGAGCGAAGGCATCATCAGCGGTCTGCATCGTGACGTCGATGTGGAAGGGCCCGGTTTTTCCCTGAACTTCTCGAACCTGATCCAAACCGACGCCTCGATCAACCTGGGCAACTCGGGCGGACCTTTGCTGAACGTGCACGGTGAATTGATCGGCATCAACACGGTGATGAACACGGCGGCGGAAAACATCGGCTACGCGATTCCCGTCGACCGGGTGCGCGATGTGCTCACCCAGCAGCTCTTTCCGAGCGCCCAAAACGCTTGGCTCGGCTACGAGGTGGAAGTCGGCGGCGAGGACTTGCGGGTTTCCAGAGTCTGGCCCGGGTCCCCTGCGGATCGGGCCGGCATCTGCACCGGTGACCTCGTCCTGCGCATCGCGGGCAAAGAAGTCACCGACGAAGCCAGCCTGCTCAACGCCAACCTGCACGTGAAGCCCTACCGCAACACCGAGGTGTTGATCGAGTCGCCCGTCAGCGGACGCATCTCCAAACAACTGACCCCGTGGGACCGCGTCAGCGGCATCCTGTACGAAAACATCGGCCTGACCACCGATGAGGTGCGCAACGGCCGCCAGCACTTCGTCGTCGTCGATCGCATCCGTGCCGAGAGCCCGGCCGCTGAGCTCGGCCTGAAGCCCGGGGACTGGCTGTACGCCGCTAAGTTCCAAGTCAACCGCCTGGGCACGCGCTCCTTGCCGATCGGGCACCGGGACGACCTGCTGCGCTTGGTGGGCGCTTTGCCCTCCGGTTCGAGCGTGGAGCTGGAGATCTTCCGGGACGAAAACGAAGACAAGACCTTCACAACCGACGAGCGTTACCGCGGGCAATTGCAACTGCCTTAAAGCGCCCGCTTGGGAAGGGAGAACCCGCGGCAAGACACGCCGCGAGGGATCTCGATCGGAGATTGGGCGGGCTGCGGAGGCCCGCCCCTTCCCGTCCTCGCAAAATCGTCCAGATCCCCGAGACACGGGGGTCCTTTTCGCCATCCGCGGGTGAGCCGGGCGCGCTCCACCCCCTATACTTCTGCGCTCCCCGCTGGCGCGCCCCGCGTGGCCGCCCTCTGGCCTCGCGAGCCCTCGCTGCGCTCGAGCCGACCCGGCCCGGGGACTCCCCCCCATGAAAGGCTTGATCGAGTTCACCGAACGGTTTGGGAACCTGCTGTCCCGGACCCTCTTGACCCTGCTGTACTTCTTCGTGCTGGGCCCCTTCGCCCTGGTGTACCAGCTCGTGGCGGATCCTTTGCGGCTGCGCCAAAAGCACCAGGGCCGCTGGGTCGAATGGGACCGGCCTGACGCCTCCCTGAGCACGGCCCGCAAGCAAGACTAGCCCATGAATATTCTCGGACTGTCGTTTTACTACCACGACTCGGCGGCGGCGCTGGTCAAGGATGGCGTGCTCGTCGCCGCAGCGGAAGAGGAGCGCTTTAGCCGCGTCAAACACGACTCGGGTTTCCCGGCGCTCGCCATCGACTTCGTCCTGAAGACCGGAGGCATCACTCTCGACGACGTGGACTACGTGGTTTTCTACGAAAAGCCCTTCGTCAAGTTCGAGCGCATGCTTTTGACGGCCATGGCGACTTTCCCGAAGTCGTCGGCGGTCTTCCGCGAGTCCATGCAGCGCTGGATTTCGGACAAGCTGTGGATCAAGTCCATGATGGCGCGGCGCATGAAGATCCCGCGCAGCAAGCTGCTCTTCTGCGACCACCACATGTCCCACGCGGCGGCCAGTTTTTACACGTCGCCGTTCGAAGAGGCTGCGATCCTGACCGTGGACGGGGCGGGCGAATGGACCACTTCCACGATGGGTATCGGGCGCGGACGCAAAGTCGACATCCAAAAGGAGATCCGCTTCCCCCACAGCCTTGGCCTCTTGTACTCCGCCTTCACCGCCTACTGCGGTTTTGAGATCAACGAAGGCGAGTACAAATTGATGGGCATGCACCCCTACGGGGAGCCCAAGTACGTGGACAAGATCTACGAGATCCTGCGCATCGGCGACGACGGCAGCTTGTATCTCGACATGAAGTACTTCCAGTACCACTACTCCACCAACGACACCCTGTCGCCGGAGTTTGAGAAGCACTTCGGCCGGCCGCGCCGGGACCCCAAGCAGGACGACAAGTCCCTGGACCCGTTCTTCTGCGACATGGCCGCGTCGATCCAGCGGGTGACCGAAGAGATCCTGCTGCGCATGGTGACCCACCTGCACGAGCAGTCCGGTGGCATGAAGAACCTGTGCCTGTCGGGCGGCGTGGCGCTCAACTCCGTGGCGAACTACAAAATCCTACGCAACGGTCCCTTCGAAAACGTCTACATCCACCCGGCCCCCGGCGACGATGGCGGTTCGGTAGGAGCCGCGTTTTGGGCCTACAACCACGTGCTCGACCAGCCGCGCGGCCCGGCCCTCAACCACGCGTATTTGGGCAGCGAGCATAGCGATGCGGACATCGAGAAGTTCTTGCGCGAGAACGACATCGAATTCGAATACTTCGAGGACGATCAGAAGTTCTACGACTTCGTCGCCGAACAGCTAGAGGCCGGCATGGTGTGCGGCTGGTTCCGCGGACGCTTCGAGTGGGGCCCGCGCGCCCTCGGTGCCCGCTCCATCATCGCCGATCCACGCCGGGCGGAGATGAAGGAGAAGCTGAACGCCTCCATCAAATTCCGCGAGGCTTTCCGGCCGTTCGCCCCATCGGTCCTCGAAGAGCGCGCCGACGAGTTCTTCGAAATCCCCGACGCCGAAAAGCACTATCCCGCGCGCTTCATGTTGTACGTGGCCCCCGTGCGCGAAGAAAAACGCTCGGTCCTGCCCGCTATCACGCACGAAGACGGCTCGGGACGCCTGCAGACGGTCTTCAAGGACACCAACCCTGCCTACCACGCCATCATCGAAGCGTTCGGGAAACGCACGGGCGTGCCGGTCATCATGAACACGTCGTTCAACCTGAAAGGCGAGCCGATCGTGGAGTCCCCCGCCCACGCCTTCAACACCTTTAGCCTGAGCGGCATGGACCTGCTCCTGCTCAACAACTACGTGATCCGGCCCGAAGCCAAGAAGAAGATCGCGGAAACCAAGTTCCACCTGCGCCACGAAGGCGATTCCGTCACCCAAATGGTCAGCTAAGCCCCCGATCCGTGAAGATTCTCAACGTATTGCTAGCGGTGCTGGTCAGTTTGGCGGTGTTCGCCGGCGTGTTCGAGGTGGGCTTGCGCTTGATCGGCATGGGCCCAGCGAAGACCCTCAATCAGTTCGACGAAACCGTGGGTTGGGTCAAGCGTGCCGATGCCAAGCTGGAGCGCTCCACCAAGGAATTCGAAGTCACCTACGCCCTCAACGAGCACGGGCTGCGGGATGACGACTCCCTGACGATGGGCAAAACCGAAGGCACGACGCGGGTGTTGGCCTTGGGCGACTCCTTCACCTTGGGCTTTTCGGTCGACCGGGAAGACTTGTTCGTCGACCAGCTCGAGACCTGGTGGCAACGCGAGGGGCGCCAGGTGGAGGTAATCAACGCCGGTACGGAGGGCTATTCCACCGACCAAGAAGCCGCCTGGCTGGCCGAATACGGTTCCAAGTGGCAACCGGACTTGGTGCTCGTATTTGCCTACGAAAACGACCTCTTCTACAACGGCCAAGACCGCTACCTCGCGTTCCCCAAGCCCCGTTACCAAGCCGACGGCGAGCGTCGCCCCCCCGTCCGCCTCGAGGAGCCGCGCGCACGCCCGCGCACGGCGATCGGCAACCTGCTGGCGGACAAAGTCGCTCCGGAAACTTTCCAGCCCCCGGGAGCGACCCAACCGATCCCCAAAGAGTTTGGGCCTCTGCTCAAGGAAACCCCCGCTCTGATGGCGGCCGCTCGCGAAGGAACGCAAGGTGCTTTGCGCGCCCTGCGTGCCACGGCCCAAGAACTCGACGCTGAGCTAGTCGTGTTCGTGATTCCCTCCCGCTCCGCCGTAGAAGACGGATTCCTGGAAGTGATCGCGAAGCGCTATCTGGGCGGCATGCCCTTGGAGCGACTCGATCCCCACCTGCCCGCCGCCGAGTTTCGCCGGGCCGCCGAAACGGCGGGCGTGCGCCTCGTCGATGCCACCGAGGGCATGCGCAGCGCACAAGCGGCTTCCGAAGATCCCCTTTACTACCACCAGGACTTCCACCTGACCCCCGCGGGCAACCGGGCCTTCGCCCAGTTCGTCCACAGCAGCCTGCACGAGTTGGGGCTCGCCCCGGGCCAAGGCAAAGTCATCCCCGCCCTCCCCACCGACCTGCCCCGCCCGAAGACCACTTGGTGGCCGACTTGGCTCTCCGTGTTCCTGACCCTGTGGGCCATCGTCGGCAGCCTTTACAACGCCTACTACCGGGACGAAAAGGTTCTGCCCGGCTTCCTCAAGGTGGGCGCGCTGCTCGGGGTCGTGTTTGCGATCGCCCTCGGCGCCGGACATGGGCTGGATCTCTTGCCGCCGCAACAAGCACGGGTCGCCCTGATCCTCGCCCTGCTGGTCCTGTTCGGCTTCATCTTCTACAAGCTCGGCGACCGCCTTGGCACCATCACCGAGCTGTGCGGCGCGTTCATCCTACGCGGCCACTGGTACTTGATGCCGCTCGTGATGATCCTCCTTTCGGTGGGTAGCTTGCTCGTCGTGGCCGCGTCGAGCCCGCTGGTGGCCCCCTTCATCTACACCCTGTTTTAGAACCGCATCGCCATGGGCAAGTTCTTCAAGGACAACTGGCTTTACATCGTGCTTCCGATCGTGCTGGTCGCCCTCGCCGTGGCCGCCCTGGTCTTCTTTGGCCAGGGGGAAGGCGGCGGCAGTTTCAGCGGCTACGAAATCTAGGCGCGCGGGTCTTCACTCCGCCAAATCGATGCCGAAGCGGCGCAACCAAGCGTACGCTCCGCTCGCCTCGCACAGGATGTGGGCGATGGGCGTGCTCTC
>JAUHXY010000233.1 GCA_030426785.1 bacterium
GGTGGCGAAGATCATCGCCGAACGCCAGGCGGCGGCGCAGGAGGCCCTCGCTGCGGCGGAAGCGGCGCGCGACGAGGCCAGGGCCGCCGAGGCGGCTGCAGAAGCCGAGCGCGACCGGATCGATCGCCATCGCAGAACTGGGCTTGAGCGCTCCCGGTGGCTGGTTGATCTTCTTGGGCATCGGCACGAAGGCCTGTTTCCCCTTCCTGCACACCTGGCTCGTGGATGGCTACCCCGAAGCGACCCCAACCGGAGCGGTGTGGCTGAGCTCGTTCACCACCAAAGCGGCCATCTACGCTTTGGCCCGCATGTTCCCGGGAGAGCCGGAGCTGATCTTCATCGGCGCGGCCATGGCCGCCTTCCCGATCTTCTACGCGGTCATCGAAAACGACATGCGCCGCGTGTTGGGCTACAGCATGATCAACCAGATCGGATTCATGCTGGTGGGCATCGGCATCGGGGGCAGCCTGGGGCTCAACGGGGCGGTGGCGCACGCCTTCAACGACGTGCTGTTCAAAGGGTTGTTGTTCATGACCATGGGGTCGGTGCTGCAAGCTACCGGGCGCATCCACGCGTCCGATTTGGGCGGGCTGGCCAAGTCCATGCCTTGGACGGCTCGCTTCTGTTTGGTCGGCGCTGCATCGATTTCGGCCTTCCCCCTGTTTGGCGGGTTCGTTTCCAAATCGATGATCATGGCCGCGGCGGTGCACGCCGAGCTGTGGTGGGTTTGGTTTGTGCTGCTCTTTGCCGCGGCCGGGGTGTTCCACCACGCGGGCATCAAGATCCCTTTCTTCGCCTTCTATGGCCACGACTCCAAGTTGCCTGCCAGCGATCCGCCTAAAAACCAGCTCCTGGCAATGGGGCTCGCGGCGACCCTTTGCGTGGTGATCGGCAGCTTCCCGCATTGGACGCTGTATCGCCTACTGCCCCTGGAGAATCACTATGCGCCCTACGACGTCACCCACGTGTTGTCGCAGTTGCAGCTCTTGTTCTTCAGCGCGCTCGCCTTCACTTGGCTACAACGCAGCGGGCTCTACCCGCCGGAATTGCACAGCACGAACCTCGATTCCGACTGGTTGCTGCGCAAACCCCTGCGGCGCGCCTGGGGCGGTCTGACCGCCGCCAGCGTGCCGCCCCTGCTCGCCCTACGACGCAAGAGCATCCGCCAGGTCAAGCGCGCCGACCACTACCTGCGCGTCCACGCCGGCCCTTACGGCATCCTGACCCGCACGTGGCCCACCGGCGTCATGATGGTGTGGGTAGCGCTCCTGCTCGCGGGGTACTTGGTGTTGTACTACGTCCAGTAGATCGGCAGGGTGCCCCGCGCCTTGCGCGCAGGCGGCCCGCTACAGCGGATCGTAGGGCATGGCCGGGACGTGACCGCACAAGCGCGCGTAGACGGCCAAGGCGCCGCGGTGATGAGCGGTATGGTCGAGGATGCCGTCGAGAACAAACGACCGCGGCAAGCCGGCGAACATGGGGCCCTCGGGCAGCTTCTTCTGCCAAAACGTGGCGGGCTTCTGTTCCACGGCCAAGATCGCCTCGGCCATCGAGCGTTCGAACCAGCTCTTGGCCCCTTGCAGGTTCTTGATCTGGTTCAGTTCCTTTTCGAGCCCTTCGAAGTCCGTGTTGAAGGTCTGCCCGTCTTCGATGCCCTGCAGAAACCAATCCACCGTCTGCGCCGCGTGCGCGATCTGCTGGATGGTCGTGAAGGTGCCCGTACCGGGTTGGAAGGTCCCGTCCTCCTCCTGCAAGCAGTCGATCGTGCGTTCGAAGAACTCGCGCGCAGAGCGCAGTTTGTCGGCGTAGTCTTTGTAGCTCATCGTGGGAGCATCATAGCCGATCGGCCCGATCGCCGCGCGGCGACCGGGCCCCAGACCCGGGTTCTACAGCCGGTCCATGTCGACCGCGACCAGGTTGCGCAACTGCATATCGCCCCCGTACAGGAGCAGTCCCACGGAGCTCGCGCTGGCCTGTTCGGGCACATCGATGATGCAAACCACCTCGTCGTCGATCTCGAGCTCGAGGTAGCCCATTTCCGTCATTTTCCAGCGGAAGGAGTACCAGTTACCGGCCTCCAAGCTCACGCCTAGGCGCTTCGACTTGCGAGCGAGCCGGAATTCGGTGCCGCCGTAGTCCACGCGGAACTCCTGGCGCATGGTCACGACCCGGCCCGTGGGCACGCGATCGAACGGCGGAAAGCCAAACATGGGAGGCTTGACCGAGCTTTGTTTCTTCGGTCGCAGGGCCGCCCCGACCACTTGGGGCATTTCGGGGGTGGAGTAACAGAAGCCTAAGATCGTGTTGGAGTCCGCCAAGCGGAACTCCCCTTCCAGGGCGAAGCGCGGGGTCAACTCGCGCTCCACGTACAATGGCGCTCGCTCGGGACGCTCGACCGAACCGTGCAATTCGCCGTCCTTGACCTGGAACTTGGACGGGCTGCCGGACAGTCCCATCAACGACGTCCCGTTGAACGCGGCAAAGGGACGCTTGAGCACCAAGGTGCCCTCCTCGCGCAAGCGTTGCGCGAAGCGATCGCGGAAGTCGCCGCCAATGGTTTTATCCAGGTACAGGTCGGCCACCGCCAACGCGGTCTGGGGGCTGCCGTTGGAGAGCGCCGTTTCGATGAGGCGACGGACTTTGCGACGGTACTTAGACTCGGCGCTTTGAATACGCTTGAAGCCCGCCCCGTCGATCGAGTTGCACAGCTCCGCCGCTTTGTCCTGCCATTCCTCGTTTTCCGCCTCGACCGCAGCCTCGTAGATGCGGCGCGTGCGAATCAAGGCTTCGTCCGCCAGGCCGTCGTCGCGCCGACTCGTGGCCTCCCACGCGTCGATCGCAAACTGCGCTTCGCCCAGCAAGGCCTCGAACTGGTAGGGATCCCACAGAAGGGCTTCTTCGAACAAGCCGTGAGCGAGGTCCTTTTCCCCTTCTTTGGCTCGCGCGGTACCCAGAGCGGCCAGCTCGGCGGCCAAGGCCTTGGGATCCTGCGCGCGCTCGTGCAGATCGAGGATCCAGGTGCGCCACTCGGACTCGAATTCCTCCAAGGTCTGATCGCGCAAAGCCAGCACGCCCGTATCGAACAACTCGCGGGGCGTGATCTCGGCTTCGGCGCGCACCAAGCGCAACAATCCGCTCAACGCTCCAGGGCGCAGTCGACGACCGGTCTCATCGCGGCCATGGCGCAGGTAGTACGTAATGCCCCAGGCGCCGGAGTATTGCATGCCGTTCAGGAACTTGTCGTGGCCCACGGAAACGAGGCCTTCTAGGAAGCTGCCCGAGCCACCGGAGTCGATGACAACCTGGGGTTCTTCGGGCTCGCCCGGGGTCGTTTCCTCGGACCCTTCGGCCTCTTCCCCGCCTTCGTCTTCGAGCGGGGCCTCGTCCCTACCCCAATCGAGGGTGTGGTTGAAGATGGAGACCAGAACCTCCAAGCGGTCCATCGCCGGCAAGCCCACGTCCACGCCAAAGTCGTCGGTCATGCGCGCGCCTTCGAAATACGAGGACATGCCTTCGTTCAGCCACAGCGGGGCGCGCTTGCCCTCGGTGGCGGCGGCCATGTACTGGTGGCTCGCCTCGTGCCATAGGGTGGGCCACAAGCTCGCGAGGGAGCGCCCCTCGTCCCGCGGGTCGAAGCCGTAGATCTGAGACTCCAACTTGTTTTTGCCGCGGTCGCGACGCCAGCCGTAGGAGATGAAGGCCTGGACCCCGGGGCTCTTGGCGATGGGATGCTTGGAGACGTCTTCAAACTCCGCGCGTCGGCGGGTCAGGTACACGTCCGTCTGGCCGTGCAAGCTGCCCGAATCGACGCCGTAGTACTCGGCGAAGAACTCCGCGATTTGATCCAAACTGCGCGCGGCCGCCATCCCGGTTTGGAAGTCGATGTTGGTTTTGACCTTGTAGCGCGGCGTTTCGATCAAACCCGCCTTGCGCCAGTCTTTGTGCTTCTCTGCCCAATCCACCAAGAAGCTGCGCGAACGCGACAGCTCTTTGCGGCTCAGCAAGCGCTCCGCCTCCGCGCGCAGATCGGCGTCGGCCTTTTCGAGCACCTCGGCCACCACGCGGTTGGCGGTCAAATGTTCGGGGCTGTAGAGCAAGATCTGCGCCGCGACGTGCAACGCGTTGCGCAGTTTGCCCTGGTTGTTGGCGTACAGTCGCAAAGCCCAGATGAGCTCTTCCACGTACGAGTCCCGTTGGCCCCCCAACGCGGCCACGGCCTTGCCGACCTTGCGGAGGTCCTTGCGCAGCTCCTTGAGCCGGTCTTCGATCTCCTTGGACGACTCCGCCCGCTCGAGGGCGTCGATGGCATACAAGAGGTAGGCCACCTGTCCGTCCACATCGCCGTACTCTCCGAGAGCCACGCTCAGCGCCGCAGCCGCTTCGGGATCGTCGGGATCCAAATTGCGCCGGGCCCAAGCGGCCGCCAGCTCCGGCGGCAGATCGACTTCCTCCTCGTCGTCTTCCAGGTCGAAGCCGCCGATCAGCTCGACGCCGTCATCGTCTTGCCACGCGGGGGCTGCAGCGAAGGCCGGCCCGGATCCCACCAGGATTCCGAAGCTGGCGGCCAGAAGAGCGGTGAAAACCATCGGACCGCCGGCGCTCAAGGCCGCGGTCCAGCGTTGGAGTCGTTTCATAGGGCTTCGAGGCCCTCGGCGCGCCCCGAATGAGCGATGACCTGGGGGCCGCACCCGGGGTTGTACCATCGGGGCGCAAAAGGGCGCAACCCGAGGCAATGGCCCCGAGTGCCCGAAGGACTTTCGTAAACCCGCTTCGCCCGCGGTTCTAGTCTTCGGTGCGCCGCACCTGCCCGCCCAGGGCCTGCAAACGCGTCTCGATCTGCTCGTAGCCGCGATCGATGTGGTAGACGCGGTGCACCTCGGTTTCACCGCTTGCGACCAACCCCGCCAGGACCAGCGCGGCAGACGCGCGCAGGTCGGAGGCTGTCACCTCAGCTCCCGAAAGGGCTGCCGGTCCGCGCACCACCGCGGCCGTGTTTTGACGGCGCACTTCGGCGCCGAGCCGCTCAAGCTCGGGCAAGTGCATCCAGCGATCCGGATAAATGCGTTCGGTGATGATCGAGATCCCGTCGGCTTGCGTCATCAACGCCATCCACTGGGCTTGTAGGTCCGTCGGAAAGCCGGGATAGACGTTCGTGCTCACATCGGTGGAGCGCGGGGTGGTGGTCTCCGGGTCGAAAGCCAAGGTTTGGATGTAATCGTCCCCCACCTCGAAGGGCAGCTCCGCTTGCGACAGGCGATCGAGCAAGCAGGTCAAATGGTCGGGCCGACAGCCGCTGACCTTTACGTCACCGCCCGTCATCAGGCCGGCGATCACGTAGGTGCCCGCTTCGATGCGATCGGGGATAACGGTGTGCTCGCAGCCGGACAGCTCGTCCACGCCCTCGATGGTCAGGGTGGGCGAGCCGAGGCCCGAGATGCGGGCGCCCATGGCCACCAAGCAGTCCCCGAGATCCACGATCTCCGGCTCGCAGGCCGCGCCGTGGATCACGGTGGTGCCTTCGGCCAGAGTGGCCGCCATCAGCACGTTGGCGGTGCCTAGAACCGAAGAACCGAAGGCGGAGCCCAAGTACATGGTGGCCCCTCGCAACCGGCCCCCCGGGGCTTCGGCCACCACGTAGCCGTGTTCGATGTGGATCTTGGCGCCCAGGGCCGCCAACCCTTTGATGTGCACGTCGATGGGTCGCACCCCGAACACGCAACCGCCGGGCAGGGAGACCTTGGCCTTACCTTGGCGCGCCAAGAGCGGCCCGAGCACGCATACCGAGCCGCGCATGGTGCGCACCTCTTCCCAGGGAGCGACGGCCACGAGGTCGTTCGCGCAGGCCACTTCCAGCCCATCGTCCGCGGTGCGCTCCGCTTCGCCGCCCAAGAGGCGTAGGACCCCCATCATGCGGTCCACGTCCGACAACTGCGGCACCCCGCGAAGGCTGAGACGCTCCCGGGTCAGGATCGAGGCCGCCAGAATCGGCAAAACGGCGTTTTTGGAGCCCGCGGTACGGACCTCGCCGGACAGACGCCGGCCCCCCTCGATGACTAGCTTTTTCATAGGTTCCCCCCTTTGGTGACGGCGGGGTCCGACCGGCCCCACCACCGAGCCTCTGCCCGGCGGATCTCCCCGTCGCCCCCTCCGGGCCGCTGCTCCGAGTGCCCCGCACCCCGACCAGCCCCTCGCCCGAAACCGCAGCGTAGGCATC
>JAUHXY010000234.1 GCA_030426785.1 bacterium
ACCCCATTCACGGCTTGAATCACCTGGTTTTCGGTCTGGTAGAAATTATCCGCTACCAGCACCGTGGGATCGGTCTTGTTTAGAAACTCTTCGTCGCAGGCCGTAAAAGCCAGCAAGGATCCCAAAGCTCAGGCCAAGCCCGTGGCCGAAAACGCCAACATCGACCCCGTCGTGCGCCCCGGAGCCGAGAAGGTCCCCGGCAAGACCGACGCGGAACTGTTGGCGGCCGAAAAGGCCGCACGGGGAACCGTGCAGCGGCTCCTGAAAGACAAGCACATCAGCGCCCAAGAGGGTCGCGATCTGTACCAGTCCTTGAGCGTGGGGGTGCGTGGCGAGGGCGGCACCATCGGTCTGACCGAGTGGCGGACCGCTTTGAACAACTCCAAGACCCGCGTGACCGCTCTCGTGCGTAGCGGCGCCTTGAGCGCCCAAGAGGGGCGTGCTTTGTACGACCTGTTCGAAGAACGCGCTCGTCGTGCGGTGCAAGCGTCGGGAAGCACCCCCGAGAAGGTTGCGAAGGAAACCCCGAAACAGCCCGCCAAAGGCTCATCGGAAGCGAACCAGCCGGCGACCAACGCGAAGCCAGAGCCCGATTTCCGCCAAGGCAACGAGGACCTAAAGGGTCTGACGGACGCGCAGCTTGCGAAACTCCAGCACGACGCGGAACGAGCCCAGAATGCTCGTGAGCGCCTGCGACTGCAGAACTACCGGGATGCGCTTCGCATCCACAACGCTCGCGAAGCCCTGCGCAAAGCCGAGGAGTCCAAGGCCAATCGGCAAAAGCAACAAGCCGCCGAAGAAGCGGAACGGCGCCGCAAACTCGCTCAAGAGGCGCAAGGGAAGGCCAAACCCGGCGCGAGCCCGGTGGTGCTGAAGCCGAGCGGTCAAGCCGCAAAGGACAGCCAAAAGAAGCCGGTCGGTCCGCAAGGACAGCCGACGGAACGCAGCGCCGGAAAGACCCCTGCGGCTCAACGTCCAGGGAATGGGGCGAAGCCGCAACCGCAAACGCCCCAGGCAAAAGCGGAGCAAGCGAAGCGGGCGGAGCTGGCCAAAAACCGTCAGAACGGAACTCCGGCGGCCAAAACTGCGGAGAAACAGCCGCAATCTAAGCCTGCGGATGCCAAGACCAAGGACGGTGCCCAACCGGCCGCCAAGAAGCCGACGGACAAGCCCGCGGAAAAGCCTGCGCCGAAGGCCAAAGATCGCACCGGGTCGAAGCCCGCTGAAGCGAACGCCAAGCGCCAAACGCCTACCAAGCGCCCCGAGCCACCCGCCACCAAGCGGCCGGCGGCAAAGCCCAAAGGCTAAGCCTCCAACGCGTTGCGCGGCTCCTGAGACGTCGTTCCAGGGAAGAAGGGCCGCGACCCGTCTTGACGGGTTCTAGCGTCGGTTTCGCGCCTGGGCTTGCCCAAAACCCTGCGCGACCTGCAGCGGTAAGGCGTGAGTCACGCCGACGGATCCGCTAGGCGCGCAGGTTGCGGATCAGCCCCAGGAACTCTCCGCGCGTGGAAGCGTTGCTGCGGAAGCAACCCAAAAGGCACGAGGTCATGGTGGAGGAGTTTTGCTTCTGCACGCCGCGCATCATCATGCAGAAGTGCGCTGCGTCGACCACCACACCCACTCCGAGGGGGTCGATCACCTCCTGCAGCGCGTTGGCGATCTCTTGGGTCATGCGCTCTTGCACCTGCAAGCGCCGGGCGAACACGTCGGTGATGCGCGCGAGCTTCGAGAGCCCCAAGATCTTGTTGCGCGGGATGTAGCCGATGTGAACGCGCCCATAAAAGGGCAGCATGTGGTGCTCACATAGGGAGTAAAACTCGATGTCGCGCACCAAAACCATCTCCGAGCACTCCTCCTCGAAGACGCCGCTACCCACCGCATCGTGCACGGTCATGTTCATCCCCGACGTCAGCTCGTCGTAGGCTTTGATGACGCGCTTGGGGGTGCGCACCAGGCCTTCGCGATCGGGATCTTCCCCCAGTTGCAGCAGTAGTTCACGAATCAGGCCTTCCGCTTGGTTTTGGTCTTTCATGCGGTTTCTCCGTAGTAATCGACGAAGTTGTCGCGACTTTCGACGACGCGTACGCAGTACAAGCGCCCGCTACCGAGCCGGTCTTGGCAAGCCTGCACGCGCTGCCAGAAGACGATGGCGAGATTTTCGGCGGTGGGGATGATGCCTTGCAAGAACGGCACTTCTTCATTGAGGTGCTTGTGGTCCACGTGCTCCCAGATTTCGGTGCGCATGATGTCCATCAAGTCATTCAAGTTCATGACCATGCCGGTCTGCGCGTCCACGGGCCCCTGCACGGTGACCTCCACGCGGTAGTTGTGACCGTGGTGATGGAAACAGGGGCCATACAAAGCTTTGTTCTCCGCTTCGGACAGATGCGGTGAATAGAGGCGATGGGCTGCCGAAAATTCCTCGGCGTGGGTGATGCGGACCTTGGGACGTGCCATGGGGCGCCTACTATGACCCAGGGCGACCCAGGGGCCAAGTCGCCAACGTTCCGCATTTTTGGGGAAAAAGGCGTCACAGGCTCGGACTGGGGGTTTTTTGGAAATGACCTTCGGCTCCCTGCCGAATTCGGCTTAGGAAGGTGTGGGCCGAACCCCAAGGAGGCTTTGATGACCACCGACACCATGACCATTCGCTACGACCTGGAATCCGCCGAGCGCCTGAAGCCGTTGCTTCAGGGCATCGCGATGGAGATCCATGAACGTTCCCGCGAAGTGCGAAGGATTCGGCATCGCCTCGCCAAACTCAGTGGTCCCGAGCAAGAGCTTCCCACCGAGCCGGCTGAGCGCGCCGAAACCCTCGAGCTGCGTGCCCGATTAGCGACCCAGTTGCGCGAACGGCGCAACTCCCTCGAAGAGCTGGAAGAGCTCGGTTGTTTCCTCGATGGAACCGACGGCTCCGTGCGTATTCCTGGGCCTAGCGGCACCTTGGAAGACGGGTTTCTGTGGAATTGGCTCGATGGGGCCATCCATCCGGTTCCGAGCGTGAACCCGGAGCCCACGGGCGCCTGAACCTCCCGCCCCGAGCGGTGCAAAGACCAAGAGGCCCCGCAGCGTGAGCTGTGGGGCCTCGTTTCGGGTGCGCGGAAGCCCTGAGGCAACTGGGATTCGGGTTGGGATTAGGCAGGCTTCCGCGGCGGTACGGGCCAATCCGGCTTCGGGGTGGAGGCTTGCACGGCTTGCCAGACGACGTCGGCGACATCTTCTCTCTTGTTCATGCTATCCCGGTCCCAATCGCCTGCTACTTGGTCAAAGATCTCCGTATCCGTCGCTCCGGGGTAAACGGTGCTCACCGAGATCCCATCAGGGGCCAACTCTTCTCGCAAACTGTCGCTAAACCCCCGTAGACCGTACTTTGTGGTCGAATACGCGGTGTTATCAGGGAAGCCCTGGAGCCCCGCCACCGAGCTGATGTTGATGATGTGGCCCTGGCTCGACTTCCTGAGAGCCGCTAGGGCCGCCTGGGTGACGAGGAAGGGCCCCGTGAGATTGATGGTCAGGAACCGCTGCCACATCGCAAGGCTGACCTTCTCGATGGGGGCCATGTCGAAGATGCCCGCGTTGTTCACCAGCACGTCGAGCGATCCGCCCAGGGATTCGACGACCGCTTTAATGGTTGGACCGATCGCCGCGAGGTTTTCCATGTCCACCGAGGCCCCAACCCAATGCTCTCCGCGGTCTCGGGCCTCCTGCAAGGCGCGCTCGAGAGTTGCCGGGGAACGTGACAGGATTCCGACCTGGTACCCCTCTTGCGCGAAGCGGGTGGCGATGGCCTGGCCGATTCCGCGGCTTCCGCCGGTGATCAAGATGCGTTTGTGTTGGTGCATAGGCGCATCCTAGCCGTCGTGGGGCCACCCTTTGGGCTTTCCCTCGAATTCCAGAGGCGCGCAGGACGGCGAAATCGCCCAGACGCAGCGAGGGAGGGCCAAAATCGCCCATTCGGTGTGCCGGAATGGTGGGAGGCAAGGGGTTCTCGCGCCGAGGGAGCCTCCGAATCGGGTAGGCTCTTGCGCCCCTCCCGCCCAGCCCCGCCCACGACTGTGAGTTACGACCCCCATCCGATTCGCTGGATCGATCTCGTCCTTCCGCACCCGGAGGACCCGAACCGTTGGTTGACCCTCAAGGCGGACGGACCGTTTGCGCTGCGCTCTTGGTACTACGCGCCCGGAACGCGTACCGAGATCCGCTTGCACTTGGATGTGCGCACTCCTGAGGGTGGCTTGACGGGCTGTCTGCATTGCGGGGAGAGCCCCCTGTACACCAAAACGGTGATGCGTTGGGGCCTAGTGGCCTTGATGGCGCTGCCGGGGGCCATCGTGGCCATCTGGAGCGTCACGTTCGGCGTCCTCTTAATGATGCTCGCAGGCCTGATCGGAGGGCTCCTGTCCCGCCGCGAATTGGTCTGTTATGCCTGCGGTGCGCAGCACCGGGGGTTCCGGATGCACCCCAAACACGGCCCGTTCGACGCGAATTTGGCCCGAGCGAAATAGAAAATTCGTAAGTTTTCGTGCCCCAAGGAGCGTCCATTGCGCCGGTTTAGGATTTGGGGCGCCTCCCTAAGTCCCTGAAAAATCAAAGGTTAGGCGCTCCGGGTAGGGGAAATTGGACTTGAGGGGCCAGGAAAGAGCCCTCGGGCCGAATGAAAAACCGGAATCAATCATGAAGCGGCCAGCGTACCTTGCTGGCCTGGGTGTTCGGTTTCTGGCTCGCGTCGCGGGACGATCGGACCTCCAAACAACCTCTCTGTCTCTCACCCCTCTCGGAGTGTCAAATCACATGAAGCTTCTCAGCATCGGCGCCGCCGCTCTCACCCTGAGCGGAATCTCGGTGGCGTCTGAAACCGACTACTCGTCCTTCGACAAGGACATCGAAGCCCTGGTCTCGGGCCAAGTGGCAGCCGCCGGCCCGCACATCGCTGGCTACCTGCAGGTCCTCTACCAAAACTCCGGCGACATCATGGTCGGCGGTAACGACCTCGGCGGATTCGAAATCCCCCGCGCCCGCGTCTCCTTCACCGGAGAGCATGGCGAGTACGGCTACAAAGTCCAAGTGGACGCCGCTCGCTCCACCGACATCCTGCTGGACGCCTACATCGACATCCCGGTCAGCAACGTTTCGGCTCGCGCCGGTATGTTCAAGGCCGGTATCTCGCGCGGCGGACAACTCAGCTCCAGCAAGCTGTTCTTCATCAACCGTTCGCAAATCGCTGACCTGTTCGACAACCGCGACACCGGCGTCATGCTGAGCGGCGACTTCGATCAACTCGGCTGGATGCTCACCCTGCACAACGGTGCTGACATGCAAGGCGACGAGCTGCGCGTTTCCGGTCGCATCGAATTCGACGTGATGGGCAACGGCATCGGCAACGTGGAAGGCGCCTTTGGCGGTCCGGACGAAATGACCGGTACCGTGGCTCTGGCCCTCTACGACGACGGCTCGGTCAACGACGGCACGGGTACCCTCGTGGAAGCCCACATGGCCACTGGCGAATTCAGCTTCGGCGCGGAAATCCTCGACGCTGATGTCGGTGGTATCGCTGGTGCCCCGGGTGGCTCCGCGCTTCCTGGCGACTCGACGGCCTTCTCGGTCTACGGTACCTACATGCTGACCCCCGACCAGTGGGAAATCGGTCTCCGCTTCCAGGACTTCGACGATACCAACGATACCACCATCATCGACCTGGGCGTCAACCGCTACATCGATGGTCACGGCTTGAAGTACTCCTTCGGCTACAGCACGATCGACTCGGACGCCGGTGACGCGGACCTGCTGCAGGCCATGCTGCAACTCAGCTTCTAGGACCAACCCCCTTCTCTTTCCCTTTGGGGAACCGACATCAAAGCTCCGCGTGCTAGCGCGGGGCTTTGTTTGTTTTAAGGCCGACACGCGGCATCGGGTGTTTTGCCAGCGCGATGCGCCAGCGACTGTTGCTCCTGTTCGCTGGTGAACTCAACCGAAGGCGTCAGCGCGAGCCCACCCGCATCCCAATCCGGAGCGTGCGATGGAGAGAACCGCCGCCAGGCTTCCGCCGAAGTGCCTAACCAAGCAAGCGCTGCGAAAGGTTCAAGCGTTTCTCGGCACGTCCCGTTCCCCAACGTCAGGGGTCAGTCGTCGCGCCCGTACCGCTTGCCGCGCGAGCGTTTCGTTTCGCTGCGCTGCCGCTTCGACTCCAAGCGCCGCTTTT
>JAUHXY010000235.1 GCA_030426785.1 bacterium
TCGATCCGAACCCCGCGCCGATCGAGCATCGTCCCCTCGGCGAGGTGCAGCTGGATGAGCGCGAGCCGATAGGCGACGATGGCACCGATCTCGTTGATCTGTGCCTGGAGCAGGTCGCGCTGCGCCTGGGCGCTCATCGGCAGGGCCAGCGAGCCTGGCATGTGCATCTACGAAGACGATTACGGTCGCCGCTATACTGCCGAGTGCCCGTAAGATACCCTTCGGGAGCCGGCCTCGTGCCGGCTCCGGTTTTTTTGAATAGCAGCGCCCCCTTCGGATACAAATAGCGAGGCTCGCCCGGCGGCCTCCCCTCGCCCATGAACCAGATCCCGATCCTCGACCTTGCGGCCAGCGCCGCGGCGGTGCTGCTCTTCCTGTTCGCCGCTCGCTCTTTCGTGACCGGCTCCAACCGCGAGCCCCTCGGTTGGGGCTTTGGCGTCGCGTCCGGCCTCATCCTGGCCTACCTCGTGCGGGACAAGGTCGGCGGGTTTGACAATGGCATCCGGATTGGCATCGGCATCCTGTTCGCCTTGCCGGCCTTGCACGCCCTCGTCGATCCGCGCAGCACCAGCATCGTATCCGCCGTCTTCGGCTTGGTGCTGGCTTTCGCCGTGGCTGGAAACCCGGTGCGCGACCTGATCAGCTCCTTGGGTCCGCCCACCCCCCAGAGCGAACTGTCCATCGTGCAGGATCAAGTCCAGCACTTTGAGCGGCAGAAACAGCGCGCCCAAAAGATCCTCCAAGACCTCGTTCTGAAGAAAGAGGAGCTCAAGCGGGAGGTCAAAAGCCTCGGCCTGCGCGACGAAGCCCTCTTCGATCACCCCAAGACGCAACTGTTGGCCGCCACCATCGAGGCGCAGGAGAAGTGGGAACAGGCCCTCGTGATCATCGACGGGGAACTCCAGGCCAAGCGCTTGCGGGTACAAGCCATCGAGGCGGGCATGGAAATCGAGCGTATGAGCGAGCAGAATCCTGAGTTGGTCGACTTGTTCAAGGACCTGGACCAAACCACGCTGGATCCTGAGAACTTGAGCCTGCTCGAACGCACGGTCTATCGGGACCGGATCCGCGAAATCCTGGACAAAGAACTGCCGTAGCTCCCACCCCCCGTCGCCGTGAAAGAAAGAGCGGACCTCCTCGTCGTAGGCGGCGGCATCGTCGGACTGGCGGTGGCGTACCAGTACCTGCTGCGCTTTCCCGGCCGGGAAGTCCAACTCTTGGAAAAGGAGCCCCGCGTGGGCATGCACCAAACCGGCCACAACTCCGGGGTGTTGCACAGCGGTATCTACTACAAGCCGGGCTCGCTCAAGTCGGAGAATTGCCGCGCCGGCAAAGCTCTGATGGAGGCGTTTTGCAGCGAGCAGAACATTCCCTTCGAACGCACCGGCAAAGTCATCGTCGCCACGCGCCCTGACCAGCTGCCCGCCTTGGAGCGCATCCAAGAGCGCGGCGAAGGCGCCAGAGTGGCCTGCGAGCGCATCGGCCCCGAGCGGCTAAAGGAACTCGAACCGGCCGTGGCTGGCGTCGCGGCCTTGCACGTGCCCGAAGCGGGCATCGTGGATTACGGCCAGGTGTGCCGCACCCTCGTGCGCGTCATCCGCGAGCTAGGGGGCCGCGTCATCCTCGACCAACAGGTCACCTCCCTGCAGCCTGGCCACGATCAGGTCACCGTGCGAACCCAGGACGGGGTCTACGCCGCGAAACGCCTGATCAACTGCACCGGACTGCACTCCGATCGCACCTTGCAACTGGCGGGACACCGGCGCAAAGCCCGCATCGTGCCCTTCCGCGGCGAGTACTACGAACTCAAGCCCGAAGCCCAACATCTCTGCCGCACCCTGATCTATCCGGTGCCCGATCCCAAGTTCCCTTTCCTGGGCGTGCACTTCACGCGCATGATCGGCGGCGGGGTCGAATGCGGCCCCAACGCCGTGCTCGCGTTGGCGCGCGAAGGGTACCGCTGGCGCGACGTGTCAGCCCGCGACCTGTGGGATACCTTGAGCTACACCGGTTTTTGGCGTTTGGTGGCACGTCACTGGCGCACGGGCATGGGCGAGGTCTGGCGCTCCTGGTCTAAGAAGGCCTTCGTGCAAGCCCTCTCCCAACTGATTCCCGAAATCCAGGTGGAGCACCTCGAGCGGGCCCCCGCCGGCGTGCGCGCGCAGGCCATGAACCCGGACGGGCAGCTCGTCGACGACTTCTTGATTCAAAAAGAAGGCGCCCTGTGGCACGTGCTCAACGCGCCCTCCCCCGCCGCGACTTCGTCCCTATCGATCGGACGAACCATCGTGGCCCAGATGCACTGAGCCGGCGCTGCGTTCGCGCCCCATCAACACCATCAAGGGCCAAGCCAGCCCGATCGCCAACACGGCGTACAGCGCGGCGAAGACCCAGAAGGCCGTGTCGTGTTGGTAACCGTCGATCAGGAAACCCAGCAGCGGCCCCAGCAACACGAAACCAAAACGCACCCCCAAAGTGGACACCGAATTCGCCGTCGCGCGCATGTTGGGGGGCACGCGCAGGTTGAGTTCGTCTTTGAGCACCACCTGCGTCAGCCCGCGGCCCACCTGGAACGCGAGCCCGGCCGCGACGCCCAACACCCAGCCCAAAGGCGTGCCCGCCGCGAACGAAAACACGAGTGCCATGCCCCCGTAACCGACCACCGGCAGCCAGGCGATCAGCCGGTGGGCCCAAAGGGTCGAGATGGAATCCTCGATGCGGTGCGCGTTGCCGCCCACCAGCGCCACGACCAGGTTGTAGCCGGCCCACAGATAGCCAAACGTAGCGAGCGGCACGTCGATCGCCTCCCAGTAGCCTTGGAAGGCCCACACCGCCAGCAAGGTGGCCAATCCATAGGCCACCAAGTTCCACAACACGCCGCGCACGATCGGCGATACGCGAAACAGCTCGTGCGCGATGCGCGCCAGGTTGTCACGGTGCGCATGCCGCCCCATGCGCGCGATGGGTACGTCGGTCATGAAGAGCGCCAAGACGAACGGCACCCAGCCGATCATGGCGTTGCCGATGGCGACGGCGTCGAGGCTCACGAGCACCAACCACCCGCCCACGAGGGCGGCCGCGGTCTCGCCCGATTGCATCCAAAAGAGGCGCTGACCGAGGTTCTTGCGCTTGACGGTCTCCTCACCCAGCGCTTCGAGCGAATCGTACTGCAGCGCCACGTCGGTGCCCGAGTACAGGCTGACGGCCAGCGCCGCCACCACCTCGTAACCCGCCACGCCCCAAAAGCCATGCACGAACGGCAGCATCGAAAAGCCGATGCCGTGGAGGAGCCCCGCGATCACCAAAGTGCGCTTGCGCCCCAGCAAATCGGACACGTACCCCGTGGGCACTTCCAGCAAGGCCACCGACCCCGAGAAGATGGCTTGCACCAAAAACACGTCCCCGTCGTCGAGCCCCACCGATTTGAAAAAGGGCACCACGACCGGCATCAGGATGAGGAACATCCAGCTGAACGCCATCGCCTTGATCAGCACCAAGTTGCGCCGCAGGCGTGCCGGGGAGATCGTTGGCAAAGACTCGGACACGGGCCGCGAATGATGCGCTGCCCCCACCGCCGGCGCAAATGCTACCCCCTCAATCCCAAGTGCCCGCCACCGGGCTTAGCAACCGATGCACTCCGCCCTTGAACCCTACAAGGACGACCGCGACCGCAAGCCAAACCGTTGACTCGCTGGCAGCCTACGCCAGCCCCGGCTGGCCTTCCGGTGCGACGGCGGGGGTTTTGGCCTCTTCGGTGGCCTGCATCAGCCGTTCGCCCAACTCGCGCATGGAGATGTTGGCGGAGAGTTGGTCGCGCTGCTCTTCGAAGCGCTTGCGCAGGGCGTCGATGGCGACGTCGGGGCCGGCTTGGGAAGTGAGCTCGACCGGGCCGGATTTGCCGACCAAGGCGTCGTAGACGTCCTGCAATTGGATGTTGTTCAGGTCGCGGGCGGGCACGACGGCGGCGTCCTCTTGGAACTCGTCTTCGGCGAAGACCAGCACGTGTGCGTCCACCAAGCGTTGGAACACCTCGACGAGCGTGCGTTCGGGCACGGCTAATTCCGTGGCGAGCTCCAAGGGCCGTAAGGGCGGTTTGCCGCTCAAGAAGGCCGCGCTGATGCGCGCCATGGCTCGCACCGCGACCACTTCGCGCAAGGAATGATCGAACTCCCGGGAGCGAGCGAGCTGCCGGAAGGCCGGTTCGTTTTGGTGAGCGCAGGCGAGCTCCGCCCCCATCAAGACCGTCACCCACGACAGGTATAGCCAGAACAGGAACAAGGGGATCGCGGCCAAACCCGAGTAGAGCGCGTTGTACTTCGCGACGCCGAGTTGGAATTCCACGTGCAGCAACTGGGTCAGCCACCACAGGGTGCCGCCGACGACGCCACCCAGCAGAGCCGACCAGACCCGCACGCGCGTGTTCGGCAGAAACAGGTAGACGAAGGCGAACCCGAGCCATAGAGCGAGCAGGGTGCCGAGCCCAAGGATTTGCTCCCAAGCGGCTCCGAGGTGCAGGCTGTCGATGCGCTCGCGCAACGCGGAACTGCGCGCGGTGGTCATGAACGCTGTCGCGGAAACCAAAATCAACGGCACCACGACGACCATCGAAAGATAGTCGGCGAACTTGCGCACCCAAGAGCGCGCTTTGCGCACGCCCCAAATCTTGTTGAGGGTCTGCTCGATCGAGCCCAGCAGCTTGATGACCGTGTAGATCAACGCGAGCATCCCGACCGTGCCGAGGTTGCCGACGTTGGTGCCTTGCACGAACTCGAGCACCTGCTCGATGGCGGTGCGCACGCTGTTGGGTTCGGCTGCTACCTGAACCCCGTCCACGATGGTTTGGGTGGCCTCGAACGTGCTCTCGAGGAACGGGTCGATGACCTCTTTGCGCAGGCGCTCGTACGCGCCCAAGCCCTTCGCCACGGAAAACGCCACCGCCAACAGAGGCACGAGCGACAGCACCGTGATGAAGGCCAAACCCGAGGCCCGGAACATGCAGTGGTCCAAATGGAAGCCGCGTACCGCGAGGTACAAGATGCGCGAAATCCGGTAGTACCAGCGGCGGAAGGTCGGCAAACCGCCCAGATCCGCGGACCATAGGTCGCGGTTCAGAAACTCCCATGCGGGAGCCATCCAGCTAGGCCACCAGGCGGGGGGTGCTGGCTGTCGACGGTGCGGAGAATCCATGTTCCTAGCTCTTCGTATCGACTCGCCGGTGCGATCCCCCAAGGGCCAAATCCCCTCAGGATGGCCTAGAAGAGAGCTGCGCGCCCTCGAAACGGTCTCGGGCCCCGCTGGGGGAAGGCTTGACGCCCTTAAGAGTCCAAGGGAGCATACAACCCCACGGATTTCTGGAAAGTCTATGCAAGCACACTCCCCTTCCGCACCCGCACCCTATTGGCGCTCGTCCTTGGTCCAACCGGGGCTGCAGGCCATCAGGAAAGCCCTTTTCCTCAGTCTCGCGGGGCTCGGGGTCGCCACCTCCGTCGCTTGGGCACAGGAACCTTCCCCTGCCCCGGCCGAATCCGAAGCTATGCAAGCTGGGGAGGAGCAAGACCCCAACGCGCCCGTGCACGGCTTCGAAGCTTGGCAGCGCATGGCCGTGCTCGCGGGCGGCGAGTGGCACGCCGCCGAAGGCAAGGGCAAGCCGATCTTCCGGCGCTTCGTGCCGGGCCCAAAAGGGGCCTGCCTGTTCGCCGAGGTGCACAACAAAGAAGAGCTCGAGAGCCCTCTGCCCGAAGTCAGCGTGATCTTTTACGACCCCGTCGACGACGAGGTGCGCGGCATCGCGGTGGGCGCCAACGGGTCCTACGCCGAAAGCGTCTACCACTGGGAAGGCGACCTGTTGATCAATCGCCAGAAGTACCACATCTCCGATGGCTTGATGGCGGACGGCCAAGAACAGAAACGCTCCTTCGACTTGGTCGAGCGCTGGCAGTTCCCATCCAACGAAAACTACAACTGGCGGCTCTACCAATTGGAAGAGCAGGGCGTCTCGGAGCTCATCTCGAACGACTTCACGCGGCAGAAGAAGCTGACTCCGTTACCTCCCGTCCACGAAGGCCAACCGAAACCCACCCAACGGGTCGAGCCGCTCGCCATGCTCGCTGGCGACCGCGCGAGCGACGGCTGGAACCTGGAAGGCCATTGGGTGGCCGGCGCACGCGCTTTGTGGATC